>JANYFN010000217.1 GCA_025362675.1 Limisphaerales bacterium | reverse complement strand
CATCCGCGAAAACGGAAACTGGTTCGCGTTGAGCATGATTTTGATCTTCGGCCATTTCTTCGTGCCGTTCTTTTTGCTGCTGCCGGTCAAGGCTAAAACTACTTTCAAGGTCATCATTCCCGTCTGCCTGTGGGCGTGGCTGATGCACGCGGCGGATCTCGCGTTCAACATTTTGCCCGCCGCGCATCACGACGGCTATCCGCTGAAATGGATCTGGCTGCCGCTCGGCTGCCTGATGTTCATGGGCGGATTTCTCGCCAAAGTTTTCCTGAAAAAATTCAACGCCAACCCGCCGTATCCGCAGCGCGATCCTCGTTTGCTCGAAGCGATGGGCGTGAGCGCGAATGTCGTTTATGACTTGGGCGAAACCAGTCCGGGAGGTGCCAAATGAATCTGTTGCAAATCAACCGCGCGTCCGGTGCCGCCCTCGGTTTTATTATTGGCGTGGTAATCTTGGTGGCGACCACTGCGGTCATGAAACTGTCCGTGACCGCGCCCGCCATTGATGCTGACCGCGATGAAGTTCGCACGAAGGCGCTGACGGAAATCACCGCCGTGGAGGAAAAAGAATTGAAGACGCTTGCCCTCGCCGACAGCCAACGCGGCATCGTGCATCTGCCGATTGAATCCGCGCTGAAACTCGCCGCGCAAAAATGGTCAGACGCCGCCGCCGCCCGCGCGGATTTGGCCGTGCGTTTGGAAAAATCCACCGTGGCCGTGAAAGCGGTTTCATTTGAATGACGAGATGAAGACCCAAGACCCCAGAGCCAAGACCCCAGACGCCACGATCGACGCTTCGTGCCGCCTGCCGTTGCTGGTGTTGTTCAACGGCGCGGCGTTGTGGCTCGTCCTCGGACTCGCCCTTTCCGTCATCGCCTCGCTCACGTTTCACAAGCCGGAAATATTCGCGTGCTGTCCGATGTTGTCCTACGGCCACGCACAAGCTGCCGCGAACGATTTGCTCGTCTATGGCTTTTGTGTTCCCGCCGCGCTCGGCGTGATGCTCTGGATTTTTGCGCGCTTGAGCCAGACGGAACTTGTGCTCTCGCCGCTGCCATTCATCGCCGCGCACCTCTGGCATCTCGGCGTGCTGGTCGGACTCGTGGCGATTCTCACCGGTAATACTTCCGGCTTCGCGTGGTTGGAATTTCCCCGCGCCAGCGCGATGCTTCTTGGTGTCGCTTTCGTGCTGATCGCCATTTCCGCCGTTGCCACGTTCGGCCAGCGCGAAGAACGCGAACTCTATCCGTCGCACTGGTTCCTACTCGCCGCGCTGCTCTGGTTTCCGTGGATTTATTCCACTGCGAATCTGTTGCTCGTCACCAACTGGCCGGTGCGCGGCGTCGCGCAATCTATCGTTCACTGGTGGTTCACGAACAATTTTATTTTCGTCTGGCTGGCGCTCGTCGGCCTCGGTGTCGTGTTTTACTTGCTGCCGAAGCTCACCGGTCAGCCGCTGCGGAGCAAATTCTACGCGCTGTTCGCGTTCTGGACGTTGATGTTTTTCGGAACATGGGCCGGCATTCCTGCCGGCGCGCCCGTTCCCGCGTGGCTGCCCACCTTGAGCCAGTTCGCCTCCATGATGTTGGTGATTCCCATTCTCGCCGTGGCCATCGTGCTCGTGAAAACCTTGCGCGGCGCAAAACTTTTTTGTGGCGGCAGCACCTATGGCTACATCCGCTTGGGCGGTTTGATGTTCTTGCCCTCGGCTGTGTTGTTAGTCGCCGCCGCCTGCCCGCAATACAGCCGCGTGCTGGAGTTTACTTGGTTTGGCGCGGCGCAAGTGCAACTGCACATCCTCGGTTTCGGCACGATTGTTTTGCTCGGCGCGATCAACGAAATCGTTCCGCTCATCATGGACAAGCCGCTGCCGTTCAAAAAATTTGTGCCGTGGCAATTTTTCCTCTCCGTTGTTGGCGTGGCGTTGTTCGTGATTCCGCTGCTGATCGCCGGGGTGCAGCAGGGCCACTCAAACTTTGAACCGAATGCCGGAAAATTCTGGTTGAAGTTGAGCATGGGCGGCCTCGTGCTGCTGCTTCTCGGCAGTTTGCTTCTCCTCACGAATTTATTTTTGATGACCTTGAAGTGGAAAATCGCGCTGGTGAAAACCGTGGCGGCGGCGGTGGTCGCACCGCTGGAAAATAGCGAGGTGAAATCATGAAAAGCGGATTCTCCATTTTCTTAGCCATCCTCCTCACGTTGGGTGGATCGTGGATCGGATTTGTGGTCGCGCCGACGATGCAACTCGGCACGGCCAAGCTGACCACTGCGCTGGTCACCGGCGATACTTGGCCGCAGCAGCGCACCGGCGAGGCCACGCTTGGCCAGCAAATTTATCGCGCGAACGGCTGCGTGGCCTGTCACACCATGCAACTCCGGCAGGACGGCGTTTCGTTTGAAGTCGTGCTGACCAGCGCGGGCAAAATCAATCCGACGGCGGTGAGTAATCTAATTTCCACTTTGACGTTGACTGGCTTGAACAAAGAAGCTGCCGATATTGCGGCTGATAAAATTTCCGCCGTCGGTGGAAAAACGGAAACGCACTTGACCGCCACTGGAGCCGACATTTCTAATTACCACGCCGTCCGCCGCAGCGTCGCGGCTGATTATCTCTACGACGCGCCCGTGCAACTCGGCAGTCTTCGCGCCGGACCTGACCTCGCGAACATCGGTGCGCGTCAACCCGTTGCCGCCGTGCATCTGCAACATCTTTACGCACCGTCATCAGTCACCGCAAAATCCGCGATGCCGTCGTATAAATTTTTGTTTGAAGTCCGCAAACAAATTAACGGCGTCGCTTCGCCCGACGCGCTGAATCTGCCCGCCGAATTTGCGACCGCCGCTGGTTATGAAGTCGTGCCGAAGCCGGAGGCGAAACAACTGGTAGCCTATCTCTTGAGCCTGCGCGCCGACGCGCCGCTGTATGAAGCGCCGTTCACGCCCGCGACCACCAAACCATGAACGACGACATGAGTGACGAATCCAAATCCTGTTCCCTGCCGTCCAGCACCGAACCGACCGCGACGCGTTCGACCGTGCCGATGTGGATCTTCGTGGTGACGCTCCTACTCCTATTCCTCGGCTTCGCGTTCTTCGACAAGAAAGGCGGCTGGTTTGATGTGCGAGTTTACGCCCCTTACAATTCCTCGGAAGAACTTGAAGCAGCGCAGCCGAAATCTGCTGCGGCGGTCGCGATGGCTGCGGGCAAAAAAAATTACGAAACCTACTGCGGCTCCTGCCACGGTAATGATGGGGCCGGGAAAATCGCGCAAGCTCCGCCGTTGTCCGGTTCCGAGTGGGTCATGACTAAGGGCGCTGAACGCCTCGCACATATTCCGCTGGCAGGTTTGGGCGGACCGATCAAGGTTGAAGGCAAAGATTGGAACATGAACATGGCCGCGATGGGGGCGGGACTTTCCGACACCGATCTTGCTGCCGTGTTGACCTACATTCGTGGTTCATGGGGTAATAAGATGGGTGAGGTCTCCCCCGACGACATCAAAAAAGTCCGTGCGGAAGTTGGCAAAGCTCCCCAGCCCTACACTGGTGAAAAGCTTATGACCATGCCGGAGTAATTTCCCGTCCCAAGCAAAAACCAAAAACTGGCCGGGTCTAAACAACTCGCCAAAACTGTATTTTCCCAAGGGTTGTGAGTGCGTGGAAATCAGGTAGTCGTCAGCAGCCCGCTACTGGATACGAATTTTAACCAGAAAGTTTTCTGGATGGGCATTTCACCAAATCAATACGTCACTAGGGAGCGGATGGAGTAACCCTTCAACTTGTCGCGACCATTGAGAAATTTTAGTTCGATGAGGAAATTTATCTCCACGATTTCAGCGCCCAGTTTTTTTACAAGTGAGGTCGCGGCAGCGGCAGTTCCACCGGTTGCGAGCAAGTCATCCACGAGCAGCACGCGATCGCCTGGTTTCAACGCATCAGTGTGTATGGCCACGGTTGCATGGCCATATTCGAGGGCGTAATCTTCCTCGATGGTCTGGTAAGGGAGCTTGCCTTTTTTGCGGACAGGCACAAATCCCGCATGGAGCCTGGTCGCGGCGGCGGCGGCGAAGATGAAGCCGCGGGCATCAATCCCGACGACGGCATCAATACTGCCGGGTGCAAAGTTTTTGGTGAGTAACTCAATCGTGCCCGCAAATAACCGCGCATCGGCCAAAACGGGCGTGATGTCTTTGAACTGGATGCCGGGTTTGGGAAAGTCCGGCACGTTGCGGATGGCGTGTTCGATTTCCTGCGGAGTAACAGAGGCGGGCATGATTCAGTCTTGTTTTGCTTTGGTTTTTTCGAGCCGTTCGATCATCTTGCGCAATTTTCGAAGTGCAAGATTTTGAATTTGCCGGACACGTTCGCGCGTGACGCCGAATTTTTCCCCCACTTCTTCCAAGGTCTTTTCGTTGCCACCGTCGAGTCCGAAACGGAAGCGCAGAATGGTCGCTTCGCGTTCGTCCAGATGCTTGACCATGTCTTGCAACATGTTTACGACCGTCTTGTCTTCGAGTTCGTCGTAAGGGTTGGTTGCCCGTTCGTCCTCGACGATTTCGGAATAATTGCTGGAATCATCATCGCCCACCGGCGCGTCGAGCGAAGCAGGGCGGATGGATGAGGTGCGCATGGCGGATACGCGCGCGGCCGTGGTATCAAGCTCCGCCGCCAATTCTTCATCCGTCGGTTCGCGACCGAGCAGTTCCTGCAACTTCATGCTCATACGCCGCATCTTGGAAATTTTATCCACGAGATGCACTGGCAAGCGAATGGTCTTGGATTGATTGGCCAGCGCGCGCTTGATGGATTGCTTGATCCACCATGAGCCATAAGTCGAAAGCTTGCCGCCTTTTTTTGGATCAAAGCGTTCGACGGCCTTCATCAAACCGATGTTGCCCTCGCTGATGAGATCGAGCAGCGGCAGGCCGATACCTTCGTAATCGCGGGCGATTTTTACGACGAGGCGGAGGTTCGCCTTGATCATGTGTTCCCGCGCCGCTTTGTCGCCCTTCTTAATCCGCTTGGCAAGTTCGTTTTCCTCTTTCACCGTGAGCAATTTGACTTGCCCGATCTCGCGCAGATAAAGGCGGATGGCGCTATCCATATCCGACCGATCTTCCTGCCGACGGATGAAAGCCGTCGTGTCGCCTTCGGTGGGAGCTGGAATGGGCGCGTTGGCAGCCGGAGCGAAACCGGCGACGACTGGTGCGGGCGGCGCAAACAATGGTGCGGGCGGGGAATTTTTTGCTTTCGCCGTCGGGGAAACTTTGACGGACTTATTCCGCAGCGCGGGGGACTTTTTAGTTTTGCTCTTGGAGGCCACCATGAATGGACGCCAAGTTAAGCCTCCCGCGCAAGGCCGCAAGCAAATTCTAGCTTTGACCAGGCCCGGCCGAAATAGACCAAGGCGCAAAAAACAAAACCATCAATTTTCCGAAAGCGTCGAAACCGTCAATAATTTTATATTCTCAGTTCGGAATTGCTCCGCTGGGTGGATTATTTTCCCGGTCTTGCTCAGCTCACTCCGCAAATAAAAACCGCAAGTCATCGAGCGTCAGGCTTTGTGAGAACCGTTCTTCGCCCAGCACGTCATCCATCAGCGCCGCTTTCGACTTTTGCAGCACGCGGATTTTTTGCTCAATGCTGTCCTTCATCAGCAGCCGATACGCCATCACCTTGCTCGTCTGGCCGATGCGATGCGTGCGGTCAATGGCCTGGTTTTCCACCGCCGGATTCCACCATGGATCGAACAGCACAACATACGACGCCGCCGTGAGGTTCAAGCCAAAGCCGCCGGCCTTGAGTGAGATTAAAAATATCGCGCCGCCTTCCGCCGCCTGAAATTTTTTCACGAGTTCGCCGCGATTCTCCGTCGCGCCGGCGAGATAAAAATGTTGCCACGCGCGCGCCTTCACTTTTTCCCGGAGCAGATCGAGCATGGTGACGAATTGCGAAAACACGAGCACCTTATGGCCTTCTTCCATCAGCGGTTCGAGCAAATCTTCCAGCGCGAGGAGCTTGGCGCTTTCCGCCTCGCGCAATGATCCATCCACGAGCGCCGGGTGACAACAGATCTGTCGTAGCCGCAGCAACGAGGTAAGAACATTGAACCGTTCTTCGTTGAGCTGCTTCGGCGATTTAAGCCCGAGAATCAATTGTCGCGCCCGTTTGAGTTCGGCGCGGTAAAGCGTTTTCTGGTCGCCTTCCATTTCGCACAACAGATCTTCTTCGACGCGATCCGGCAAATCTTTCGCCACCTGACCTTTCGTGCGCCGCAACAGAAAGGGACGCACGCGCGCGGCGAGGCGACGGCGGGCGAGGGGATCTTCTTGTCCGTCGAAGCGCCGGATAAAATGTGCGCGGTTGCCGAGCGCGCCCGGCATAGCGAAACTAAAAATACTCCACAGATCCAGCAGCCGGTTTTCAATCGGCGTGCCGGTGAGCGCGAGCCGGTGATCCGCCTGCAACGCACGGGCGGCTTGCGCGGTTTGCGAATCAGGATTTTTGATGTATTGCGCTTCATCCAGAATTGCCGCCAGCCAAGGCACACTGGCGATGGTGGGCGAAAGAAAACGGAGCTGCGAATAGTTGATGACGATGAGGTCGCAGGTTTCGCGTGCCGTGATCAATTCCTCCGCCGGTTCGCCCCGCCAGATACGGACACGTAGGCTGGGATAAAACCGCTCGGCCTCCGCGCGCCAGTTATCGGTCACGGACTTTGGGCAGACGACTAAAGATGGGGGATGAGTTTTGGCGTCTGGCGTCTGGGGCAGGGGAGTTCGCAGCCACGCGAGCCACGCCAACGTCTGCAATGTCTTGCCCAAACCCATGTCATCCGCCAGCACACCGCCGAAACGGTTTTCCGTGAGGTAAGCGAGAAAATGATAGCCCTCGGTTTGATACGGCCGCATCTCGGCATTGATCGTTGATGGCTGCGCGGGGGCGACGCGCGTTTTCAATTCGCTCACGCGTCGTTGGATTTTTTCAACTTGTTCGGGCGCGAGAAATTTTTTTGCGGCGGCATCCGCCAATTGCAACGCGTGGAACCGCTGCGGCTCATCGGAGAAATCTTTCGCGTGCAAACCGAGCCGGGCGAGCTGTTCATCTTCTTCCGGCGTGAGATTAAATTGCAATCGCCGCCAGCCTTTTTTGCCGAGCCGCACATAGCCCCCGCGCGCATTGAGTAATAATTTTAATTCCTCCGGCGTGAGCTTCGTATCCCCGACATTGAGCATGACCTTAAGATCAAACCAATCTTGCGCCGACTCGGTGACCTCCAGCGAGACGCTGCCGCTGACCGGTTCGTCCCGGAGCGAGGCAAGTTCACGATCCAACACCAGCTCGATTTCCAGCGGCAACGATTTCAACCACGGCACAAAAATTTCCGGCGTTTTTTTGGTGACGCGCAGTTTCCACTCGGCTGGAAAGCCATCCCACTTCACGCCGAGTGCGTCCAGTAAGCGGGGAAAATGCCGTTGCTCCGTGCGGTCTTGCACGGTGATGGCGTCCGGCGGCAACTTGATTTTTTTGCCTCCAGAATTGCCCGGCTGTTCCTCCCAGCCATCGCGGGTGAATTTTTCCGCAACCATTCCGGGGGCTTTCGCCACTACGCGAATGCAAATCTCCTCAGTTGGGCTGCCGACATAAATCGGTTTAAGCTCGCACGAAAGCGTGACCTTCACGGGCACAGTGCGGACGCGCGGCGCCAGATGTTCGGGCAAGGGAATTCCAGTGGCGTGCAGGAAACGCAGCCCGTCATCCGTCTCCAGCGCGGGCGCGGGAATTGATTTGCGCAGCTCCTTGTTCAGCGCGTCCGCCGGTGGCCCGGTAAATAATCCCCCTTCGGTGAGATACAACGTGGGTCGCCCGGCGAGCGTGCAAAAAATAGTCGGCGGCGCTGAACCGTCGGCCGTCGCGAGCGCGATTTCGTAATTGGCGTCGCCGTTTTGGGGCGGATGAAGTTGCAGGCGCAGCGGCTCGGCCACGCGCACCAGCGGTTGCTGATTCACGGTGACGATGCGGTCCGGTGCGAGCGGCATCCGCAGCAGACGATTCAACGCTGGCCGCGCGGAGGCGTTGCTATATTTGAACAACCACCAGCTTTCATAATTCCAAGGTTTGAACACCGCGCTCCACAACGGTAACGATTCCGCCGCCAGCGTGAGCGTGCCGCGCTCGTATTGCTCGGCAAATTTTTTAGCGTGCGCCTGTTTCAGTTCGACAAATTTTGCGTCCGGCTCCGTGCGCCATTGCAACCGTGCCTCGTCGTCATGCAGCATCAGCCGCAAGTCTAGGATCGTCGCGTCCGGCGCCGGCACGGTCGCTTCGAAGTCACGAAACCAATGTTGCCAGTGCGCAATTTCCACCTGCCGTTCACGCTCGGCGATCTCCGTTTCAATCAGGCTCAAATCCGTGATGCCATTCATGAACTCGGGGCGGGCGATTTTGCGGCGCCGCAATTCCCACGCCAGAAAAAGCCAGCAATAATAATCATCGCGCGGAAACTCCGGCCAAAGGGTCAACGGCTCGCCGAAATTGTAACCGCTCGATCCGCCCGAGATGCCCGCAAAATCTACCCCCGTGACTGGCCGTATGGCGGCGTTCGCGTAAAACATCTGCACCTTGCGGATAAATGCGGCTTCCACGGCGTTCAGCTCCCGGTCAAGGTGCACACCTAGCCGCACGCACAAGGGCGACGCTGGCGGCTGGGGCACACTGCGAAGTAATTTCTTTTTCAGCGGCACGACAATCGGTTCGCCCAACAGTGCTAACGATTTTTGCAATTCCAGGATTGCCCGTTGCTGCAATTCCAGCATCGCGGCCACGACGTGTTTGCAGTCGTATTGCATCGGACAGGAACATTTTGAAACCCAAACCCGGTCGGAAAATTCCAGCCCGACTAAATAGTCCGTGCCGCCGCGCACGACCGCCGAGTAAAGGTGGTCCGCCGCGACACACTCCAGTTTCAGCACGCTTCCGTTTGCGAGATAACTGCGCCCGCGCTCGCGCGTCTGGGTCGGCACCATCGCTAAAAACCGATCGATGCCCTGCAATAAATCACGCCGCAAATTCATTGGAACAAGGATGAAACACTTTCGCGGTCGGAACAAGGAGCAGATGACGCGTGGAATTTATAGTTGTGGGCGGTGGCATTAGGCTGGCCAAATTTTTCCGGGCGCAGACGTGAACTGCGACATCACATTTCGCGTGTCCACGATGAGGGGCGACCACTCGGCGAGTTGCAAATAATTCACCGCGTCGTGCGCCGTGGAAATCAATACCGCGTCGAAACTGGAAATTGTCTTCCGGTTCCATTTCACAGATTTTGTTCCGGCCCAATGCGGATGTTCCCGCGTTGGCTTGATGACGGGCACATGCGGATCAAAATAAAAAACCTTCGCGCCGCGGGCTTTCAATAAATCCATCAACACATAGCTCGGCGATTCGCGATCGTCGTCCACGTTGGCTTTGTAGGCAAGCCCAAGCACGAGCACGCGCGCTCGGCGCAAGATTTTTTTTTGCGCCGCCATTGCTTGTGTCAGGCGCCTGATCACTTTGCTCGGCATGGCGCGATTAATTTCGCCGGCCAGTTCCACGAAGCGCGTTTCTTGGCCCACTTGTTTCGCTTTCCACGCGAGATAAAACGGATCAATCGGGATGCAATGGCCGCCCAAGCCGGGGCCGGGATAAAACGGCATGAAGCCGAACGGCTTGGTGCGTGCAGCGGCGATCACATCCCAAACGTCAATGTCCATCGCGGTATAAACGCCTTTGAGTTCGTTCACGAGCGCGATGTTCACGCTGCGGAAAACATTTTCGAGCAGCTTCGCGGCTTCGGCCGTGCGGCAGTTCGCGACGGGAACCAAGGTGCGGATGGCGCGGGCATAAACCTGCTGGGCGGCGGCGAGACAAGCGGGCGTGTAGCCGCCAATGACTTTGGGAATCTGGGCGATGTTTTTGGGATTACCGGGGTCTTCGCGTTCCGGGGAAAACGCGAGGTGAAAATCTTTGCCTGCTTTCAGTTTTGAGCCGCGTTCCAAAACGGCGCGCAATTCATTTTCCGTCGTGCCGGGATAGGTCGTAGATTCGAGCACCACGAGCTGTCCGCGCTGTAAATGCGGCGCAATGCTTTTCCCCGTGTTCAAAACGAAGGATAAATCCGGCGCCCGATTTTTTTTTAGCGGCGTCGGCACGCAGATCAAAGTTGCCGCGACCTTTTTGAGTCGGGCGAAGTCAGTCGTCGCGGCAAATTTCCCGGCCCGAACGAGTTTTTTTATTTCCGTGGCGGGAATATGCCGGATGTAACTGCGACCGGCATTGAGTGAGGCAACTTTTTTTGCGTCCACATCGATGCCGAGCACGCGCACGCCGCTGCGAGCAAACTGAAGCGCGAGCGGCAGGCCGACGTAACCAAGTCCGACAATCGCGATGGTCATGCGTTTTTATTTCCGCAATTCTTCCGCCGTGGTGCAGTAGTTCTGCATGAGGGTGAGAATAGCGGTGGCGCGGGTGACGGCGGCATTTTCGGTTTCGCCGATGAATGATTTCATTTTCACGCGCACGGCCCCGATGTATTCGCCGTTGCGGTCGTGAAAGGGCAGGGTCACCATCACCGCGCCTTTTTCGCGGCCATAATAAATCGCGCCATTCTTGATGGCATTTTCTTCCGCCTCGGTGCCAGCGTTGCCGATCTCCGTCGGGTCTTTGCTGCCGATAATGTGCGTGGCCGGACTGTTTGTCTCCGCCACATAAACGCGGAGGCCGAGCAGTCGTGACTGTTTAGCCATGATGGCATTGACCATCGCTTGTGCGGCGGGGACGCGCGGCGTGTAAACCACGGACGCATCTGCAAAATAACTGATCGCGTCTGACTTGGTCAGAAAACCTAGGCGACCTTCAGTGAAGCTGTTGTCGCCCAGCATGGGGATGATCGCCTTGTCATCGAGAAAAATGGAAATCTGGTTACCCTCGCAATTGACCGCGAGCGTATGCCACGTGCCGACGCCGATGTCCACGTTCGGCCCGATCGGGTTGGAGCGCAATCCATTGACCACTTTGTAAAACCGCACGTTTTTGCCAAGTGCACTCGCCCGGACAACATAATAATTCGACGCATTTTGAAAACGGAAGACCACGCCCGCCATCTGTTCGGTGAGGCCATCCACCATTTTGAAACGCGTGGTGAACTTGAAACTGCGGAAAATTTCGTCGCTCAACAGCAAGATGGGAAAACGTTCATCGGAACCGTCCATGCTGGTCTGCGCCATCACCGGCCGGCTCGCCGTGTTCGCCGCGCGGGCCGTGAGCGGTGCGAAAGCGGACGGCACCTCGTCCATCAAAATTTTCCACGTTGCCGGGCGGCCACCGCCCACGAGCAAAGTTTGATAATTGGTCGGGGCTGCTCCCAGCGGAAAATCGCCGAAATTAAAACGCATCTCCGCCGCGTGAACCGAACCGATCAGAGCACAGCCGAGGAGCCAGATAAAAATTCGCATGGCCAAGCGTAGCAAACCGCCGCGCGCTGGCAAAATAGTTTTGCCAAGCAGCGGCGGATGCGGAAAATAGGCGGATGAAATTTACCTGGTTATTGAGCTTGGCTACGACGATTTTTAGTTTGGCCTCGAACGCGATGGCATTTAGCGTTGTAAGCCCGATGTCCGTCCATCCAGCGGAAATCTTTGGCGACAACATGGTTCTCCAGCAACAGAAAGTCGTTCCAGTTTGGGGTCGGGAAGATTGGCCGGGCGGTAAAGTGACGGTGAAATTTTCCGGTCAGATAAAAACTGCGCAGGTCGATAAAAACGGCAAGTGGCTCGTGAAGCTCGATAAACTTCGAGCATCATTCAAACCGGAAAATCTGATCATCGAGGGTTCCTCGGTAAAAATTTTCACCAACATTCTTGTCGGCGAAGTCTGGCTCGGCTCCGGGCAGTCGAACATGGAAAAACCCATCGGCAAACAGTCCGGTCAAAAACCTACGCTCAATGCTGAGGCCGAACTGGCGGCGGCAAATTATCCGAACATCCGAATTTTCAAAATCGAGAAAACCCTTGCTGCGACGCCGCAAACGGAGTTGCCCAAAAATAGCGGCTGGCTTGAATGCAGTTCCAATACGCTCAACACCATCAGCTTTTCCGCCGCTGAATATTTTTTTGGCCGCGAGATATTCACTAATCTGAATGTGCCAATCGGCTTGATCGAATCCTCCTGGGGTGGCACGCGGATTGAGCCGTGGACGCCGCCGATTGGTTTCCAAAAAACTTCCGCGCTGGCCAAATTCGCTGTGCCTGTGGTCAGCACCAACAAGATTCCTAACACGCGGCCGATGGCGATTTACAACGCCATGATCGCGCCCATCGCCGGGTTCGCGCTGCGCGGTGCGCTGTGGTATCAAGGCGAATCTAACTGCATGGGCGGCACAAACGACGTGGATTACCTGACCTACGCCGAAAAAATGGCCGCACTCGTCGGCGGTTGGCGCGAGGTCTGGCACGAAGGCGATTTCCCGTTTTATTTCGTCCAGATCGCGCCGTTCAAATACTTCAGCGGAAAAATTGCGCGTGTGAAATCTCCTGAGATTCTCCCCGAGTTTTGGAGTTTGCAATCGCGGGCTGCCCGCCACATCAAGAACGCCGGCATGGTCGTGACCACGGATCTCGTGGATGATCTCAATGATATTCATCCACGCGATAAAGCAACGGTTGGCCATCGCCTTGCGTTGCTGGCGCTCGATGAGACCTACGAGAAAAAAGTAACCAGCTCCGGTCCGGTATTTTCGAGGATGAAGATTTCCGGCGCCAAGGCGGTGTTGAAGTTTGATCCTACCAAAGGCGGACTGAAGAGCCGTGATGGTCAACCGCTCTCATGGTTCACCGTGGCGGGCGTCGATGGAAAATTTCTTCCCGCCAGCGCAACCATTGTGGGCGACACCGTGGAGGTTTCTGCCGCCGGCGTCGCCAAACCGAAAACCGTGCGCTTTGCGTGGTCTGAACTCGCCCAGCCCAATTTCTGTAACGCCGCCGGCCTTCCCGCCGAACCCTTCCGCACCGACGGAAAGTGAATTGGCTGGCTAAATTTGTTCGCGCCATGAATTGTGGCGGCCGAGCAGGGCGGTGGCACCGCATTTTTCCGACCGAACGATAACTGACTGCCCCAGAATGAGGATCGGGTCGAAGTCGTCCGCTGGTAAAAAAATTCGCGAATAGCAACGAAGGAAATATTTCTCATATGAATTCTGAAGCCGAAAAGATTTCGTCCGTTCCCAGCGGCGATCCGCGCCTGTGGCCGATAGCCACGGTGATGGCGGCGGGCGTGTTTGCGACGACGTTTGTTCAGCTACAAGGTCTCGGTTATCTGCCGTTCAATCATCTGCTCACCAGCATGGGGCTGGATAGCGATAAGTCGGCGACCTTCTTTTCGCTGTCGATGTTGCCGTGGACTTTCAAAGTCGTGGCCGGATTGATTGTAGATGGCGTGCCATTGTTTGGTTCGCGGCGGAGAATTTATCTTTTGCTAAGCGCCATCACGGCGGTCGCGATGTGGTTGTGGATGGGCTTAGCTCCGAGCAATTACAACATGCTTTTGATCCTGGCCATCGGCATGAACACCGCGATTGTTTTTGGCAGCACCACGTCTGGCGGATTGTTGGTCGAGGCGGGGCAACGGTTTAATGCCAGCGGCCGATTAAGTTCACTTCGCGTTTTCGCTCAAAACCTTGGCGCGGCGATTGGTTTGCCGGTCGGAGGATTATTGGCCACCTACGCGCTGGGTTGGACCAGCCTGGCAGCGCTGTTGCCGTTGCTGTGTATGTTTACGGCCGCGTGGTTCTGGCTGCGTGAACCACCACTGCCGCCCGCAGCCGCACATGGACGTTCCGCGATGGCGCAATTATTCCACGTGACCGTTTCCATCTGGACCCAAATCAAAAACGTGCTCCGCTGGCAAATGTTGCTCCCCGCTTTGTTACTTTTTTTTATTCAAGCCGTGCCCACCTTCCGCAGCACTTGTTTCTATCAATACCAGACCATCGAACTTCATTACAGTGATGCGGCGCTGGGTTGGTTGGGGTTGGCGGGCTATGGCGTGGCGCTATTGAGTTCGGCCTTGTATGCGTGGTGGTGCCGCAAAGCCTCCCTGCGCACATCGTTGTATGCCGCGATTTTTTTAACATCGCTCTCCGCGCTCCCGTATTTATTTTACACCGCCTACGAACCTTACATGTTGCGCGCAGCGACGATTGAGGGTGTTGGAACATTTTTGCAATATCTCGCCTACCTGCCACTGTTCGATCTGGCAGTGCGTTCGACACCGAAAGGCAGCGAGGCGCTGGGCTATTCGTTGCTCATCAGCGTCTGGAACATTGGTCTAATGATCGGCGGGAAAATTGGCCCCACACTTTACGAACATGCGCTGAATAAAAACATGAACCACCTAATCTGGCTGAATGCTGGCGTGACGCTGGCGGGCGTGATTTTAGTAGTGCTCATCCCCAAGGCACTGGTCGAAAAACGGGAGGGAAATTGACCCCGGCATTTCACTAACAAAACTTCAGGAATCACAACCAGAAGATTAACTTGGTCAACCTCGGCTACCAGCTTGGTAGCGATGTTCATAAGCCGCAATCAAACTCGCCAGTGAGCAACTAAAATTTTACCTCTATCAGGTCAAAGGAAAAGAGCCGGAACTTTCGTTCCGGCTCTTTGAATTTTTCAGAATGAATTAGGTGCGCGCGGCGGGCTTCTTCGCAGCCTGATCCAGAATCGTGGTGAGCACGCTGTTCGGCACCTGCGCGAAGGTCAGCGGCTCCATCGAGTAGGAAGCGCGGCCTTTCGACAGCGAACGGATCGCCGTGGCGTAACCGAACATTTCCGCGAGCGGCACGTTCGCGTTGAGAACGGTCTGACCGTTCTTCGCTTCGATGCTGACAATGGTGCCGCGACGACGGTTGATGTCGCCGAGCAAATCGCCCTGATACTCGTCCGGCGTGGTGCATTCCACTTTCATCAGCGGTTCGAGCAAGATCGGGCCGGCCTTTTTGAACGCGTCTTTCAACGCGAAAATTCCAGCCATACGGAACGCGAGTTCGTTCGAGTCAACTTCATGGAACGATCCGTCAACGACTTCGACTTTGATGTCAATGACCTGATAGCCCGCATAGACGCCGCCCTTGATGGCTTCTTCGATGCCGTCAATAACCTTCGGAATGAATTCCTTGGGAATCGAGCCGCCGACAATTTCGTCAACAACCTCAACGCCCTTGCCTTTTT
>JANYFN010000212.1 GCA_025362675.1 Limisphaerales bacterium | reverse complement strand
CGCGCCCGCGATTTCGTCATCAAACTCCGCGAACTCGCCCAGCGCACTCTGCCCGATTACAAACCGACCCAACTCCAAAACGTCATCACCGAAACCTTGCCCATCCTCCGCACCATCATCGCCAGCAAGGTCCAGCTTCATACTCATATCGCCGCCGAATGCCCGCCCGTGCTGGCCGACGCCGCCCAAATCCAACAAGCCCTCATTGAGCTTTGCCTCCAATCCTGGCACGGCCTGCCCGAGCGCACCGGCGAAATAACCATAGCGCTCGAAACCATTTCCGTTGCGGAAAAACTTGGCTTGCTGGAACCGGGGGAACACGTTCGCCTGACCGTGCGCGACAACAGCCCGAGCTTGGATAAAAACTCCCTGGAAAAAATCTTTGATCCCTTTCATCTCCGTCGGAGTAATGGCAAGAAAATTGGCCTCGAACTGTTTCTCATTCGCGAAACCATGCACGTCCACCACGGCGAAATCATCGCCGCCAGCGAACCCGGCCACGGCCTCGCCTTCCACCTCTACTTTCCGGTGCAAATAAATTAACCGCAAAGAACACAGAGAACACAAAGCGGAGGACAAACAAAAGAGGCCGTCACAAAAGTTGGAGGCCGTCAGAAGGACTTCGGGAATTCTTCTCCCTCGCCCCTCCTAGGGGAGAGGGCCGCAGTGAGGGGCCAACCATTGCAACCAACACCTCCGCATAAAAAATCTTTGCGCACTCTGCGTTCTCTGCGGTTAAATAATTGTCACCCGATACGAAACGAAATTTTCTGCACCACCGATTTACCAAAACTACTCTGCAAGCGTTCTAAAATTTCCTTCCGCCGGTAACGCACAATCTCCATCAACCACGCGCTGCTATCCACGTTCACAAACAACGTCCCCTTGTGCAGATTCGCTGGCTGCGCGTGCGCCGTCACCGCCGGATCAATCAACGCATTCCACACCTTCACCACCTCCGCCTCCGCCTGCCGCGCGTCCAACCGCAGCGACTTCATTAACGCCGGCAAAAATTCCGCCGCCGTTTTCGCCGGCGTTGCCCGCGCGATTTCGAGCGGCGCGTAATCCACGCCCCGCCACTGCGCCAGCACTTGCGAGCGGGCACGGACAGCGGCGTATTTTTTCTTCGGCGGCGGCATCGGCAATGAATATTAACCACGGATGGACACGGATGGACACAGATTTTTAACGCCGTGCTCTGCCTCATCCGTGTTAATCCGTGTCCATCCGTGGTTAAAAATTCCCGCTTGCCAAAACTCACTTTGCAAAGCAAAGTAAAACCCATGAATCCGAAATGGGCCGAAGAAAATCTGCAAACCATCCGCACCCTGATGGAACGCTCCGCGCTCTACCGCCGCGCCCTTGCGCCGATTTTGCTTTTCGCGGGCGTCATTGGTATCGCGACGGCTGGTTTTGGGCTTTTTTTTCACCTCGATCGCGGCTGGGATTTTTGTGGCCTTTGGATTGGAGCGGCCATCATTGCGATTGCCGGTTCGTTCGCCATCGCGCGGCGGCAGGCACTGAAAGACAGCGAGATTTTTTGGTCGCCGCCCACGCGTCGTGTCGCCCAAGCATTGGCCCCACCATTGTCCGCAGGATTATTTTTCGGCGTCTTGATGACTGGAATTCCCGACAATCAAGAAGTTGCCATCATCACAAGTTTACTCTGGATTCTATTTTACGGATGCGCCGTGCATGCCGCCGGATTTTTTATGCCGCGCGGAATGAAACTATTTGGCTGGCTCTTTATTCTCTGTTCCGGCGGCCTTTTCGCCGAATTGCTTTTACGCTGGCGACAATTTGAATTGAATCCACATCTGTTAATGGGCTTTTTCTTCGGCGGGCTGCATCTGGCTTACGGCGCATATCTATATCTGACCGAAAAGAAAACTCCCCACGCGTGAACCCGGATCTCTTCTTACAACTGGATCGCGTGATCCACGAGAAAGGGCGGCTGGCCATCATGTCCATGCTCGCCGCCGCGCCGGAATTATCGTTCACGGAACTGCGCGACGCCCTCACGATGACCGATGGAAATCTCACCACGCACATCCGCGCCCTGCAGGAAGGGGGCTTTGTGTCCGTCGCCAAGTCCTATCAAAATCGGCGTCCACTGACCACTTGCTCGCTCACCACCGAAGGTCGCAAGGCTTTTGGCGAATATATCAATCTGCTGGAAAAAATCGTCCGGCAAAACAAACCCAAATAAAAATGTTTGAACAGAAATCCCGCCGCGCGGTCTTTTACTTTGTGATACAAAGTGTTTATGAAAATCCTCCGCGCTGAACATCTGGGAATGTGCTTTGGTGTCCGCGATGCCATCGCGCTCGCGCTCGACACCGCGCAGCGTGAGCCGCTCACCATCTTGGGCGATCTCGTCCACAACGAAACCGTGCTCGCTGATCTGCGTTCACAAGGCATTGCTTTTCAGAACGAAGCCGCCGCCGTGGCCACGCCAACCGTGATGATCACCGCGCACGGCGCTTCCGAGCGCCGACAGCAATCTGCGCGCGCGCGCGGCTTGCGCGTGCTGGAGGCCACCTGCCCACTCGTCCACGTGGCGCATCGCGCGTTGTTGAAACTCGTGAGCGAGCAGTTTCACCCCGTCATCATTGGCAAACGCGACCATGTGGAAGTGCGCGGCTTGACGGAAGATTTATCCGCGTTCGATGTTGTGTTGTGCGAGGCGGACATCGCGCAGCTTAGCGAGCGAGCGCGTTTTGGCATCATGGCTCAAACCACGCAACCGATTGATAAAGTCCAGCACCTAGTTCAATTCCTGCGCAAAACCTTTCCAAAATCCGAAGTTCGTTTCGCGGACACCGTCTGTCAGCCAACGAAACAACGGCAGAACGCCGCCGTGGAACTCGCGCGAAAATGTGATGTCGTGATTGTCATCGGCGGCGCGCACAGCAACAACACGCAGGAGCTGGTTAAAACGTGTTCACAATTTTGCCCGCGCGTCCACCACGTTCAATCGGCAGCCGATTTACAAAGCGAATGGTTTCGCGACGAAGACACGGTTGGCATCACGGCGGGAACTTCAACGCCGGACAAACTTATCAACGAAGTCGAGCAGCATATCCAAACCAGAAAGGAACGACATGAACCCTGCCTGGTTTAAACGCGTCGGCTGGTTTTATCTGCCGGTTTTCGTAAGCGACTCGCGGGATGACGTTTTCCCCTATTTCGCCGGCAGTTTTTTGCTTTATGATTGGCTCGCAGAACGCACCACCAAGCTATGAGCGCACCTTTGTTGACCATACTCCTGATCCTAATTTTTCTCGCTTTGAGCATCCCCAAGAACATGGCGGGAAAGCCGTGGCGCCAACAACTCGCACTGATGGGAATGTCCTTTCTCGTCGTGGTGCTGCCGTTGTTCGTCTATTTCGTGAGTTCATTGCTGGTCTATGATTTACAATGGCAGGGCGCGTGCCGGTTCGGTTGGCTGGACTGCTTCATCTTGACCAAGCTAACGTTGGCGCCCTTCGCGCTGATGGCAACCTATGCGCTGTATCGGGTGGAAGTGCTCAAAGATAAATCCCTCACGGACCGCCGATTGGTGTTGGGAATTTATGTTGGCGCCCTCGTCGCCGTGCCGTGCGCGGTGTTTGGTTTGATCTGCCTGCAACCGTATGTTTGGCAGTTGGTGCCGCTCTACGTCGCGGTCTGGTATGTGGTTCGCGCGGTGCAAATCATCCGGCGCTCGGCGCTCGAATTTGCTAATTATTTTTGGATCACGCTGGCAACCATTCCCTCGTGGCTGATTTCGTGGTTCTGGTCGAAACACATTTACGAATCGTTGCCCACAACGCCGCCGCCAACCTGTTTTGTGGTAACGGCCGCCAGCACTGGTCACGCTAAACTCGTCGGGCCATTTGTAGAAATTGAACGTCGCGGCGCAGCGTTTCGGGCGAACCAGCAACTCGTCACCTTTTGGAAATTTGAAAATGTCTGGCACCAAAAATTTCCGCGCAGCCACACCCGGTTCCGCCAAATCTACAACCAGATCGGCCCCGCCATCGCCGCGCGCATCAAATCGCCTTGGCTCGCCGATGCGTTTTATCTCGCGCTCAAACCGGCGGAATGGCTCGCTCAACTGTGTCTGCACCACACGCGCGCCCGAACGTTTTGAAACTTGTGCCTACTACTTCTCAGCCAGCGCCCGCCGAATTTTCCACGCTCCTGCGCGGCGAGGCGGCGGCGATTTCTGCGTGGAGCACAGAGTGGAACGCCCGCCGATTCGCCTCGCACCTGGTAATTATTTTTTTAGGCGCAGGCTGTTACGGCGCGGCGATGGGCGGTTGGCGCGATCCGCAACAGGCATTGTTTGTCGCGATTAAATTTCCTCTCATCATCCTGCTCACGACGCTCGGCAATGCGCTCATCAACGGGATGCTCGCACCGTTGCTCGGCTTAAACATTCCATTCCGCCAGTCATTTTCCGCCGTGGTAATGGGCTTCGCCATCACGTCCGCCATTCTTGGGGCGTTCAGTCCGTTGACCGCCTTCATGGTCTGGAATGCGCCGCCGATGACTGCGCAGGCAGTTTCCCTTCCAGTCTACAACCTCATCAAACTCGCGCACGTCGGCATCATCATGTTTGCCGGGATCGTGGGCAACGCGCGCCTATTTCAATTGCTCGTGCAACTTAGCGGCGGACATGTTTTGGCTTCGCGCGTCTTGCTAGCGTGGCTTTCAGGAAATTTATTTCTCGGCGCACAGCTCTCGTGGATTTTGCGCCCGTTCATCGGTTCACCCGAATTACCGGTCCAATTTTTGCGCGACGGAGCCTTACACGGGAACTTCTACGAAAACGTTTTTAATTCCCTCACTCACATATTTTGAGCCAGTAAACAAATCAACCACCACTGACCTATGAATGAAAATAATCCCGTGCCACCACTGATTTCCCAAACTGACGCCGCCCAAAGGCTCGCCGATAAACCGAATCCCCCACTCGCCATCTCGCCATCGGGCCCACGCCCGCTCGGCGATGACCCCGCCGAACGCGTGCCGATCGCGCACGCCTTCGCCGCCATCGAAGCCCTCCTGCGCCAACCGCGCCGACTTTTGTTTCAACTGCGCCAGCCCGGGGCGGGCAAATTAATCGTCGGCATGTTGTTCGTCGCGTTTTTTTGCGCGGCCGTTTATGGCGTCGTGGCCGGAACCTTCTCCGGCGGCACGCAACTCTGGGCCGCGCCCGTGAAAATTGCGCTCGGGCTGTTCATCTCCGCCGCCATCTGTCTGCCGAGCCTCTACATCTTCACCTGCTTGAGCGGCGCGCAATCACGACTCGCGGAGGTCTGCGGATTACTCGCCGGCTTGCTCATGCTGATGACCATCTTGCTCGTTGGCTTCGCGCCCGTGGCCTGGATATTTTCACAATCCACCAACTACATCGGGTGGATGGGTTTTCTGCATCTGGCGTTCTGGCTCGTTGCCACGCTGTTCGGCGTGCGTTTTATGAAGAACGGATTTTCCCACGCGCAAGCCAAGTCGCAAGCCGGCGTGAATGTCTGGATCATCATCTTTCTGCTCGTCGCCGTGCAGATGACCACCGCCCTGCGGCCCATCATCGGCAAGTCCGACACTTTTTTTCCGACGGAGAAAAAGTTTTTCCTCGGCCACTGGTTTGACACGCTGCGTGAAGCCTCAGAAAACAACGGCACCGCGCACCGGTATTGATTGGAAACGCCTTTCAACTATGGTCACCCCCCTTGCCCCACCCAGATCCATCGGCGCTTTTCTACGCGCCGAACCCGGACGCTTTTATGAATGGGTCATGGGCCAACCCAGCCGGCTCGCGGGGTTTTGTCTCGTTAGCATCGTGATCGGTGCGGGCAGTTATGGCGCGGCGACGGGCTATTGGCGCAACCCCACGCAAGCTCTCTACACCGGAATTAAACTGCCGCTGGTGATGTTGCTGACCACTCTGGGGAATGGATTACTCAATGGATTGCTCGCCCCGCTACTCGGGCTGAACGCGACTTTCCGGCAGACGTTCACCGTGGTGCTGATGAGTTTCGCCATAACCTCGATTGTGTTGGGCGCCTTGAGTCCGGTGGCGTGGTTCATCGTCTGGAATGCGCCGCCGCTGACTGGCCGAACCAATATTGCTTCACCAGAATATGCCATGCTGCAACTGACGCTGGCGGTGTTTGTCGCGCTCGCCGGAGTCATCGGCAATGTCCGGCTGATACCGCTTTTACGTCAGTGGGCCGGCAGCGGAAGCGTGGCGCGCCACGTCCTCCTCGCTTGGCTCATGGGCAATCTTTTTCTGGGCAGCCAGATTTCATGGGTATTGCGGCCATTCATCTGGGACGCTAACCGTCCGGTAGAATTCATAGGACAAGATTGTTTTCAGGGCAGTTTTTTTGAGACGGTATTCGAAGCGGCTCGTCGCGTGATTTTTTTATGAAGCGCCAACCCAGCTTACACTGCCGCATTAAATTGCTGACGTGGTTGTTTATCATTGGCCTGTTTGTGAGCGGCGCGACGGCGATTCCGCTGCGGCCCGAAGTGAACTGGCTGGCCGACCACTTTTGCGCGGATGGAAAATCATCCCTACTCGCCGACTGGCTGCTTCGCGTGCGCGATGCGCTGGCGCAAACGCAGGCGCAGCAGCCATTTTTGTTTTATGGCACGGACTGGCTGGCGTTCGGACACTTTATGATCGCGCTGGTTTTCATCGGCGCCCTGCGTGACCCCGTCCGTAACCGCTGGCTGTTTGATTTTGGCTTGATCGCCTGTGTGTTAGTCATCCCGTTTGCATTCACGTTTGGCGCGCTGCGTGAGATTCCATTTTGGTGGCGGCTGATTGATTGCTCGTTTGGCGTGTTCGGCTTCATTCCACTTTGGCTCTGCCGCAAGTGGGCGATGGAACTGGAAAATCTGAAATAAAAAACACCCGCTCACGTTCCACGCGAGCGGGTGTTTTGATTTGGTCTTTAAACGCTCAAGGTTTTTTCAAACGATAGAAGCGGTTGGTCGGCGTGAGGGTGGAATTCGTCACATTGTATTTGAGCGCGGAGACAATCGGCTCGTTGGTGATGCTCGTCCAGTTGGTCACGGTGAGCGAGGGCGTGGCTTCGAGCAGATAGCCGCCGGCGTAGGTCGGCCAGGAGAGGCGCGCGGTGTTCGTGGTCACCGGCTGGATGGTCAGGCTGGGCGGCGGACACGGCAGGCCGCTTAATTGCAGGGTGTAGCTGCTGTTCGTGCCCGTGGTGATTTCATTGACCTCGACCGCAAACTTTGCGCCGGCAGGTATTTCGGCGGAACAGGTTTGTGGACCAAACGCGGTGCTGTTGCCCGAATCAGCGAGGTAATTGGTGGATTGATTGGCCGGATCAAACGCGTTCAGATAAACCCCCGCCTGCACGTCGCCGGTGCCGTTCAATAAGACAGTGACGCAGGCGTCGGCGGCGGAGGTGTTCGTGAACGTAAAGACATCGTAACGATGCGGCGCAAAATCACCGGCGAAGGGCCACGCTTTCGGCGCGCCACAACTGGCTTCGACACCGTTCCGCAACAGCCGGTTCGTCATGATCAGGTCGGTGTTGGTCATGGTTCCCGTGATGGCGGTCAGGCAGTAATCGCAAGCGCCGCTGCCGGTGGCGCAGGCGGTGCCGGAGAGAAATAGCGACCATGCGCGCAAGGTATCGGGACTGCCGGAACCAAAGCCATCCACGACGTGCAGATGCCACGAACCATTGATCGTGCCAATGCCGTTGAAGCTGGCCAGCGAACCTTGCGGACGAAACGTCCCAACAAACGGCGAGGCACCTGCCGTGATCGCGGTGGCGGCGGAATCGTCAAACGTGGTGCGGCTGCCATCGGCGCTGCCGGAACCGAAGTTCGCGCCGGCTCCGGTGGCGGCGACGAGCGGCACCGTGGTGCCGTCCGGCGCGATCAATGACAGGCTCATGTCTGAATCAAACGGCGCGACGAGCCAGAGCGACACAGCGACTTTCGTGATTCCTCCCCCGGTCCATGAGGCGACGAGGTTGGTAGAATCAATGCTGCCGATGTCCGGGCAGTTGGTGACGATGTTGTTGTCAAAGCGTGTCGGCGCGGCGGATTCGCCGCTCGTCACGGTGGAGTTCATCGTGAATGAGCCGAGGCTGGAGTTCACAATCAACTGCAAATTGATGGTCGTGCCACACACAAAACCGGGCAGCGTGGAGATCTGGAACGGCGCGAGGTTCGTGCCCTTGCCGCTCGCGGGAATGTTCGGATACGTGGCATACGGCTGTGTGATCAACACGCCGGGCGTGGTGGTGGAGAGCGTCGCATTCACGCCGGTCATCGCCAAGCCGGAGGTGTTGGTGATCACGAGCGCGAGGTTGTTGCAACCATTGGGATCAAGGCCGTGGCTGCCATCCCCGGACGTGACGGCAGAGCCAGCGACGGCGGCAGGAATGGCTGTCAGTGCCAACACCACATCGTTGCCCGTGCCGCCGACGTAGGAGATGGTGAATTTATAGCCGCCCGCAGAAATTGTGGCCCCTTCTGCGAGGCCGTTGAACGTGCCGGTGCTGGCGTCGGCAAGATCGTTGTTAAGAATGGTGAACTGCTGGCCAACCGTGGCTGGCGTGGTGAAGGCGGGCACCACCGTGAGCGTGGCGTTGGCAAGCGTGTTCGTGCCGGTGACGCTCAATTGGTCATAGCCGGTGCCGGCCGTCGGGCCAGTGAGTTCCGCAATCAATTGTCCTGAGGCCGTGAACGTCACATTGCTGCTGTTAAGAATGCCGGGGCTGTTGCCGGGAGAAATGGTTCCGTTGGCCGCAATGGTGCCGACCGTGCCGGAACCGCCGAGCGTCGTGCCAACGTCCACAATCGCCGGCACCTGCGGCGACGAGCCGTTCACCAAAAGCGTGCCGCCAAAAATATGATACGCGCCGGCGGTGAAGGTATTATTGCCGTTCAGCGCGATGGCGCCGGAACCGCGCTTGGCCACGGAGTAGCCGCCGCTGGTGTAACCCGTGCCGGACATTACCCCGTTGAACGTGCTGCTGCCGTTGTTGTAACCAAGCTCAATCCAGCCGCCCACTCCGAAAGTCATGCTGCCGACACCTGACAGGGCGTCAATGTAGTCAAAGAAAACCCCGCAATCAAATAAGCCGCTGGCCTCAATCGTCACGTCGGAGGCGGGGGCGGTTTGCCGCGAGTTGCCCAAACGCAACGTTCCAAAAATATCCAGGTTGCCGGCAACGGCGTTGATGCCAGCGTTTTTGTTCAGCGCGAGCGTTGTGCCGGAACTCACGGTCGTCAGTCCAGCGTAGGTGTTGGGTGTGGTGCCTTCGAGGCTCAACGTGCCCCCATAGCCAGATTGACCGCCTGCAATCAAGCCACCCGCACCGTTGATGGGGCCGTTCAAGCGGAGCAGGCCGACGGAACTGAAGTTTCCGAGGTTGCTGTCGGCGCTCAGAGTAATGGGGCCGGCCCAAGAGTTCGTCTCCGGAGATTCACAATCCAAGGCCATCCAGCCGGGATTGCCGAGACCGTTGAGCGTGAGCGATTCGTTGGTGATTCCGAGGCCACCCTGCAAAACCAGCGTGGCTCCGCTGCTGACGACCGTGCCAGCGTTGGTGTTCCCGAGGGCGAAACTATTTTGCGCATATAGCCAGCCTTGCTGCACCGAGGTCAAACCGGTGTAGCTGTTTGAGCCTTGTAGAAAAAGGCTACCATAACTGGTCTTAGTCAGGCTGCCGTTGCCGTAAATTTGTGCCGTGATGGTCAGGCCGTTGGTGATCAAGAATGTGCACGGCGTTTGCAGTCCAAGAATGCCCGAGATGTTCAACGACCCGCTAGTCGGTGAAGGCGTGATGATGGTGCCCGGCGGATACATATCCAGCAAGCCGATGCCCATCGTCACGCTGCCCCCATACATCACGAGCGAACCGATGCCTTCAATGTTGTTGTTCAAATCCAGCAACGAACCATTGTAGAGCGTGACCGTGGAGGCGTTGTTGATCTGATTGAACGTCAGCAACCGGTTGGTGGCGGAATGGGTGGCGTCGCCGATGAAAAGATTATGCGGAATGGCGCCATCGAACCCCGAAAGGTTGTTCAGCAAAAGCGTGCCGGTTTGGATGGAAAGATCGCCGTTAAAAGTATTGGCCGTGCTGCCGGAGAGCAGTAGTGACCAGCCGGAGTTGTCCGCCGTCACGGCGATATTTCCAGTGCCGCTGATGCCACCGGCCAGATTCAAAGTTGACGCCGTGGAAAAAGCATTGATTGAAACATTTCCGCCCAGAACAATCGGGCCAGCCCAAGTGTTGTTGTTTTGCGAAGTCAAGATCGCCCCACCCTGCAGGGTCAGGGTCTTGTTCGTAAAGCCCGAGGAGAAAAGCCAGAGCGTGCCATTGCCGCCGATCGTCACCGGGTTGGTGGCACCGAGCGAATAGGAGGTCTCCTCGTCCAACGTAAGATTATTCGCGATGATGGGGCCGGAAATGGTATTGCTACCTGTCAGCCGCGCCCAACTGGCACCCGCCGGCGAGTTGGTAAACATTAATCCGTTGCCGTTATCCTTGATATTGGCCAGACAGTTCAAATCATAAAACGCACCGCCATCCGCCACGGTGATGGTGCGAAGCCCGCCAGTAAAAGCCAGATTGCCGGTGATCGTGGCCGAAGTTCCAGAGGCCAGCGTGGTCAGGTTGCCGTTCAGCGTCAAGGTGCCTGTGCCCGTCGTCACCGTGCCGCCCGATATGGTCAAAGCTCCAATCGTTTCGTTAAATCCGTTCAAGTCGAACGTGCCGCCCAGATTGACGGTGACGGGAGTCGTGTTGGGAATGTTGTCGCCCGCAAGCATCATTTGCGCGTATGCGATGGTGCCGGAACCGTCACCAATCACCAGCGGCCCACCGAAAGCCGCGTCAGCGGCTCCGGAGTAAAAAATGAACAGCCCGCTGCGGATCAGCGTTGTGCCTGTATAGCCGTTCGCGATATTGGCGCGGTAATAAAGATTACCCGTGCCGCTCTTCACGACACCCACGCTGCCGCTGATTGAGTTGCTCATGAAGAGTGACACGCTGGTGCCGTTGCTCACCACCAACTGCACATCCGCTGTCGCCAACGTAAGGTTGGCAGCCACGGTGTTCGTGCCCACAGTATTTGTGCAAAGAATGCTATTGGTGAGCGTGAACGCATTCCCATAGAGCACGAATCCGCCGTTGCGGAATTGAATCTGGCTCAAGGTGAGATTCGCGATGTTGTTCGTGTTATTCAGGCCTGCCGCGCCCTGGAACACCACCGTGTCGCCGTTGGTGGGCGTGCCCGCACCAAACCAATTGGCGGCACTGCTCCAATTGCCGTTTGCGCCGCCGCCGTTCCAAATGAGCGTGGTGGCCCGACTATGCGTGACCAGAAGTAGGGAGCTAGCTATTCCAAGCACTGCCGCCAGCCTGGAAATGCCAAGGTGTGAATAGATGGATTGAAAATTTGATTTCATAATGATTCTTTGTTTGTAGATTCCGATGCCGATTGTTCGCCTCCAAAAAAATCCCGTTTGGGGATTTGCCGATGAATTATCCCTATCTGCTCACGCCTCTGAAAATTTGTCAATATATTTTTGGCATTTTTGCTAATTTGTGCACATCCCGCCATGCGGCTTCGCCAATATCGGGAAAAAATGTTGCAACCTAATATCGGCCAAGCTGGGGAACTTCTCGCCGCTAAACAAATTTGGCGTCGATTGTCCGTTTTGAATTCACAAAACCTTCGCGCCCATTTATCGTAGTTCCGCCTCATTAACAAAAATCATTCTACATTTATGGCTATTACCTTTAAGAACATTCCCGCAATCGCTTACGAGGGGCCCCAATCAAAAAACCCGTTCGCCTTCAAGCATTACAACGCCAACGAAATCGTCGCTGGCAAAACCATGCGCGATCACCTGCGTTTCGCCGTCGTGTATTGGCACACCTTTCGCGGCACGGGCGGCGATCCGTTCGGTGCCGGCACGATGCAACGCCCGTGGGACGACGGCACCAACTCCGTCAAGAACGCCCAGAACCGCGTGCGCGTCGCCTTTGAATTTATTCAAAAACTTGGCGCGCCCTATTATTGCTGGCACGACCGCGACGTGGCTCCCGAAGGAAAAAATCTTTCCGAATCGAACAAAAATTTCGACGCCGTGGCGAAAGTGTTGAAGGAAGAACAAAAGCGCACCGGCATAAAACTGTTGTGGGGCACAGCGAATCTGTTTTCCCATCCGCGCTACGTTCACGGCGCGAGCACGAGTTGCAACGCCGATGTCTTCGCCTACGCCGCCGCGCAGGTGAAAAAGGCGATGGAGGTCACGCACGAACTCGGCGGCGAAGGCTACACATTTTGGGGCGGACGCGAAGGTTACATGACGCTGCTCAACACCGACATGAAACGCGAACAGGAACATCTGGCGAAATTATTGCACCTCGCCGTCGCCTACAAAAAACAGATCGGCTTCAAGGGCCAATTTTACATCGAGCCGAAACCGAAAGAACCGACCAAGCATCAATACGATTCCGATGCCGCCGCGTGCCTGAATTTTTTACGCGAATTCGATTTGCTCCCGCA
>JANYFN010000202.1 GCA_025362675.1 Limisphaerales bacterium | reverse complement strand
GCATCACGCTAGAAATTTTATCGGCGATGCCTTCAGTCGGGTGATAATGGCCGGCATCGAGGCAGAGTAGTTTTTTACGCGAGACGGCGTAGCCGAGATAAAATTCGTGCGAACCGACAACGTAACTTTCGCTGCCGATGCCGAACAGCTTTGGCTCCACGGCGTCGAGGTTCAGTTTCGGCGAGAGCGCTTTCTTGAAAATCGCATCAAGCGATTCTGCCAAGCGTTCACGCGGGCCAACGCGGTCAGCAGGCGTGTCTTTGTAACCATCGGGAATCCACACATTCGTCACGCAGGTTTTGCCGAGCGCCTTGCCCATCGCCGCGCCGATTTCGCGCGAACGTTGGCAATGCTCAATCCAGAACTGGCGAATTCCATTGTCCGCATTGGACAAAGTGAAACCATCCGCCGATTTCGGATGCGAGAAGCACGTCGGATTAAAGTCGAGGCCGAGACCATTCTTCTTCGCCCAACCAATCCAGTTGGCGAAATGTTTCGGCGCAATTTCATCGCGATCCACTTTCTTGCCGCCGAACTCACCGTAAAACGCGTGGAGGTTTAAGCGATGTTTGCCGGGAATTAGTGAGAGTGATTTATCCAAATCTGCGCGAAGCTCATCAGGCGTGCGCGCCTTGCCCGGATAATTACCCGTGACTGCGAGACCGTTGCCGAGCGCGCCGCCCGCATTTTCAAAGCCACCGACGTCATCGCCCTGCCAACAATGTAGCGAAATCGGAATCGTTCCGAGCACTTTCAAGGCATACACCACATCCACGCCGAGCGCGGCATAACGTTCTTGGGCGAGTTGGTAGGAATTGTCCAAATGGGTTGGCTTGGCCATAAATTTATTTCTTGCGTGGTTCATACTTAGGATAGAAAAGATGCCCGGTGGATTCCTTGACGATGTCGCCAAATTCTAGCACTTTCTGGCCAATCATATTTAACCTCTGCCGACAGCCAATTTGACCACCCTCGACTATGCAACACTCGACGCTAAAACGGAAAGATTGGTTTCATCTGGACGGTTTCCCAATCGCGGTGGAACGGCGGGAACCACAAGAGCCATTTGGGTTGCACGCCCATGAATTTGCGGAGATCGGCATCATCACTTCTGGCCAAGGAGTCCACGTCACCGGCAAGGAAACCTATCCACTCAATGCGGGCGATGCGTTTGTCATCGGCGGCTCGCGCCCGCACGATTATCACAGCATGAAAAATTTGTGTCTGGTGAACATTTTGTTCCAACCCGATAAATTGAACCTGCGCACTTACGATCTCCGCACGGTGGCCGGTTACCATGCGCTGTTCACGCTGGAGCCGGCGTGGCGGCGGCGGCATCAGTTCAATGGCCGCCTGCGCTTGACGCCGCCGGAGTTGCGGGTGCTGATGGCTTTGGTGGAAACGTTGGAGGCCGAATTAAGGACGCGCGGTAGCGGTTTCAAATTTATGGCTACCGCCTCGTTCATGCAGATCGTCGGTTATCTTTCGCGGTGTTATGCCCAGGCCAAAAACTCGGATGCCCGCGCGCTGCTGCGGATTGGCGCGGCCATCAGTCATCTGGAAACCAATTTTCAAGAACCGATCAACCTTGATCAGCTCGCGCAAATCGCCCGGATGTCGAACCGGAATTTCGTGCGGAGCTTTCAGGCGGCGATGGGTAATTCTCCAATCGCCTACCTTATTCAATTGCGGTTGAACCGCGCGGCTTCACTACTGCGCCGCACGGAATTGAACGTCACGGAAATTGCGTTTCAGGTCGGTTTTTCCGACAGCAATTACTTTACGCGACAGTTCCGCAAACTGCTCGGAATGACGCCCGGCCAATATCGCCAACAAAATCCCACGCTAAGTTAATCGCACGGACGACAGTGCCAGCCGTTTTCCTACCACGGCCGACCGCGGGCACGCTCCACTTTTCAGATATAGGTAAATCCGCCCGCTTCAACGGAATGGCGCGGCGAGGTCGAAATTGCAAATCAGTTGCAGGCCGGTGAGAAGTAAAACGCCGTAGATGACGCGCACGAAATTTGTCTCCGAAAACCGGCGATTCAACCACACACCCAACCAGACGCCAAGCGGCACGAGCGGAAAAAACTGGGCGCTCGTCAGCAGTGTAGTGGGCGTGATCAAGGCGTGCGCGGAAAAAAACGGTATATCCACCAAAGCACGATCCACACAGAAAAACGGGAGCTTGATCCAGTTCACAAAGGTAAAAACTAAAACGCTGGTGCCGACGAATATTTCTTTAGGCAGCCGCTGCGGCATCAGGAACATCGCCGCGACCGGTCCTGCGCCGTGGGCAAAAGTGGAGGTGATGCCCATGACGATACCGCACGGCACGCCGACTTGATGAGTTGGGGTAAACGCGCCCGCCGCACGGAAGAGGCGTTCCTTGCTGATCTGAAAAATCACAAACAACACGGCGATGCAGCCGATGGCGAAGTTGAGTTGGCGCGGTGAAAATTGGCCGACGAGTTGCACGCCGATGACGATGCCGACGACGGTTCCCGGCAGGAGAAACTTTAGATTTTCGGCGCGCCATTTGCGCCAGTAGTGGTAGAGCGAAAAGGCATCACCGGCGCACAGTAACGGGAGCAAAATGCCGATGGCGGTCTTCGGCCCGAACGCGAGCACGCAGAGCGGCGTGACGAGCATCCCCAGCCCGCCGCCAAAACCCGCCTTGGCGACGCCGATGAACAACACCGCAAATCCCGCCAGCAAAATTGAAGGCCATTCCATGTCGCCCTTCGTGTAGGCGAAGGGCGTTTAGAAAGCGAGAGGAAAACAGGTTTTGCCAGCAATCGGACGAATCCCGAAACCTTCTCAACAAACCCACAGAATCCTGTGTTAGCGTGAAAGCGTGAGGAGGGAAAATGGTTGTTCTATCGAAATTGACGCGCGACGAGATTGTCTCAAAGCCACAAACTACGAACTGCCGCTTGCGTCCGTCCAGCGCCTTTTGGTATGGTTTGGCTGCACGAGTTGGCTTAGAAAACGAACGATTTTGTGTGATGGGTCGCCCGACAGTATCGCACAGCGTTGCCCACGCCTAAAGTGGCACAACGTTAAGTCAGCAGTATCCAAGTCTTGATAAACTCCTGTAAAAAAGCGGTTGCGCGCGTGGTGGAATTGGCAGACACGCCAGACTTAGGATCTGGTGCCGTAAGGCGTGAAGGTTCAAGTCCTTTCGTGCGCACCATTTTTGGGAGGGGATAAAAATCTTGCTCGGGGACTTCTGTATTTGAGAATTGAAATGGTGGGCACTGAGGGATTCGAACCCCCGACCTTCTCCGTGTAAAGGAGCAGCGCTACCACTGCGCCAAGCGCCCGACCAACTGCAAAATACCAAACGAGCTTGGATTAGCCAGCCGATTTCACATCGGGATGCTCGTCGATCACCAGCACGCCGTGCGGCGGCAAGTCGTAGTTGCCAACGATATTTTGGCCCGTGAGAAAGTCGTGCATCGGCTTGTAAAACTGCACGCGAATCTGAGAGTTCTGATGATTCAATAAGAAGAAAATTTTTGAGCCTTCTTTTTCACGGCAGCACACTTCGATATTTTCCGGCACTTTTAACAACGGTTGCAAGCCCGATGCCTGCCGCAGCCAAGTCACGAGATCGAGATAAAAATGCGAATGACTCTGCGTGCCGATATAAATCGCTTTGCCGAGACCAAAGGTGTTCACCGTCATCGCTGGTTTGCCCGCGTAGAAATCTTTGGCGTAAGTGGCCATGATTTGACACCCCTTCGGCTCGATGAGATCGCACCAGACGCGCCCGGGATGCAGATGACCGGTGGGGAAAGATCCTTTGAATGTCAGATGATTCTCTTCGTTCGGCGGGAGCATATCAAATTCCACGACTTCCAAGCCGAATAAATCAGTCAGGTCATGCGGAAACCCACTATCTGGGGCGGTGACATTTTCATCGACTAACCCGGTATTAAAAGTCGCCACCAACGTGCCGCCGTTCTGCACATACAATTTCAATCGATCCGCCTCGCCGCCAGTCAGCAGATGGAGTGACGGGGCGAATACGATTTTATAAGGCGATAAATCTTCGGACGGCCGGGCAAAATCTACCGGCACATTCCGGTCGTGCAGGGCGTTGTAGAGCAGTTGAATGTGTTCGCGCAGATTGAAAAATTTATTTGGCTGGCCCGGCTGCTGCAACGTCCAGTCATTTTCGTGCGAGTAAAGAATACAAGCCTGAGCTACCACCTTGGTATCTTTGAGCGCAGGCGCGAGCAGTTTCAACTCCTCGCCAATATGGGAAATCTCCTCATACACACGGCGGCTGCCTTCCAAATGATGGGGTAGGATGGCGCCGGAAAATTTTTCATTGCCGAAGCGGGGTTGGCGCCAGCGGTAATACAACACCCCGGTCGCCCCGCGAGAAATCAGTTGGTAAGTGAACTGCCGCAAAACTCCGGGGCGCACGAGTGAGTTCACTTCGCCCCAACTCACCTGCCCCGCCGGTTGTTCAATCACCCAAAAACCGTTGTCGCCATCTGGAGTGCGCACGTCACTTTTTTTCAGACAACGCAAAATATCCAAATCGCACGCCAATTCGGCAGACTTAGTTTTGATCGCCGCCTTGGTTTCACCCGAGACGAAATCGACCACGCCCGCCATGTCAAAATGATCAAACTTACGTTGCAGCGCGCGCAGATTGGTGGTCACCGGATGTTTCGGACAAATCTCGTGCAGCAGATCCACCTGCATCCGTGCGAAAGCCACAATCGTGTCGCTGCAAAAACGGTGCCAGTCCAGCACCAACGCAGGGTTGTGCGCCGAGGGCGCCTGCCGCGGCATCGGAACTTGATCAAACGCCGTGACGACTTGACTCCACTGGCGCAGGCCCAGTCGCGCATTTAATTTTTCCACCGTCTCATATTTTAACTTGAGCCAGTTCTGCCATTCCAGCCGCGAATCTTCGTTGAACGACCACTCCGTTCCGTGTCCGCCAAGGCCACTGTCAATCTGCCAAGCGATGAGCTGCTCGTGTTCGCCCAGTGCCCGCGCCATTTTTTCCACGATCCGTTTGGAAGCATTCCAGTAAGTATCATTGTTGAAACAAACCGCGCGGCGAGTGCCTTCGTGTTTGACGTGGCCGGTTTCGTTGTAGGGAAGAATTTCTGGATATTTTTTTGCCAACCATAACGGCGGAGCACTCGTCGGCGTGCCGAGAACGACTTTAATGCCGTGCTCGCCAAGAATATTCATCACGCGTTTGAGCCATTCGAAATCATATTTCCCTTCCTCCGGCTCACACAGCCCCCAAGTGAATTCACCAATGCGCGCCACGTTGATGCCCGCTGCGTGCATAAGCTGCGCATCTACCAACCATTGCGCCTCGGGTTTATCGGCGGTGCCGCCATAGGGGAAGACCCACTGCTCCGGGTAATAATCAACGCCGAAATACATATAATTTATTGGGTTAAAGCGACACTAAAACCAAAGTCTTGGGCTGGCAATGAAAATCGCGCGCTGACCACTGACTGACAAACAAACTATTTTTTGAACAGCCCGCCGATTCCTTTGGTGATTTTATTAACGGTATCCACGGGGTTTTTCTTCACGTCCTGCAATAAATCTTTGCCGATGCCGCCGAGAGAATCGCCCAGCGATTTGAGCGTGGAGGCGGTTACCTGACTCAGGACTTGCTTCGTCAGTTCAGCAGGCGTGATGCCTTCAGGTCCCTGCCCCAAGTTCGTAAGGTGAATATCTGGCAGCGTGAGGGAAATTTCTTTGGTCAAAACCGGCGTATGAATCTGGGCATGAACTTTGGCACCCGCGATCAGAAAATCATCCACCTGCAATTTTTTGCCGGCACCTTTCGTTCCGGGTGCATTGGTAGTGGCCGCATCCGCCGTGGCTTTGGCTTGGACGTTATCGAGAATTTTTTTTAGGTTGTTTTCACCAAACGGATTGCCTTCAAAGGTGATTTCCGGTTCGCGCACCTCGATGGAATGGATGATGACTTTTTCTCCCAGAATAGATGACGGCACAACACTGATCGCGGCTTTGCCAAGCCGGATAGCTTGGGGACCGGTAAAACCTTGTGGATTACCGATCACGAGTCCCTTCAAACTGGCGGACCCAGATAAAGGTGAGAGGCTCACTCCTTCGAGGGTCACTGCGGTTTGCGTGATGCCCGGAGCGACCGATTCGACGCCCGCCTTCACGATGCGATCCAGAAATAAACCCACGACGACCGCACCGATAATCACCAAAACCAAAAGCACTCCGAGAACAATGAGAATTTTTTTCATGGCAATTGATTGATGCAACTACTTCTAACTAACACACCAAAAATTATTCCGCGAGCAGGCTTTTGACACAATCGGAAAAATCCTTGATCTGATAAGGCTTGGAAATGAAACGATTAGGCTTCACGGGCGCATCGGCAAAAACCTGTTCATCCACCGTGCCGCTCAATAAAATAATTTTCTGCGCCGAATTAGCGCGCCGACATTCACGAACGAGATCCATACCGGTCATGCGCCCCATCGCGTAATCCGTGATGATCAAAGCCGGGCGGGCGGCGGAAAATTCCTTGAGCGCGACTTCCGGGTCGCGGAAAGTGCGCACCGCACATCCGATTGGCTTGAGAATTGCCTCGGCAAGTTCAAGCAACATCGGCTCGTCGTCCACGACGAACACCAACGGCCCCGAGTTTTGGGAAAGGCTCATGCGGTCAAAAACTGTGGGGCGACATTATCGCGTTGCCGGCCTCGCGGCAAGTCACGAATTATTTTTCAAGGGAGCGGCAAAGCTGAGGCATAAAACCAGCAATGCTCTGAGTGGCGTTATGGCAACAGAATCCGTCCACTTTCTGCCGATGCTGACAGGCAACAAACTGTTTCTGGAAAAACTATTTTGTTTCCTCGACGATCCCTTTGAGGTCTTGAAAAACATTAACTGCGTCATCGGTGGCAGCTCCGGCAGTGGTCAGATTTTTTTTAACCTCATCCAATAAACTAGACTGCTGGGCGGCAGTGAGGTGGCCGCTATTGAATAACGCGTGGACGTTTCGCGAGAGCTTTTGCACTGCGGTGTTTTTTTTACCAATGGTCGCCGCGATCAGGTCCCCAGCGAGTTTTTGAACCGAAGCCGAGGCCGGTTTTTTCCCCAGAGCGGCGGCGGAGAGATCATTAAGCAACGCCGCTTTTTTCGCGGCATCGACCTCGGTGCCGGTGGCATTATTGAACGCACTGAAATCAGCCTGGAGGTCGGCGATATTTTTCAAAGTCGCCTCCCGCACCGGATCGGCCGGTGCGGCGGGAGAAGCCGCGCCGTTGGGGCGTGACGGATCAGTGGTGGCATTGGCAATACGCTGCTGCTCGGCGTTATTGGATGCGTTGGCCCGCCGAGCCTGTTCTTTGGCGATGTTGAAGGCCCCGACCTGTGCGTGCGCCGTGAGCGACACCATCAACAAAAGCGTGGCCAAAATTTTCATATTAAATCAATCGTTACTTTACAGCAGTCACTCCATTTTTAGTCAGCAATGAAATGTAATCATTTAAGATTCGTTCTGTCTCCTCAAGCATCGGATCTTCGCCGGGCTTAGGTTTGACTGGAAGCGGTTTCACGCCGTCAACTGCTGCTTGTGAGTCCAAATTAGTCGAGGAGTTTGCATTTTTTGGATTCGGGTCGCCGCTAACTTTGAGCGTGTTCAACGAAGCTGAATTAACGCTGTGGGGCGTAATCGTGGCGATTGAATTTGTGCCATCGGCAAGCGGCGTCGGCAGCCCGTCTTTGGCGGCGTCCGCCAAACTTATATCGTAGAATTTTCCAGCCAATTGGGGCCGGGTCGCGCGCTCTTTTTCCCGGGCCTTGTTCTGGAGCACGACGCGTTCGCGCTCTTTGATCGCGTCGCGTTCGTTCAAGGTCGCCGCTTGTTCCAACTGTAATTTCTGAAGCTGGTCAATATCCTCAAGCACATATTTGTAATCCTGATTGGTCGCCAAACGGGCGTCAGAATTGGCGCGGAGCGGAGCGATGAACGGCTGGGTCAACTTGTAATCTTCATGCCGCACTGGATTAATGGTGTCCCAAGGCAACGCGTTGTCCAAAGCGCTTTCGCCAACGATTTTTGAGTAGTTCCAAGTGTCAGGCAAAACAATATCCGGCACCACGCCCTTGAACTGGGTCGAGCCACCGTTGATGCGATAAAATTTCCGGATGGTGACTTTGAGTGTGCCGGGATCGTTGGTCACGCCGCCACCAGTTGCGGCGATGATACGATCGAGTCGATTCAAATTTTGCACCGTGCCTTTTCCGTGCGTTGAAGAATCGCCAACGATGATGGCACGGCTGTAATCCTGCAACGCTGCCGCCGCAATTTCGGAAGCCGAGGCGCTGAAACGGTTCACCATTACGACCAGTGGACCATCATAAGGCTGCGACGCATCGGGATCGCCATCCACCAACACGCGGCCATCAGGATCGCGCGCCAACACCACGGGACCATCTTTGATAAAGAGACCAGTGAATTTGACCGCCTCATCAAGCGAACCGCCGGGGTTGTTGCGCAGATCAAGTATGATGCCGGAAACTTTTTCGGCCTTCAATTTTTTCAACAAATTCGCGACATCCACCGAAGTATATTTGGGCGTCGCCTGACTTCCACCCAAGTCCACTGGCGCATAAAACGAGGGTAAATCGATTATCCCGATCCGGCGACCATCCGTCTGTTCAATGATCTTGGCCTTAGCCTCGGCACCCTCGAGTTTTATTTCGTCGCGGACGAGTTCAATTTCCCGGCGACTCCCACGGTTCTCGGCCGGGCTGATTGTTAAACGCACCTTGGTGTTTTTCGGGCCGCGAATCAACTGCACCACTTTTTCCAATTCCATGTTCACCACATCCACGGCGGGTTTATCACCTTGCGCGACGGCCACGATCCGATCTTCAATTTTAATTTTCTTACTCGTCGTTGCCGGGCCGCCAGGGATAAGTTCCTTGATGGTGCAAAAACCTTCATCGTCCTGGAGCTTCGCGCCGATACCAAACAACGATAGATTCATCTGCATCGAAAAATCCTGCGCTTTGGGCGCGCTAAAATAATCCGAGTGTGGATCGTAAGCGTGCGCGAGGGCGTTGAGATAGACTTGCAGCACATTGTTCGCGTCCGAGTTGGTGGTCCAACGCATTTGCAGACGATAGCGCTTGGCTGCGAGTTCAGTGATATTGGTCACTGCGCCCGGTGGAAGTTTGACGGTGAACACACCGTTTGTTTCTTGGATTTCGCGAGAGAGCTTATCTTGCAGATATTCGTAACGCAGCCGCAAGCGCCACAGGTTTTTCGCCTCGTCCAAAGTTTTAGGAAACGGGTCGTGACGCCGGTCATAAACATATTTTTCATCGGCGGAAAACTTGAACTTATCATGTGCCAGCAGGTCATTCACGTAAGCGAAGTGCTGCTGAAAGCGCTCACTGAAACGCGCATAAATAACATAAGCCGGAGTAAGATCGGCCTGCTTGCCGTTGCCCAAAGTGAGCTTGTCTAGATTCGTTCGGTAGCAAGCAAACTCCTCCAGATCACTCTGTAAAAAGTTTTCATGCCGGACGTCGAGCATATCAACGTATTCGTCGAAGAATTTTTGCGACATCTCCGCATCAAGCCGGTGCTGCGAGTAATGATAATTTTCCAACCACCATGCCGTGAAGTATGCGATGCGCGCCGCGCCTGCCGTCGGCTGGAGTTTCCCAACCTTCATGGGTAGTGGCGGCGGTGCGACGTCGGTCTTGCAGCCCGCCCAAGATACAAACACAGCTATGATGACGGCACAGATGAGGAGAGGAGTTCTAATTTCGCGCATGATATTATTCACGATTCGACCCAACATAGCTCAAAGTGTTCACCAAGGAAAAACAAATTGCGTCGCTAGACTGGAAATTTGAACGAAAAGCGGTTGCCTTTGTCTGTTAAATGCGAAATGATTCCGTCTCTTTAAACACTATGAAAAAACTATTTTTAACCACCGTCGTCGTTGCCGGGTTGCTGCCAATGGCCAAGGCCAGCGACACCAACGCGATGTTTCCCAACGAAATTTCCCGAGTCAGCTACGCCCTGGGAGTGATGTATGGCAACGGTTGGAAAAGCCAAGACGTGGACGTGGACGTGGATCTCTTCGCTAAAGCTGTTAAAACCATTCAGTCTGGAAGCGCAACCATGCTTTCCAAAGAAGAAGCGCAACAGACCTTGCAAGCTTTCGGAAAGTCTATACAGGCGAAACAACAAGCCAAGCAAGCTGAACTCGCGGTCAAAAATAAAGTTGACGGCGAAGCCTTCTTGTCAAAAAACAAAACCCAAGCCGGTGTTTCCACCCTGCCGGATGGCCTACAATATTCCATCATCACCAGCGGTGCCGGCCCCATCCCGACTGCGAGCGACACGGTCACGGTAAATTATCGTGGCACACTGATTGACGGGACTGAATTCGATAGTTCAATCAAACGCGGCCAGCCGGCATCCTTTCCAGTCGGCGGCGTGATTCACGGCTGGACCGAGGCCTTGGAAAAAATGCCCGTGGGCTCCAAGTGGAAATTATTTATCCCTGCTGACTTGGCTTACGGCGAAGCTGGCCGTCCCGGAATCCCTCCGAACTCAACGCTTATCTTTGAAGTGGAACTCCTATCCATTCAGGCGCCACCGCCGCCGCCGGCACCTGCCGCGCCGTTGACTAGCGACATCATTAAAGTGCCGAGCGCCGAAGAAATGAAAAAAGGTGCCAAGATCGAAGTCATCAAGCCCGAAGATGCCGCCAAGGCCCAAAACTCCGGCAAGTAATTTTCAATATTGATTCATACTGGCGGACGGCTAAAATCATCCGCCAGTTTTTTATTGAATCATCCGCCGCGCAACGTTTCATCAAATAAAAAAGCCCACGGCGTGAGCCGTGGGCTTTTTTGCGGGTCTAAATTTATTCAGCTTTGACTTTGGCCTTCTTAGCCGCGCGCTTAGCTTCGCCCGCCTCGTCCTTGATGACTTTTTGCTCGGAACGATTCGGACGGCCACGTTTTTCCGTGTGCGGCTTAGCATCCACCGAAGCCGCAGTGGGCGCGACAATCGGCGTCGTGCTTTCTACGCGCACTTTCAGCGTGCCTTTCACATCGTGATGCAAATGCAACGCCACTTCCTGTTCACCCAAAGAGCGGATGGGCGCTTCGAGATGGATTTTTTTCTTGTCGAGCGTGATGTCGAACTGGTGCTTGAGCTCGTCCGCAATCATGCCGGAAGTTACGGTGCCGAACAGCTTTCCATCTTCGCCGGTCTTGACCTTGATAACACAAACCAGCTTGGAAACCGACTTTGAAAGTTCCGTCATCGCATTGTATTCATGCGACTCGCGTTCAGCGCGCTTTTGTTTTAGCGATTCAAGATGCCGCTTGTTTGCATTGCTCACCGGAATGGCGAGCCGTTGGGGGAACAGATAGTTACGGGCGTAACCAGCGGCTACTTTGACTTGATCGGATTCTCCGCCAAGACCAACGATGTTATGAGTTAGAATGACTTCAGTTTTTGCCATACGAAAATTAATTTGAAATTGCTGCGGTTAAATATCAGAACGGAACATCATCGCTTTCAGGTGGACCATCGCCTTCGAGCGGTTCAGCGGCGGGCGCACTCGCGACCGGAGCCGGCCGTGACGCACGCGGCGCTGCTGGAGCAACCGGCGCAGAACCACCCTCGCCAGCACCCTGAGCACTACCAAGAAATTGAACAGTTTCAGCCACGACACCTAGCTTACTTTTTTTCTGACCAGTTTGCTTATCGTCCCACTGGTCAAGTTTCAGTCGGCCCTCGATCAAAATTGGACGCCCCTTGCGCATATATTGCCCGACGTTTTCAGCGGTGCGGCCAAAAACATCTACGTCCACAAAAGTGACTTCTTCCTTCTTTTCACCGGCTTCATTCGTCCAGACGCGATTGACCGCGAGGCCGATTTTAGCAATAGCCGTCCCTTTTGGCGTGTAGCGCAACTCGGGGTCGCGCGTCAAATTACCAACTAAGACGACTTTGTTGAAGCTGGCCATAATTAAAAATTACTTCGCAGCCTTCGGCTCCGGCGACTCAGTGAAGAGAACGCGAAAAACCTCTTCGTTCAATGCAAATTTTTTGTGCAGCAACGCAATGATGTCTGGCGTGCTATTGAAAATCACATTGGCATAGAAGCCAGACGCAAACCGTTTGTCCGCGATGCGGGCAAATGATTTTTTCTCCATTTTCTGGACGGTTTCAACCTTACCACCAGCGGTGGTAATATCGTTGGAGACTTTGTCGAGGGCATCTTTAATGCCTTCTTCGCGTCCTGCCAGGTTCAAGATGAACAGACCTTCGTATCGTTTCATTTTTCTTCGTTGTTGAGGCTGACTGCCCCGTTAAATTGATTCATTGCCTTCTGCAAACCGTGCGTTACCCAGCATTCAACCTGATTTGACGCCCGGTCTAAAATTTTATCCAGCATTTTGTTTTCGGATGAATCAAATTTTCCGAGAACGTAACCGGCAATTTCTCGCGCATCGTTTTTCCGCCCGATGCCGATCCGCAACCGTGCGTATGCTTTGGATCCGAGATGTTGCGTCACTGATTCTAAACCGTGATGCCCACCCGTTCCACCTCCGGGCCGCAAGCGAATTTCGCCAAATGGCAAATCCGCATCATCTACTGCTACCAAAATACTTGTCAGCGGCACCTGATAATAACTTACCAAGGCCCCGACCGATTCACCGCTCAAATTCATGAAAGTTTGCGGCTCGCACAGCAAAACTTTTCTACCATTTCGCTCTGCCTTCGCAACTCGAGCAAGGAACTTTTTTTCGCTTGCCCAACTTGTCTTCCACTGCTCTGCCAATTTTTTGACGAGCAAAAAACCGGCATTGTGTCGCGTCTTTGCGTATTCTGACCCGGGATTGCCCAACCCCACAACCAAGTGTATCGGGTCCATAGGCGGCAGTTCGCACCGCTAAAGTTACTTCTTCTTCGCGTCGGCCTTGGCGGCAGGCGCAGCAGCTTTCGCGTCTGGCTTGACCTCGGCTTTTTTGTCGCCCTTGGCGGCTGGCGCGGCGGCAGTGCCGTCCTCCTTCTTTTCCTTGGTCATTTCGACATCACCAGCAGCAGCTCCAGCAACCGGAACCGCGACCTCTTCGGCGCGCGGGGCCGCCACTGAAACCAACGTCAAATGCTTGTCGCCCAAAATTTCCACGCCGGTCGGAGCTTTGACTTCGCCGATATGGATGGACTTGCCAATTTCCAGCGCCGACACATCAATGACAATCTGATCCGGCAAATCTTTCGGCAAACAACGAACTTTAACCTTGTGCAAAACGTGCTCCAAAGAGCCGCCGCCGTTCTTGACGCCCGCAGCTTCACCGGTGGTTTCAACCGGGACGAAGACCGTTACCTTTTCATCCTCGGCGACTTCGTGAAAATCAATATGCACCACGCGGCCCGTCAACGCATGATGCTGAATTTCCTGCACCAGCGCGAGGCGCTTGGAGCGGGCGTCGTTTTCGACGCTCAAATCCACCAGCAAGTTTTCTGAAACCGAGTGGTTCAACAAATTATTAATGTCATCCAAAACGATTTCTAGGTTCTGCGGCTTGGCGAGGCGACCATAGATTGTAGCCGGCACGCGACCAGCGCGGCGGAGCTTGGTGACTTCGGCGCGTTGCACTTGGGAACGCGGATGAGCTTTTAACGAGACTGATTTCATTTTCTTAAATTAATTTTTTCCGGCAAACGCTCAACTGGTGCGTCCACCTTTGAATTCGAACAGGGAGTTCACCGACGAATTACTATGAATCCGCTTAATGGCTTCGCCCAACAACCCCGCTACGGACAACGTCGTTATCTTTACGCCGTCAATCGCAGGGCGTTGGACTGTATCAGTTGTAATCAATTCGTCAATGGCAGAATTGCGTAATCTTTCGATACCCTGATCGTTCAGCACCGCGTGCGAAACACAGGCCATGATCCGTTTCGCGCCTTTACTCTTTAAAATCGTCGCCGCCGCCGTCAGCGTCCCCGCCGTTTCCGTCAAATCATCCACCAGCAAAACATTTTTTCCCTCAATCTCGCCGATCACCGCCATGCTCTCCACTTCGGTCGCGCTCTTGCGGCGCTTGGCGACAATCGCCAGTTCCGCTTCCAACGTTTGCGCGTAAGCGTGCGCCATCTTAATACCCCCCGCATCCGGGCTGACCACGACGAGGTTGGTCAAATCTTTTTTCTTCAAGTAATCATACATCACCGGCGCGGCGTAGAGATGATCCACCGGAATGTCGAAGAACCCTTGAATCTGTTGTGCGTGCAAATCCACGGCCAGAATCCGATTCACGCCGGAAGCCACGAGCAAATTCGCCACCAACTTCGCCGTGATCGGCACCCGCGGCTGATCTTTGCGATCCTGCCGCGCGTAACCATAAAACGGCAACACCGCCGTGATCCGTTGCGCACTCGCCCGCCGCAACGCGTCAATGATGATGAACAATTCCATCAAGTTGTGATTCGTCGGCGGCGACGTGGGCTGAATGATATAAATATCTTCCCCGCGCACATTCTCCTCGATTTTGACGAACGTCTCACCATCGGGAAACGGCGTGATGTTGATCTGGCCCAGCTCCATGCCGATGGATTTGCAAATAGCGCGGGCGAGCGGTTGATTAGCGGTGCCGGAAAAAATTTTCACTATAAAAAAAGTTTTGGGTTAAAATAAAAAATCCGCCGCAGTCGGCGGGAAAAAGTTGAATCTGTAATTTAACAATCACCCTACACCAAGCAAGCCGAAACTGTCTTCCCAGGCAACTTGCAAAATAACAAAGCCGGAGTGAAAACTCACTCCGGTCATCATTCAGCGCACCTCTCAAGTTGACATTTGTTGCACCGACGCGCTCCTTTCCGACGCTTCATTTTTCGAACCCATCACGTGCACCCGTAGCGAATACAACGCACCAGCCGTTAAACCCTCCAACACTACATCATGCGAGGCTGCAGTTGCGGTCGATTTAACAGTCGGTGATGGCTTCTCCCCTTTCCCATCCCACAAAAAAAAGAAGCCGCTGAAACGGTTTCCCGTTCCGACGGTCGTTTCGATTCTACTGCTCGCTCAGGCAAGGGCGTTCAGCGAACTGCCATCGTTGTCGCCATCCCTATCTTTGCCCGCGCTGGCCGGGACGTTGTAGGCGGAACTCGCCGCAGCACTGCTCGCCGCCGCAGGTTTGGCCGTGGACTTCACATCAGGCTGATAACTAGCGGCGGTGGAGACGTTGGAGATGTTCATAATTTCTGTGGGGGGACTGTGTTCGCCTGTGGGCGTGGTTGACTACTCCCTGTTATCGGGTAGAACGGTCGAACGTTGAGGAATAGTTGCGCTGATAGAGGTTTATTTTGCGAAGACATTGTCCGCTCTTGAAAGTAGAACGGCGGATCAGGCGCCCAGTCACACAACTGTCACTTGACTTGGCCGAACTGCGGGTAGAATGTCCGCGCCTACAAACTGATGCCACCCATTTTTGATTTTGAAAGACTGGTCGCCCGCCGATTACTAAGCATGAAACAGTTGACCCGTTCTCTCCCTGTCCTGCTGGCGGTTAGTCTGCAAGTGCTGCCGTTGCTGCGCCATTTGGTTTTGCAGCCGGCGAACGCGGGTGTGTGGGCGTTCATTCTGCGCGCGGGTATCGGCGCGGGCGCGGTGGTGGGCAGCGTGGATGCGGTATCGGGCGCGACGATCGTGAACGGTCCGGTCTTGGTGGTAGATAATGTGCCAGCGGGATTGCAGGTCACTAACGCGCTGTTCAGTATCACGGGCACGGTGGTGGATCCATCGCCGGTGAATGAGGTGGTGTTCAACCTCAATAATACCGGCTCGCAGTTGGCGAATTCTGCGGATGGCTACGCGACGTGGCAGGCGGACATTTCCCTGCTGCCGGCGCAAAATGTGGTTCAAGTGTATGCGATGGATATCAACGGCACGTTCTCGCTGACGAGTGTGGTGGGAATTTACTATGTCGCACTACAGCCCTTGCTCGTGAGCACGAACGGGCGCGGAAGTATCACCCCGCGGTTGAATGGTGCCGCGCTACAAGTGAACCAGGCTTTTTCGGTCACCGCCACGCCGGCCACAGGATTTGTTTTCACGAAATGGACGGACGCCAACGGCGCGGTCTTGACGAATGGTGCGGTGCTCAATTTCAAAATGGCCACGAACCTCGCGCTGACGGCGAACTTCGTGGATGTCCAGAAACCCGCGCCGAGCCTCGCGAATTTGCGCGCCGGCGGCAGTGCGTCGAACGCGCTCTTCACCGTGCGCGGCGCGACGACGGATAACGATGGCGTGGCCGCGGTGTTGTTTAATCTGAATAATGGTGGCTGGCTCGTCCCTCGCTCGACGAATCAGTTCACGAATTGGTGGGCGGACGTGACGTTGGTGCCGGGGAAAAATGCGTTGTCGTATTACGCCGTGGACAACACCGGGAATGTGTCGGCGACCAACGCCATTTCATTTTCGCTAGTGTGGAACACGCCGTTGTTGGTGAGCACGAATGGCAGCGGCAGCGTGGTGCCAAATTACAATCACGCCCTGCTGTCCGTAAGCAATCGTTATACGATGGCGGCGACGCCCGCCACCGGATTTGCCTTTAAGAATTGGACGGATGGCAACGGCAACGTGGTGACGAATAAGCCCACGCTTGCCTTCATCATGGCATCGAACATTTCCTTTACAGCGAACTTCGTGGATGTCGTGAAGCCGACGCTCACACTCACGAATCCGGCAGCGACAGTGACGACGATTGTGACGTCGAATGAGTTTTACGTCGTGAGCGGCAAGGCGGCGGACAATGGGATTGGCTTGGTCGTATTGTATAGCTTGAATAATGCCGACGCATCCCAAGCCTATACCGAGGACGGGGGGACGGATTGGAAGTTCATGGTGAATTTGCAGCCTGGAACTAATAATCTCGTTATTTACGCCCAAGATTCGGCCCTGAATATTTCGGCGACGAACAAGATAAAGTTCATCTACCAGGCGCGGGGTCAATCGAGCTTGAATGGATTGGACTTGTCGGTCTTGGCCGACGGTAGCATGAACGAGTCGCAACTAAGCTTCGGCGCGACGACGTTCAACTTGTATACGTCGGATACGAATAGTGGAAATGCCGTGGGCACCTATACCTATTTCCCGCGAACGCATAGCAACGGAGTCTTGGTATTGAATTACACCGCGCCGCCTTCCGCCACGAGCTTGGGAACGCAGACGATTTCGCTGTCGTTTAATCAACCGTTCTATGTGGAGAACGCTTATGGCCGTTACACAAATGGCTTGGATACCGGCGGCCTTTCCTTCTTTCCATTGACGCCGCAAGTATTCCCCACGCTGCTGAACCAGAGTTTGTTGCTGGTGAATGATTCCGGCGCGGCGACGTGGACTCAATTCGGTGCGAGCCAATATTTAACCGTTGATTTGCTCACCGGGATCACGAATCGCGGCCCCGCTTACACAAATAATATCGTCAGCCCCGTAGGTGCGTTGACTAAACTTGGCCGCACGAACGGAATGACTTATTTGGTAACGACGTGGCTGGGGACAAATTACGGCTGGGCCTTCGTGGAAGATTACTCGGGAACAAATCTGGTGACTCAACCCGCGCTCAAGGAATTTTGTCTGACATCGCAGCGAGCGAGCGGCAACGCGCCCCTCACGCTTAATAATCATATCGCGCAGTTTGGACTGTCGGCCAACAGCGAACGGTGGGTTTATTTCAACAGCACTAATAACTTTGTGGATTTACAATTTACTCCTACCTATAGCACCAACGGGTTGGGCACTTATGTTTATACGCGGATAAGTCCGAATGCGGGCAGGGTAGATTTGAAATACACTTCCCCCGCAAAAATTAATTCTCTAAGACTGCAATTCGTCGCCCCAAACTTTTCAATCTACACGAATACCGCCCATACAATCAGCACGGTATTGTGGCGATGAGCTGGCGGCGCGGCCCCCACACTGCCGCTATTTTCCGATTGCCACCTGCGCCGGGCGGTTTAACTTGTGCGCCATCAAATGAAAACTTTTTTCTTGCTAGTGCTGGCGGCGTTCACCTGCTTCCGTGCCTCGGCGCAGGTCACGGTAGAACTAGTGCTGGAACAGGAACAGTTTCTCCCTTGCGAAACGATGCCGCTCGCGGTGAAGATCACCAACCTCTCCGGTCAGCCCATTCATCTCGGCGCGGATGCGAATTGGCTCACGTTCACCATCGAGTCGGTGGATGGTTTCGTGGTGATGAAAAATGCTGAGGTGCCGGTGCTCGGTGAGTTTGATCTCGAATCGTCGCAGCTGGGCATCAAGCGCGTGGATCTCGCGCCGTATTTTGTCTTGAACAAAATCGGCCGCTACAAAGTCATCGCCACGATGCATGTGCCCGATTGGACGGCGACGGTCACGAGCACGCCCAAGCCGTTTGATATCATTCATGGCGCCAAAATCTGGGGCCAAGATTTCGGGGTGCGCACGGGCACGAACAGTGCGCCGGAGGTGCTCAAATACACACTGGAGCAGGCGAATTATCTACGGTCGCAATTACGCCTCTACGTGCAGTTGAGCGATGGGGATGAGTCGCGCATCTACCACACGGAATCGTTGGGCGCGATGGTTTCGTTCAGTTCGCCGGAAGCGCAGATTGATCGCACCAGTCAACTGCATGTGTTGTGGCAGGCGGGTGCGCAGGCCTTCACCTATTGCCTCGTCGGACCGGATGGGAAAGTGATCCGCAAGGAGACCTATGATAATTTCGGCAGCCGTCCGCGCATGAGTGTCACGCAAAACGGCGAGGTAGTGATCATCGGCGGCACGCGCCGCGGCGCACCGATGTCAAGCCCCGTGGTGAAAGCACCGAGCGAAGTTCCACTCGCGCCGGCTCCGAAATAATTATACCAGCTCGCCGCCTCATGCAATGCGTCGCCCATAAGATTGATGCCGTGGGCATCTGCATTTACTGCGGTCGCGCGCTATGCGGTGAATGTGCAAAAAAGTCTGCCACCGCGCGGATGGTCTGTTCGGAAACTTGCGCTACTGCCCTCACGCAGAATGATCAGGCGTTGGCGATGATCTTGCATAAGAGTTTTCAAAGCGCACGCGCCAGCGCGTTCTATTCGTATCTCTGCGGCGGACTTTCAGCGGCGGGCGCGGTGGGCGCGTATTATTATTTGCCCGTTCCGTTTCTCGTGTGGTTCACCGCTGGTTGCAGCGTGGTCTTTCTCGCTTCGGGAATCTGGTATTCACGGATCGCGAAAAAACAAATTGGCGACTAATTTCAACCGCGCTGCCGCGTCGCTTCGTAAAGAAAAACGCCGGTTGCCACGGCCACGTTCAGGGAATTCATGTGCGACGGCATCGGGATTTCCACCATGTCATCGCACGCGGCCAGCGCCGCTTCCGTGAGGCCCGGTCCTTCCGCACCAAACACGAGACAGCAATCGCCGCGCAAATCCGCGTGCTTCAATTTTTTTGCGTCCGCACGCGGATGCGCCGCGAGACAACGCACGCCGCGCCTGCACAACGTGTTGAGGGTCTCCACCAAATTCTCGACGCGCACCACAGGCTGCTCGAAAATGGTTCCCATCGAACCCGCGACGGCGCGGCGTTGAAATGGACTCCCGCACGTCTCGCCCACGATCAGAAAACTTGCGCCGAACGCCGCGCAATTGCGCACCACCGCACCGAGATTTTCCGCGCTGGCAATGCCTTCCACCGCCGCGAGCAGCAGCGGACGCGCGGAATGTTTCAGGAGCGTTTCCAAATCCGGCAGCGGCGGGATTTTCGCTACCGCGAGCGCGCCTTGGTGCATGACGTAGCCGGTGATGCTTTCCAGCAATTTTGCTTCGGCGACGTAAACGGGAATTTCCATTTCCATCCGCGCGCGCAGTTGCGGCTCCAGTTTTTCCAACCAAGCGGGCGTTACCAGTATCGACACGACCGGGTAGCGGCTCGCGAGCAAACGCTTCACGGTTTTGAAGTTCGCCGCTACGAGCACCCCTGCCCGCTCGTGTTCCTCCACACGCTTGAGCGTGCGATACAGCGCCAGTTCCGGCGCGTCGAGTGATTGGACGGTTTGGATGTGCAACGTAGCCACGACGAAATTAAAGCGTGTCGCCGTCGCAATGAAAAGCGCGGAGGTGAAACTCCCGGCAACATTCGCTTGCATTTTCGCTGGCGCGATGAAATTTTCAGCGCCACACAAATCAAAGGAACATTATGACCAAACCGATTCCCACCGGCTTTCACTCCCTCACACCGCACATCGTCGTCACGGATGGCGCTGCCGCGCTGGAATTTTACAAACAAGCATTCGGTGCCGAGGAGTGTTTCCGGCTCACGACGCCCGGCGGAAGTTCCGTCATGCACGCGCAAATGAGGATCGGCGATTCCATGCTCATGATTGGCGGTGAATTTCCACCGAGCGCGCTCTCCCCAAAAAGTCGCGGCGGCACGAGCACCTTTCTGCACCTTTATCTCGCGGACGCCGACGCCGCCTTCGATCGTGCGGTGAAAGCCGGTTGCAAAATCATCATGCCCGTCTCCGACACCTTCTGGGGCGACCGCTACGGCGTGGTGGAAGATCCGTTCGGCCATCAATGGTCGCTCGCCACGCACAAACAAGATCTGACGCCGGAACAACTCAGCACCAATGCCAAAGAATTTTTTACCAGGATGCAACAATGTTAACCGGCCTTTCCAAACTGACGGTGATGAGATGGAACTGGTTGTCTTCATTGGCTGTCATCTCGTTATTTTTCAACGCGGTCGCCGCAGCAGCAACGTCCGCCCGCACGATTCACGACTTCGATTCCGACTGGCGCTTCAGCAAAGGTGATTTCGCCACCGCCGCCATGCCGGGATTTGATGATGCTATTTGGCGGCAATTGAATGTGCCGCACGACTGGAGCATCGAGGGACCGTTCAGCGCGGACTTCGCCTGTGGCACTGGTTTTGCGCCGGGCGGACTCGGCTGGTATCGCAAACATTTCCAGCTCGACGACAACGCGAAAAATCGCCGCGTCACCGTCGAGTTCGATGGCGTTTATGATTACTCAGAAGTCTGGATCAACGGCACCTTCGTTGGCGCGCGGCCCTATGGTTATTCCAGTTTCGTATATGATCTGACGCCGTATTTGAAATTTGGCGCGAAGGAAAACGTCATTGCCGTGCGCGTGGACCATTCGCGCTTTGCGGATTCGC
>JANYFN010000193.1 GCA_025362675.1 Limisphaerales bacterium | reverse complement strand
CTCACGCAAAGCTGCAAAGAAATTTTCGCTTGGCGTCTTTGCGCCTTGGCGTGATTTCACGACCCGCACAGCTTCAAAATTTGTCTGAAGCTGCTCCGCAGTTTCACGCCGGAAAACTCACGCCGCCTTTTCCACCGCTTTGCGAATCGTCTGCTTGAATTCCTCCAGGCCCTGATCGAACGCGGCGGAGATTTCCAGCACGGAAACTTTTTTTACCTTCTTCTTGAACGCCTTCAAGTTTTCTTCGGCGACGGCTTCATCCATTTTGTTGGCGACGACGAGGCGCGATTTTTTGAGCAGCGCGGGATCGTAAAGTTCCAGTTCCTTGAGCAATTGCTTGTAATCGTCCCACGGCTTGCGGTTGTCGGTGCCGGCCATGTCGAGCAGCAGCACGAGAATTTTGCAGCGTTCGATGTGCCGCAAAAATTCGTGGCCGAGGCCGACGTTGTTGTGCGCGCCTTCGATGAGTCCCGGCACGTCGCACACGGTGAGCCGCTTGTAATCCGGCGCAAATTCCACGATGCCAATCTGCGGATGCAGCGTGGTGAACGGATACGCGGCAATCTTCGGACGCGCGCGGGAAATCGCGGTGAGCAACGTGGACTTGCCCGCGTTCGGATATCCGACGAGACCGATTTCCGCCATGATGCGGAGTTCCAAAAGATATTCGCCTTCCGTGCCGGGTTCGCCCGGTTGCGCGAAACGCGGCGTCTGCCGGCGCGAGGTGGCGAAATTGCGATTGCCCAAACCGCCGCGACCGCCTTTGCACAAAATAAATTGCTGACCATGCGTGGTGAGGTCGGCGACAAGTTCGCCTTTGTTTTCAATGCCATCCGGCGTTTCGGCGTCGGGCGCTTCCTTGCTCAAATCAATTTCCAAAGCGGATTTTCCCTGCGAGGTGCGGAACAGCGGACGCTTGCCCGTGCTGGTGCCGAGCATCATGTTTTCGGAGGCTTCTTCGTCCTCGTCGTCATCAACATCGTCGGGGCTGAACATTTTTTTCTGGATGGCGGGCGTGGTGTCCTTGAGCCGCCAGACGAGTGTGCCGCAGGGAACTTTGATGATGAGATCTTTGCCGGCGTGACCATCGCAGCCCTTGCCCATGCCGCCTTCGCCCACCTCGGCGATGAGACGTGGAACGTAATACTGCTGGATAAGGTTATTGTAATCGTGGTCGGCCTGCAAGATGACGCTGCCGCCGCGTCCGCCGTTGCCGCCGCTGGGTCCGCCCTTGGTGATGTAAGCCTCGCGATGGAACGCGACGGCACCTTTGCCGCCGTGTCCGGCCTGCGCGTAGATTTTTATTTCGTCGATGAACATGATGTTGGAGTTCAGGCTTCAGCCTGTCTAAAAATTAAGCGAAGGCGGGAACAAGCTAAAGCTTGAACTCCAGCAATAAAAAAGGCGAGGCGTTTAGGCCTCGCCTGGAAATGGATGCGCGAATCAGTTCTTCGCCGCAGCAGCTTCCGCGATCACATTGACGCGGCGGCTCTTCATATCAAACAAAATTTTGCCGTCGGTGAGCGCGTAAAGCGTCCAGTCACGGCCGACACCGACGTTTTTGCCCGCGACAAATTTGCTGCCGCGCTGACGGACAATGATGCTGCCGGCGGTGACCACGGTGCCACCAAATTCTTTGACGCCGAGACGTTTGCTGACGCTGTCGCGTCCGTTCTTGACGCTGCCTTGACCTTTTTTATGTGCCATAAAATCTTGGGGTTAAAATTATGCGTTGATTGCGGTGATTTTGACGACGGTGAGTTCCTGACGATGGCCGATGCTCTTGTGATAACCTTTGCGGCGCTTCATTTTGAAGGTCAGCTTGTGCTCGCCGCGCTTGTGAGCGACGACATCGGCGGTGACTTTCGCCCCGCTGACGGTGGGCGAACCCACGGTGACTTTACCTTCGTTGTTGACGAGCAGCACGCGGTCAAACGTGACGGGCTTGCCCGCCTCGGTTTCGAGACGTTCGATTTCGAGCTTGTCGCCGGCAACGACACGATATTGTTTGCCACCAGTTTCTAAAACAGCATACATAAAATTATTTCCCCGCAAAGGGTCGGGAATTAAGCCAGAGATACAGCCAGGTGTCAATGCCTGTTTTTTTGCTAATCGGCTAGGCGATGAAACTAAGCTCTTTTTCGGCGAGGTCAATTTCTTCATCCAGATCCAGATCCAGGCCGCGGCAGGTGAAAAAATTCGTGAGAAACTTCCATTCCGGCAATTCATCGAGCGTGCTCGCCAGTTCCGCCTGGCCGCCGATATTGATTTCGCGAAAGTTCGCCAAATAATCTGCCACGCTGATACACGCAGAAAGAAAGCCGCCGTCGCCTTCTGGGTTGTCAATGTGCGCGGGATGAATGGGTTGATGGTGAAACCGCACCGCGTGAATGATGTGGGGATGGAGATTCAGCCGCTGGCAGAGCGCGGAGCCGATGCTGCAATGATCGAAACCGAGCAGATCAATTTCAGCGGCCGAATGCCCGCAGCGGCGCTCCATCGCGCGCATCACCACCGATTCAAATTCGCGCGGGAAAAAATGTTCGAGCACTAGTTTGCCGATGTCGTGCAGCAACGCGGCGAGATATTCCAAGCCGCTGACGTCGCGGAATGCGCCCGCAATTTTATCCGTCAGCCGGGCCACCAGCACGCTGTGCAGCCAGAATTTGCGCCAGTTAATACTGATCCGCAGGTGATTGAAATTATCCACCACACCTACAGTCAAAGCGATGCAGCGCATTTCCCGCAGCCCGATCAACAGCAGGGCTTGGGGAATGGTGTTGATGGGTTGCGTGCCATTCGCCGCCGAATTTGCCGAGCGCAGACAGCGGGCCGAAAGTCCCGGATCCAGCGCGACCACCTCGGAAATTTCATCCAGCCCCACGGTCTCATCCCCCAGCATGCGGATCAACTTCGTAACTACCGGTGAAAACGCCGGCGCCGCCGTATCCGAATCCAGCAGCTCCACAATGCGATCATGCACCCAACGCTTGGTTGGATGTGCCGCCAGCAATGCCTCATCAACTAGTCTCCGCCCAACCATTTAAAAAATTTCGAAAAGTTATACCTCAACGATTAAAGTCTCGTTGCCAGTTCCGTAACGGTTAAAAAGGGGTTCCGCTTGAGGAAATTGATGGAAAACTTGCCTTTCGTGCCCTGAAATCAAGGCGTTTTGACATAAAGACCCCCGGTCGAGAAAATATTTTCCAGCGCCCCGTCGTGAAAATCTACCCGATAATTTTCTGTCTCAAGCAGATGCTTGGCGTCCGCCATTTTTTCGCGTTGCAACAGGAATTTCAACTCGGCCAGATTCTGCGACCAGCGGCAACCGTTAAAGAATTCTACGCCCGCGAACTGCGTCTTATACAGCGCGCGTTCCGAATAGCAGGTGCCCAAATAGAGATGTCGGTAGCCGCCAGCCGCAAAAAATTCCACCGCCGAGGTCATCAGAAAAAGTCCGAGGCTGCGGTTGGGATGTTTCAGGTCGTAGAACGAGTAGCGATAAAACGCCAGCCGCGTGCCTTCGAGATACAAGACAGCGGTGCCGACTTCGGCGCCGGTTTGTTCGTCGGTGAACACGAGCAGATGCGTGCAAACGGGTGAGTTGAAAACCAGCTCAAGCCGTGCCGCCGGCATGATCCCTTGGCCATAGCGGACCTCCGCGTATTGCAGATAAAACTCTTTGCGCGCGGATGAAAAATCAAATTCCGCGCGCGGCACGAGCTTCATCGCGAGGCCCGTGCCCTTGCGTAAAATCCGGCGGTTTTCCGAGGACGGGCTGAACTTCGCGAGCTCAACGCGCACGTTCCGGCAGAGGCAAAATTGCTTCAAGCCGGCCGCTGAAGGAAGAAAGCCCGCGTTAAATAAATCCGCCGGCACTTCACCCGGATCCGGCACCGCCCAGACCACATATTGATACAGATAACGCGCGTAATCGGATTTGGATTCGGAGAAGAATATTTTCATTTTACCACGAATAAACGCCCAGCATCACGAATCAGGCTGAAGTAATTTCCAGGGCTGTCAATTCGTGTTTATTCGCGCACCGGTTCACGGTCTGGCGCCGCAGCCGCAGCCGCCAATTCGTCAACACATCGTAGGTCACAGAATTTTTGAGCGTCGCGAGTTCGTGCACGGTGATTTCTTGATCGCCTTGTTTGCCCATCAGCACCGCCTCGTCCCACAGTTGCGCCTGCGGAATATCCGTGATGTCCACCGTGATGGCATCCATCGCCACCCCGCCGATGAGCGGGGCGCGCTGGCCGTGGATGAGCGCGCCGCCTTGATTGCGCACGCGCGGGAAGCCGTCGCCGTAACCGATCGGCAACACGGCAATGCGCCGCTCGCTCGGCGTGGTGTAACGCATCGCGTAGCCGACGCTCTCGCCGGGCTTCACGATTTGAATCGCGGCAATGCGCGACTTGACCGACATCACGGGGGCAATGCCGGCAATTTTTCGGCAGACTTGCGATGGAAAAATTCCATGTTGCAAAATTCCCACACGCACCATATCCCGATGCGCGTGCGGCAGATCCAAAAAGCCGCCGCTGTTGCAAAGATGTTTCAGCGGAATGTGAATTCCCTTTTGCATCAACCTGTGAATCACCCCGTCAAACCGGGCGATTTGCAGATTGGCAAAGGTTTTATCGGTCTCGTCCGACTGCGCGAAATGTGTCATCACGCCTTCGAGTCGCAACGATTTTTCCGCGAGAATTTCTTCAACCAGCGGCACGGCCTCGTCCCAGCGCACCCCGTAACGACTCATGCCGGTGTTGATTTTCAAATGCACCGGCACGCGCTTATCAAAACTGGCGGCAATGCGGGCGAGCGCGCGGATGTTTTGTGGCTCATTCACGCAGGCGGTCAGGTCGTGCGCCACGCACCATTCGAGTTCGGCCTCCTGCCGCTCGCCAAGCAGCAGCAAGGGCGCGGTGATGCCGCCATCGCGCAGGTGCATCGCCTCTTCCAGCGTGCTCAAACCAAAACCCCACGCGCCTTCTTCTACGGCCATGCGGGCGACCTCGAGTGCGCCGTGGCCGTAAGCCTCGTCCTTGACGACGGCGAGGAACTTCACCGCGCGCGGCAGGTCGGCGCGGATGAGTTGCAAGTTGCGCCGCAATTGGCCGAGATTGATCTCGGTCCACGCCGGACGCGGCGGGAAATTTTCGTATTTGGAATGCATCGGACGTAGAAAAGTTTTACCGCGAAATTTACGGAACACACGAAAAATTCAGAACAAAATTTTACTAAGGAAAACAGGAAATACGGAAGGGATTTTTCCTGCCTTCCTGCTTTCCTTATTTTTCTAAATATTCCCCGGTGGCCACAGGCTTTGCCCGATGTCCGTGCGGAAATAGCTGCCGACGACACGGATTTTGCGGATGTTTTCGTAAGCCTTCGCCATCGCCGCAGCGAGTGTCGGCGCGAGCGCGATGACATCCGCGATGCGATGGCCAGCGGCCATCAGATGACCGTCCGGGTCGCGCGCGACTTCGTTCCACCACACATCGCAATCGAATTCCCCCGTGGTTTCGAGCGGTAAGTGTGGCCCGACGACTTGTGTGAACGGATAGCCGTAGCCCGCGAGTGTGAGCGAACAGCCGAAGTTTAATTCGTCGTTGAATTCCAGCTTCAATTTTTCATTCCGCGCGGTTTTCAAAATCACTTCCGCCGGATTTTTCAGCATCCGCAAAATCATCGGGCCGGAGGTGACGCCGATGCGGATATTGTATTCGATGACACGCCATTGGCCGTCGCGCTTGATGGCGGTGACTTGCAGTGGGCCGTGGTAATTCACCGCGCGCAACCACGGCAGCAGCGGATGAATGAGTTCACGCGCGAGTCCGTATTTGTCATGTTCATCGCGCTCCACAAGTCCACCCAGCGGTGCGCCGGCGATGATACCGAGGTTGTCATTGAAGGCGTATTTGTATTCCTGGTTTGTGACGAGCGAATGGATTTCGCCGCCGCTGATCAGCGCGATGTGCCCGGCCTCGGCACGGCCAAGATATTCCTGGAGAAAAACTCCCTCGGCATAATTGACGTGCCGCAGCCACGCCCGGGTGTCGGCCACGGTCTCGCACAAAATTGTGTGAATCGGACTCGTCGGCGAGCAGAGCGGATTCTTGATGACGAATGGCTGCGGATATTCGGCCAGAATTTTTTCCGCTGCGAGCCGGTTCGCCGCGACGAATGATTTCGGGAACGGAATTTTGAACTCCGCGCACAGTTTCCGCGCAAAGTCGCGTTCGCGCTCGATCTTCATCGCTTCGCCCGTCGGCGAAAAAATAGCGACGCCGGATTTGATTAAATCATTTGCCCACGGCTGCATCGCCCAGTCAATGGACTGTGGGATGACAACCTCGATTTTCTTTTCGCGCAGCAACGGAACGGGATTCGGAAAAACATCGCGCAGGAAAGTTGGCCCAACGAGCGACGGCGGGAAATGCGCGTAGTCGCGCGTGAGATAGGTCGAGACGTTTGCGCCCGCACCGGCCAGCGCGCCGCCGATGCTGTGAGCGAACGAGCCGACGCCGAAAATCATCGCGGCGGTCGGGCAGTTTTTGGCCGGTAAATTTGGTTGCGACATGAATTTTTTGCGAGCCGCAGTTTCGCGCAATGTTACTAGCCGCGCAATGCCGGAAGCTGCTTTCGCGTTGAAGCGCCTCTGCGCGGCTTGTATGGTGCCGTCCATGTCGTCGCCGGAAACCAATCTTTCGCCGCTCGCCGCGCCGGTCTCATCCGTCTGGGGCGTGGGCGAGGAACGCGCAAAACTGTTGGCACGACTGGAGATTTTCACCGTCGAAGATTTATTGCTGCACAAGCCGCGCCGCTACGAAGACCGGAGAAAGTTTCTACCCATCCGCGATCTGAAAGCCAAACAGCCGGCCACCGTGCGCGGAACCATCATCGCGGCGGGCATCAAGCGCTTTCAAAAGGGCGCGCGTTCGATGTTCGAATGCGTGTTCGACGATGGCACCGCGCGCCTGCATTGCCGTTGGTGGCAGGCGCAGGCGTGGATGCCAGACTGGTATGCGATCGGTCGCGAGTTTTTAATTTTCGGCAAACTGGATGACGAAAAAAAACCGCGCACGTTCACGCATCCCGAAACGGAATTTTGCGAGCCGGGAGATGATGAATTCATCCACGTCAATCGCATCGTCCCGATTCATCCGCTCACGGAAGGACTGACGGCGCGCGTGATGCGCTCGGTGATGTGGCGGGCGCTGGAGAAGTTTGAAAGCGAGTTGCAGGTTGCAGGTTGCAGGTTGCAGGTTGAAAACCCCGTGACCGCCGCGCCCAAAGAACTTTCAACCTTCAACCTTCAACCTTCAGCTTTGCCCGAACGGGCAAATGCCATCCGCATGATCCATTTTCCCGCAGAGTTGACCGACGTAGAAATCGCGCGGCAACGACTGGCGCTGGATGAATTTGTTGTGCTGCAAACGAAAATCCAGTCGCGGCGCAAAAAATTTGAAGCGCTTTCCAAAGCCTTACCGTGCGGTGGCGACAACCATTTGATGAAACCATTTCTCGCGCAACTTGGTTTCAAGCTCACCGCCGCCCAGACGAATGTATTGAAGGAAATCCGTGCCGACATGGGCGGGTTGCATCCGATGCGGCGCTTGTTGCAAGGCGATGTCGGCTCCGGCAAAACCGCCGTGGCTGCGTGCAGCGCGTTGATGGCATTGGAAAGCGGATTCAACGTCGCGCTCATGGCCCCGACGGAAATTTTGGCGGAACAACATTTTCGGAATTTTGTTAAGTGGTTTGAACCCTTGGGCGTCACCGTTCTTTTGCAAACGGGAAGTCGGAAGGATGTGGGGTTGCAAGTTGCAGGTTCCAAGTTGCAGGTTGAAAATGCCGACGCGCCCCGCGCAAAAAAACCTTCAACCTTCAACCTTCAACCTTCAACCCTCGTCATCGGCACTCACGCCCTCCTCACCTCCGGTTTCGATCTGCCAAAACTCGGCCTAGTCATCATTGACGAGCAGCACAAGTTCGGCGTCGCGCAGCGCGAAACCCTTGTCCGCAAAGGGAATTATCCACATCTGCTCGTGATGACCGCCACGCCGATTCCGCGCACGCTCGGCCTCACGCTCTACGGCGACCTCGATGTTTCCACGATTGACGAACTGCCCGGCGGTCGCGGCGCGATCAAAACGTTTCTCCGCGCGACGGATAAGTTGCCAAAAGTTTTTGATTTCATCCGCGAAAAAATTTCCGCCGGACGACAAGCCTACATCGTCTATCCGCGCGCCGAAGTGGCCGACACGGACAAGGACATCAAAGCCGTGACGAAGGAATTTGAAAACGTCCAGCGCGCGTTGAACGGCTTCAAAGTCGGCCTACTGCACGGACGCATCAAGGCCGCCGACAAAGAGAAAACGATGTCAGATTTTCGCTCCAACAAAATCCAGGCGCTCGTCGCCACGTCGCTCATCAAGGTGGGCGTGGATGTGCCGAACGCGAGCGTGATGCTCATCGAGAACGCGGAACATTTCGGGCTGGCGCAGTTGCATCAGTTGCGCGGGCGCATCGGGC
>JANYFN010000171.1 GCA_025362675.1 Limisphaerales bacterium | reverse complement strand
AATTTGATTGGCAAGTTGGCTCATAAAATTATTTTTCAGCCACAGATGAAACACAGATTGAACACAGATTCAAAGCGATTTTATTTTCACTAGTTAGAAATTCAAATCTCGAACGCGGATAAATGGATTTCCCGTTTCAGCCGCTCTTCTTACTTTTGCAGCAAGAACATCAACCACAGAAATCTTTTTTATTAACATCTCCGACAAATCACAACCATCCATACACACGAGCCTCTTGCCTTTCCCAAAGGCCAAAAGCCCGTCTTCAGAAAATCCACTAATGCTTACGAAAAGACCTCGCGACCACGAAGCTTTCTGTCCGAGCTTTCCCTCAAAAGTGTGAAGATGTGCTGCGCCAATTGGAGAGTTTTCCCACTTAGCTTCCAATAGATACGTTTCGTTGTGCATGACGAAACTACCATCAATCTGCTCGCCGGTGAGCCGAAATGATGCGCGGCCAGAAAGACCATAAGCGTTGAACAAATTCTTAAGAAATTTCTCAAACTCATATCCTCGCTGTTGAGCGGGCAAACGACTCACTTCAATCAGTTGAGCTGTTAGTTTCTTGGAATCGTCGTCACTTATGCCAGCAGTTGAGCTGTTAGTTTGCTGCGATTCGACTTTTGGAGAAGAACCACCAAACCTATTCAAAATCTGTTGAAGAAGTGATTGTGCTGAACTGGAAATCGGCGCGTCTGCATAGATTGACCAACCTTCGAGAAGACCACCAAAAAATAATCGAAGTTGCTTTTCTGTCGCCACATCCCAAAACGCCCTCAATCTATTCGCTTTTGATTTTGATACAGAGTCACGATCATAACGCGAGTCGTAAATTTGAATTCCAACAACCTCACGAAAAAACTCTTCAAAAGTGCGATTGGAAAAATTAAGAACCCAGCCTCCTTGCATACGAAGCTCACGTTCTAATTTTTGTTTCTCAATGTGTGTAAGGCTGCTCAATTTACAATCAAATGTCCCATCTGTGTTTCATCTGTGAAAATCTGTGGCTATGCCAATCGGCCACCCTCGTGACCGCGAAAATTTTTTGACGCACATTGGCGCAACCCGTCCGCCCTCGCTCCGGCCATGAGCGAATCTTTCCAGAACCCGCCCGCCGCGCAAGGGCAAAAAACAAATTCATTTTTTAGCCACAGAGGCACAGAGAACACAGAGGCAGAAAAAAACTCTCTGTGCGCTCTGTGTCTCTGTGGCAAATCTTTAGGCCAACGCCTTCACCGTGGCTTCCAAGCTCGCCGCGTCCGCGACGTTCAGCATCGTCGCCGTTTTATCAATACGCTTCGTGAAGCCGCTCAATGCCGTGCCCGGCCCGAGTTCGATGAAACGCGTATAACCCTGTGCCAGCAAGTCCCGCATGGATTCTTCCCACCGCACCGACGCGCACACTTGCTCGACCAGCTTGGCGGAAATTTCCGTGGCCGTTCCGTGCGCCTGCGCGGTGACGTTGGAAATCACAGGCACTGCGGGCGACATTAAATTCACCTTTGCCAGTTCCGCGCCAAGTTTTGGCTGCGCGCTGGCCATGAGCGGCGAGTGATACGCGCCCGCCACTGACAACGGCAGCGCGCGTTTCGCGCCTTTGGCCTTGGCGAGTTCGCACGCGAGAGAAATTTTTTCCGCCGCGCCGGAAATGACGAGCTGGCCGGGGCAATTCAGATTGGCGAGAACAACTCCGGCTGCCGCACAAACTTCGCGGGTCAGATTTTCGTCCAAGCCGATGATCGCCGCCATGCCACCTTTGGTCGCCTCGCACGCTTCTTGCATGAAGCTTCCGCGCTGACGCACGACGCGCAGGCCGTCCTCAAAACTCATTGCGCCCGCCGCCGTGAGCGCGGTGAATTCGCCCAGCGAAAGACCAGCGGTGGCTTCGAATTTCATATTCGGCACTTGTTCCTTGAGCAGTTGGAACGCGACCCAGCTCACGAGAAAAATTCCGGGCTGCGCGTTTTCGGTTTTGGTGAGATCGGCTTCCGGTCCTTCAAAACAAATCTTAGTGAGATCGTAGCCGAGCGCAGCATTGGCGCGGTCGAACCACGCTTGTGCGGACGGAAATTTTTCAGCCAGGTCTCGGCCCATGCCGACGACTTGCGCGCCTTGACCGGCAAAGAGAAGTGCAGTTTTGCTCATAAAAAGTATTTAGATTAACCAAAATTTGCCTGCGAGAGAAAGTTTGAATTTTCATTCACCCACCAAAAAAGGACGGACAAAGTAGTCCGTCCTTCGTTGAAAATTTGGTTTTTACTTCGTCACCGCGACGAACACTGTGGCTGCCTGATTAGCGAGATTCAAAACTGTGTTCGGGAATAAACCGAGCCAGAAGATGCCTGCGATGCAGACCCACGCGGTCAGTTTAGCTGGAGCGGATAGCGCGATCGGCGAGAGATCGCGGGCTTCCTTGCTCCAGTAAATCGCGCGCACGACGTTGAAGTAGTAGTAGAGGGAAATCACTACGCCCGCGAGCGCGATGAACACCAGATAGATATAACCGTAATGGTGTGACTTTTGCGCGGCTTCGATCACGGATTTGAGCAACAGGAATTTTCCAAAAAAACCCGCAAGTGGAGGAATTCCCGCGAGCGAAACCATCGAAATGGTCATGGTCGCAGCTAGCAGCGGCGAGCGCTGGCTCAATCCGGCGAGACCGGAAACATCATCCGTTTCCAGATGGCGCAATACCAGGGCGATGACGAGGAAGCCAGCTAGCACGGTGAATAAATAGCCGGCGAGATAATAGAGAATGGCGGCTTGACCGTTGGCGTTAAGCGCCGCGACACCGAGCAGCAGATAGCCTGCGTGCGAAATGCTGGAGTAACCAAACAAACGCTTGAGGTTGCGTTGCGGCAGCGCACACAAATTTCCGTAAAGAATCGTGATGGCGGAAATGACGATGAGCAATTTTTCCCAGTGCAGCGTCACGCTCGGCACGGCGGTGAACAGCACGCGCAGCAGCAGCACAAAGCCGGCGGCTTTGGAACCGATGGCGAGAAACGCGGTCGTCGGGGTGGGTGCGCCTTGATACACGTCCGGGGCCCAAATCTGAAACGGAAACGCGGCGATCTTAAAGCCTAGGCCAACGAGCACTAACAGCACGCCAAGCAAAAAGATGCGGCTGGTTTCAAATTGCGGCGCGACGGCGGCGAGTTCAGTGAAGTTCAAGGTGCCGGTGGTTCCCCAAATCAGCGCGATACCGAACACCATGAAGGACGAAGACAGCGCGCCGAGAATGAGATACTTCACGCCGGCTTCGAGCGAGGCCACTTTGCTGCGTTGAAAACTGACGAGAACGTAGAACGTGACGGTAATGAGCTCGATGGCGACGAAGAGCATCACGAAGTCGTTGGACGACGCGGCGAATAACATTCCCGCCAACGCAAAAATAATGAGCGAGTAATATTCCGCGATGCTGCCGGCGGCGAGTTTATCCGAAAATTCTGCCGCGATGAATAGCACCAAGATGGCCGCAACGATGAAGAAGCGTTTGAAGAACAGCGAGAGGCCGTCATTTACGAATGCGTTGTTGAAGCCGAATCCGAAATTGCTGCAGGTGCCGTTGCCGCTGAAACTCATGATGAGCAGCACACCCAAAGCGGCGATACCCGCGTAGCCGATAAAGCGGCGGCGTTCGGCGGGGACAAAAAAATCTGCCAGCATCAGCACGAGGCCGAGGCCGATCACCGAAATTTCCAAACCAATAAAATTGAGCGAAGCGTTCATCAGTTGCGAACTCCAGAATTTTCAGACTGCGCGACCAGTTTGTCCGCCGACGGCGCGGGTGAAATCTGCGCGACGATCTTGACGGCGTCTGGATTGATTTTTTCCGTCAGCAGGCGGGGCCAGACACCAAACACGAACAGGCTCGCGAGCAGCAGCGCGTAGGGCAGCTTGCGCCAGAGGTGCGAGGCGTCGGAGAGTGAATTCCATTTTTCCGGCAACGGTCCGTGCAGCACATTGCGGATGGCGCGGGTCATGTAAATACCGCCGATGACCAGCGCGCCCCACAGCGCGATGACGGTGATGGTCGGGAACGCTTTCCACGCGCCGAAGAACACGGTGGCTTCACCGACGAAATTCGCGAAGCCGGGCAATCCGCAGCCTGCCATAGCCGCCATCACCAAAGCCGTGCCGATGAAGGGCAGCTTGCGGCAGAGGCCGCCGAGCGCACTGATTTCCAACGTGCCGGTTTGCTTGTAAATATATCCACTCAATGCAAAGGTCAGTGCCGCCAGAAACCCGTGCGCGACCATGATGAGCACCGCGCCGGTGATACCGATGAGGTTCAAGCTGGCGATGCCGAGGAAAATAAAGCCCATGTGCGCCACGCTGGAATTACCAATCAGCAGGTTCAAATCTTTTTGGCGCATGGCCACCCAGCCGACATACAAAATGTTTCCGACGCAAAGCCACGCGATGACGTGTGCCCAACTTTGCGCAGCCTGCGGCATCAGCGGCAGCGCGATTCGAATCAAACCGTAAAGACCGAACTTCTTCAATACGCCGGCGTGAAGCATAGACGTTGGCGAAGGCGCGACGCCATAGCCGAGCGGTGCCCACGAATGGAACGGCCAGAGCGAAACTAGAATACCAAATCCAAACAGCAGTAGCGGGAAAATGAAATTCTGCGCGTTGACCGCGAGCGGATTCGTCTTGGCGTGTTCGATGATTTTCGGAATGTCGAACGTGTTCGCGCCGCATTGGATATAGAGCGCGATCAGGCCGATGAGCGCGATGAGCGCGCCAATGCTCAAGTAAAGCGTGATCTGAAACGTCGCGTAGTTTTTCTTTTCGCCGCGCCCCCAGACGCCGATCATGATGAACGTCGGCACCAGCGCGAGTTCGTGCAGGAAATAAAAGAAGAACAAATCGAGTGACGCGAACGCGCCGAGAATGCCGCCGGTCATCACAAGTAGGAGAATATAAAATTCCTTTTCGCGCGTCTGAATTTCAAAGGAACAAAGCGCCGCCGCGAAGGCGACGATGGCACCCATCAGAATCAACCCGACGTTCAACCCATCCACGCCGACGTGGTAGCTGATGCCGAGCGATTCGACCCACGGGATTTGCTGCACGAAACGATAGCCATCCGCGTCCGGCAAAGCGCTGCCGTAGTTACAAAACATTTTCACTGCGAGCACCGCCGAGATGAGCGTGGCCAGCACCGCGATGGCACGAATGATGACGCGGAAATTGCGCGGCACGACGATGAGCACCAACGCCGCCAGCAGCGGCCAACCTGCGATGTAAGTCAGTATGGACATTTTATTTTCCCAAAACGAAATAGAGCAGCAGCGCCACGCCGAGCACGAACAGGAAGGCGTAAGTTTGCAAATTACCGGTTTGCGCGAGACGCAGGGCGCGTCCGCTCAAATCAGTGCCCCCGCGAATCGCGCCGATGATCGCACCTTCCAAAATCCAACGGTCAATCCAGTCGGCCACCGCCGCGAGGAAATCATGCGCGCGGATGAACGTGGCTTCGTATATTTCGTCGAAGTAAAATTTGTTCTTCATCAGCGTTGCCAGGCCACCGAGTTTTTTGGGCAACGGATCAGACGTGGCATTTTTATAGAGCGACAGTGCAGCAAAAAATCCAATTGCAAAAGCCACAAGGCCGCAGACCATCGGGAACGGATTGTGGAACGGCTCCGCAAATTGCTGCCACGCAGAAAATGTTTCATGTTCATGCACGAACTGCGAACCGTAGTTGTTAGTGATTCCGATGAAACCGCCGGCAAACGAGAACACCGCCAAAATTACTAACGGCAACGTCATCACCAGCGACGATTCGTGCGCGTGTTTTGCGTGGTCAGATTTTTCCTTGCCGAAGAAAACGACGAAGAACAAACGGAACGTGTAGAACGTCGTCAACGCGGCGATGAAAACGGCGACACCGAAGAGTAAGTAACTTTTCTGCTCCCACGCTTGCGCGAGAATTGCATCCTTGGAATAGAAACCGCTGAACGGCGGGACGCCGCATAGCGCGAGCGTGCCGATGGTGAAGGTCAAAAACGTGATGGGCATTTTCTTCCGTAGATTTCCCATCTGCCAGATGTCCTGCTCGTGGTGCATCCCGATGATGACGGAGCCGGCGGCGAGGAACAGCAGCGCTTTGAAAAATGCGTGCGTGGTCAAGTGGAACATCGCGGGCGTCGGGCCGTTCAAGCCGACCGTCATCACCATGTAGCCGAGTTGCGAGAGCGTCGAGTATGCGATGATGCGCTTGATGTCGTTTTGCTGGACGGCCATGAGCGCGGCGATCAGCGCCGTGAAACCGCCGATGTAGGAAATGACGTGGAGCGAGTCAGCGTTAAACAAAAACAACGAGCGACAGAGCATGTAAACACCGGCGGCCACCATCGTCGCGGCATGGATTAAGGCGGATACGGGCGTCGGGCCTTCCATCGCGTCCGGCAACCAGACGTGCAGCGGGAATTGAGCGGACTTGCCCATTGCGCCGCAGAAAATCAGCAGCCCGGCCGTGGTGGCCATCGCTCCGAGCGCGGCGGGATTGGCGGTGATGGAATTTTGCAGTGCGGAAAAATTCAGAGAACCAAGCAAGCCCCAAACCATCAAGATTCCAAACAGAAAACCGAAGTCGCCGAGACGATTGACGATGAAGGCTTTTTTTGCGGCGTCGCCGGCACTGGGTTTTTCAAACCAGAATCCGATGAGCAGGTAGCTGGACACGCCGACCAATTCCCACGAGATGAACATCATCAGAAAATTATTGGCGAGCACGATCCCGAGCATCGAAAAAGTGAATAGGCTTAAGCAAGCAAAGAAGCGCGCCATGCTGCGATCCTCATGCATGTAGCCGTAGGAATAAATATGGATGAGACCGCCGACGCCGGTAACGACGAACAGCATCATCATACTCAAGGCATCAAGTTTGAGACCGAAGTCCGCTTTCAGGTCGCCGATTTCAAGCCACTGGAGAGAAGTCTCGCCACTGAATTGCATGCCGTTCGCGTTAACGAATATCACGGTCATCACAAAACCCGCGACCACCGCACCGATGGAGATAAGGCTGCTGACCGTTTTGGAGCGCAGAGTAAAAAGCGTTATAACCGCTGCTGAAATCAGCGGCAGAAACAAAATCAGCCAAGGTAAATTTTCGTATTTCATCCGTCAGAGTTTCATCGAGGTCAAATCTTCAACGTGCGCGGACTGGCGTTTGCGGTAGAGCGCGACGATGAGCGCGAGGCCGACCGCTACTTCCGCCGCCGCCACGGTAATGATGAAAAATACCAACACCTGGCCGTCGAGCTTGTTGTTGAATCGTGAAAAAGCGACGAGCGCCAGATTGGCGGCGTTGAGCATCAACTCGAGCGACATGTAAATGACGAGCAGATTGCGGCGCATGATGACGCCGAGCAGTCCCAAGCAGAACAAGATCATGCTCACCGCCAAATAATGTTGGATTCCTATGTGCATGTTATTCGAGTTTCTTTTTGCTCAAGAGAATCACGCCGATCATCGCGACGAGCAGTAACACCGAGACGATTTCAAATGGCAGTGTGTAGTGCGTGAACAACAGTTTGCCGAGCGCATAGGTTTCTCCTTCGAGGGCAGGCTCGGCGACATTCGGTTGGATGGACGCGAGCGATTTGAGAAAAATACTGACGACGATGCCGACGGAAACCAGTCCAGCAGCGAGGCCGAAAAATTTGATTTTGCGGCGCTGTTCTTCTTTTAAGTCGAGCAACATGATGACGAAAATAAAGAGAACGATGACGGCCCCGGCGTAAACTAGAATCTGAACCGCCGCGAGAAAGAACGCGTGTAGCAGCAGAAATAGACCGGACATCGAGATGATGGTCAGCACCAGAAACATCGCGCTGGTCACCGGATTGCGGCTGAATGGATTAGCGACGACGAGCACAGCGCACAGCAACGTCAGCACCGCGAAGACGTAAAATAAAACGTCCGTCACATTACTGCCGCTCAATAAATTGTTGATGGCTTCCATTTCCAATTAAAGTTTCACCGGGAAATTTTCCTGCGCCTTCGCTTCTTCCAGTTTGTGTTTCCACTTCTGGATGCCGCCGACTTCACCGCCGAGTGACAGAAGTTTCTCTTTGTTGTAAATCATTTCGCTGCGGCTCAATGCGACGAGCGAATAATCTTTCTGCAAGAAAATCGCTTCTTCCGGGCACACTTCCTGGCAGAAGCCGCAGTAGATGCAGCGAAGCATGTTGATCTCGAATTCCGCTGGCATTTTCTCGGCATTGGTGCGATCCGCTTTCTGACCTGAGTTGCCGGGCGGCGTGATGCGGATGGCTTTCGGCGGACAGACAAATTCGCAGAGCTGGCAGGAAACACATTTCGTGCTGCCTTCCTGATCCTTCACCAGATAAGGCGCGCCGCGATAACCGGTCGGCAGCGTCCATTTCTGCTCGGGATATTCCATCGTCACAACCTTGCGCAGGATGAGCGTGTTGTAAGCGTGCTTGAGCGTCACTTTCAATCCGCCGATGATGGCCGGCAGATAAAGTCTTTCCCAAAACGTTAGTGGTTTGCGATTTACAACGACGGCCATATCAACTCCTGATCCACAGCCAGACGGCCGTGATTAAAATGTTTACCAACGCGAGCGGCAGAAAACGCCGCCAGCCCAAATCCATCAATTGATCGTAACGGAAACGCGGGAACATCCAGCGCACCCAGATGAACACGACCATGAAGAAAATCATCTTCGCCATGAAAACGCCGATGTGCGCGAGGCCCATGCCCAGGCTCGTCGGCGCGTGATCGAGGCCCCAGAACGGCAGCGTCCAACCACCAAAGAACAACGTCACCATCATCGCCGAGGAAGAAACCATGTTGGAATATTCCGCGAGAAAGAAGAGCGCGAATTTCATCGAGCCGTATTCCGTGTGATAGCCGCCGACGAGTTCCGTTTCCGCTTCCGGCAAATCGAATGGCGTGCGGTTCGTTTCCGCGAACGAGGCGACCATGAAAATGATGAATGAAATCGGCGAATACACAACCAGCCATCCATTCGTCGCCTGCCAGCCAATGATTTGGCTCAAATTCAGATTGCCAACAATGAGCAACACCGGAATGACCGACATGCCCATGGAAATTTCATACGAAATCATCTGCGCGCTCGAGCGGATGCCGCCGAACATCGGATACTTGGAGTTCGACGCGTAGCCAGCCAGCACGATGCCATACACGCCCATCGAGACGATGCCGAAGGTGTAGAGGATGCCGACGTTCAAATCCGCAATCACCATTTTTTGATTCCCGATCATCGAACCGAAAGGAATCACCGCGACCGTGAGCATCGCGGGAATCACGGACACTGCCGGGGCGAGGAAGAAATAAATTTTCTTCACGCCAGCGGGAGTAAAATCTTCCTTGAACATGAATTTCAAACCGTCAGCGAGCGGTTGAAAAATTCCTAACCGGGTCAGAAATGGGCCCAGCACCGGGATAAATTTTACAAACGGCGGGGCAGTGCGGTTCGGCCCGACGCGATCTTGAATCCAAGCGGAAATCTTGCGCTCAGCCAGCACGGAATAAGCGACAAGGCCTTGCACCACGCCGACCACGACGGCGATCTTGACCAAACTAAAGATGATGAAATTCCAGTCCATTTTAGATTTGCACCGTCACGCCGGTATCGCCGAGGGATTGCCACGTCACACCATTGAACGCAGGCACTTCCTTCGCCATTTGATTGAACAGACCTTCGATGGTCACATAACCATTCTGCCCAGTGACGTTGTGGACGAGGTCGTGCAAAAATTCCCATTCGGCGCGCGCGTCGCCAGGTGCTTCCACGGCCTTCATGAATTTCTGGACGCGGCCTTTGGTGTTAGTGAACGAGCCGCGTTTTTCCGCGTGCGCCGCCCCGGGCAAAACATAGTGAGCGAGCTTCGTGGTCTCGTTCGGCAAAATGTCGCTGACGATCAGCGTGTCGAGTTTCGCGAGCAATTCCGGCGTGAGGCCGTGTTCGTCCACGACTTCGCTGATGGTTTCGCGCTCGCGTAATTTTTCGTTGCTGACCGCGCGCTTGACGATGTTCTCGCCAAAAACGATGAGCGTCTTGATTTTGCCGGTGGAAATTCCGTCGGCAATCTTCGCGAGGTTGATGCCCATCTCGGTGAAACAAATTCCCGTGAGCCGCGCACCGTTGGTGTTCGGATTTTTGTCGGCGCTCACGAGAATCTTATCGCCCTTGCCATCGCGCGGAATGGCATCGCTGATCGCGCCGAGCTTGGCTTTCAATTTTGAAATGAGCCAAAGCTCTTCATTCGTCTGCCGCGCCGAGGCGACTATCGCGACGGAGCCCGCCGGAGCTTTTTTCAGCTTGTCGGAAATTTCATTGAGCGCCGCTGCCCAGGTGGATTTTTGTCCGCGCACCAAAACATCTTTCAAACGATCAGCGCGGCCGATCCATTTGTAATTCAAACGTCCGCTGTCGCACATCCACGAGCCGTTGA
>JANYFN010000133.1 GCA_025362675.1 Limisphaerales bacterium | reverse complement strand
GTTTTCGCGCTGCGAAAACCAGCGCCGCGTGTAGCGGCGCAACGCCTTGGGATGGGCGACACTTTTCTCTCACCCGTGCCGTCGCCTGACGCTTCGCTCGGCGACGGGGTTTTCGCAGCGCGAAAACCGCCACCGTCGTTTAGGACGCTTCTGCGTTTCGTTCGCTCCGTTCAGACATTGCCAACGCTGCCGGTTCAATTTACGATTCGCGCTCGCTCATGGCGGATTATCAAGTTCAATTCGAGGTCTTTGAAGGCCCGCTGGATCTCCTTCTTTATCTGATCAAGAAGGAGGAAGTGGACATTTACGAGGTCAATCTCACCAAGCTCGCGACGCAGTTCATTGAATATATTGATTTGATGCGGGCGTTTGATCTTGAGGTGGCGGGCGAATTTGTGGTGATGGCTTCCACGCTCATGTATATCAAGAGCCGCGAGCTGCTGCCGGTTGATCAGCAAGTCGCAGTCGAGGCGGAGGAGGAAGGTGAAGACCCGCGCTTCGAACTCATCCGCCAGCTCGTGGAATATAAAAAATTCAAGGACGCCGCCGCGTCGTTGCAGACCATGGAAGAACGGCAGGAAAACGTTTATCCACGCCTGCCCGGAAAAATTGAGTTTCCGTCCGAAGCCGCACCCATCAAGCCGGACGTGGGAATTTTTGATCTGCTCAACGCCGTGAACGCGGTGCTGAAACGGTTTCAGGAAAAGACCGCCGGCACGCGCGAAATTTTCGAGGACAAATGGACGGTTAGCGAGAAAATGGAGTTCGTGCTAAAAGTCATTGCTGAACGCATCTCGGTGCGTTTTGTGGAATTATTTGAAAATGCTGCCAACCGCGCTGAAGTGGTCTGCACCTTCCTCGCGCTGCTGGAATTGATCCGTTTGAAACAACTCGCGTGTGTGCAGCCGGAGCCGTTTGCGGAGATCCAAGTGACCAAGGCGATTCCACCGTCGGCGTTGGCGGAAAATGTTTACACTGCGCCTGAAATTTCAGCTCTCGCCGAAACGAAAGCCGTCGCCTCGACACCCGAACCGGCTGTTGCAGAGACTGAGGAAAAAGTCGAGGATGAGTCCGCCGGTGACGAAGCCGAAGCGGATGACGACGATGACGACGACGACGATGACGACGATGACGACGATGACGATGACGACGATGACGATGACGACGATGACGATGACGACGATGACGATGACGACGATGACGATGACGATGAGGCGGGCGCTGACAGTGAAGAGCAAAAACCAAAATAATTTTTTAAGATGGAACTCAAATTGATTCTGGAATCAGTGCTGTTCTCGGCGCAAAAACCGATGAGCGTGAAGGAACTTCGTGACTTGTTCACCGCCGCTGGCATCGCCGAGGATTCGACGGAGGAAGCCAAGGCATTTAAAAAAGTCAAAGACGACGACGTCACCGCTGCGTTGGAACAGCTCGTGGCGGATCACGAAACCGCCGCGCGCAGTTATCGGCTCGCGTGCGTCGCGGGCGCGTGGCAATTCGTCACGCAACCGGAATTTTCGCCATGGCTGAAGGCGCTGGTCGGCGTGAAGAATCGTCCGTCGCGCTTGTCGCAGGCGGCGCTGGAGACGCTCGCCATCATCGCGTATCGCCAGCCGGTGACGCGCGCGGAAGTCGAGCAAGTGCGCGGCGTGAACGTAGATGGCACGATGCAGACGATTCTCGAACGCGGTCTCGTGGAGCAGAGCGGACGCGCGGAAGTCGTGGGTCGTCCCACGCTCTACAGCACCACGCCGCTGTTTCTAGAATATTTTGGTCTGCGCGGTCTGGAAGACTTGCCCGCCGCAGATGAATTGCGCCGCATTCCGATTGAGCATCCGCCCGCACCGATCACGGCGGATGCGGGTTTGGCCACCGTGCCGCCGGAGCAGTTGCAACTGGATGAGCCTTCGAAAGATGAGGAAATAGCTAAAGTGATAGCTCCAGTTGAACCGAAAACTGAGTAGATGAAAACAATCGTATTTTTTTTGGCGCTGCTGGGTTTGACTCTCGGAGTGACGGCTCAAATCTCCGCTAGTGAATCGGCTCGGGTGAAGACCAAGGTGAGCTGTTTTGAAGGGATTGCAAATCCCACTGTTGTCGGTGTCGGGATCAACCTCACGCCGGAAACCACTTTTCCGAATAAGCCTGAAAATAACAACATAGCCACGCGTGGTCCGCGAGCGTCGGAACTGACTTGGAAATTTATTTGGCGGGAAAAGGAATATGATGTTTATCGTTTCACCTTCAAACGATTCACTGAACCTGGCGCGACGAATCAGGTGACGACTACGAAAGATGTCCGATTCAATGGAAAAAAAATGGTGGTATTCAAAGATTTGTTACACACCGTAGTTCTGGAAATTCCCAACGATGAGGACCTAAAGGCAGCGCAGCAGACATAAGTTTTTCACGTCAGGAATCTCAGGGTCGCTTTTTTTTGGCGTCAGTCAGGGTGGGATAGCGGTAATTTTGCGGCAAGTTATTGGCAAATTACGGCCAGCATAAATTTTCGGTAACCGTTACTTTTTTGGGAAACACTTCTCAAAAATATGACGACTTTAGACCGACCATCCACCACCTCTACCAACCGTGCCTTACCCGCGAATGCCTCTGAATGGCTGCACGATCCTGTTTTCAACAAGGGCACGGCCTTCACCGATGCCGAGCGCGATGCGCTTGGTTTGCGCGGATTATTGCCGCCACACGTTCAGACGATGGATGAGCAGGTGCAGCGCGTGATGGCGAATTTCCACAGCAAATCCAGCGACCTCGAACGTTACATCCAGATTGTCGGTTTGCAGGATCGCAATGAGACGCTGTTTTATCGGGTGGTGATGGATCATCTGGAGGAGATGATGCCGATCATTTACACGCCCACGGTTGGCAAGGCGTGCGAACAATATGGTCATATTTTCCGTCGTTCACGCGGCTTATTTATTTCACTTAAAGATCGCGGGCACATTGGAACAGTTCTACGCAACTGGCCGACACGCGATGTAAAAGTAATTGTCGTTACGGACGGCGAACGCATTCTCGGTCTTGGCGATCTGGGCGCGTCTGGCATGGGCATTCCCGTCGGCAAACTGTCGCTCTACACGGCGTGCGCGGGAATTCATCCGACGCAATGTCTGCCGATCACGATTGATGTCGGCACGAACAACGAAACGTTTCTCTATGATCCGCTCTACATCGGACTGCGCGAGAAACGTCTGCGAGGCGAGGCTTACGATTCGTTCATCGAAGAATTTATTCAGGCGGTGCAAAACGTTTTTCCCCGCGTGCTCGTTCAGTTTGAAGATTTTGGCAACAGCAACGCCTTCCGTTTGCTCGAACGTTATCGCGATAAAATCTGCACGTTCAACGACGACATTCAAGGCACCGGCTCCGTGGCGCTCGCGGGAATTTTGTCCGCGTTGCATCTCACGGCAGGCAAGCAAATGCGCGATCAGCGCGTGTTGATTCTGGGTGCGGGTGAGGCGGGTATGGGCATCGCGGACAACATCGTCAGCATTTTGCAGGAAGAAGGTTGTTCCATTGCTGAAGCGCGGAAACACATTTGGTTCGTGGATTCCAAAGGGCTGATCGTGAAGGGACGCGAAGCGTTGACAGAGCATAAAGTGCATTACGCTCATGATCACGCGCCGTGCTTGGATTTGTTGACGGCGGTAAAATTTATCAAGCCCACCATGCTCGTCGGCGTTTCTGGGCAGGCCAAAAGTTTCACGGAAGAAATCGTTAAAGCTGTTGCCGGATTCAATGCTCGGCCGGTTATTTTTGCGTTGTCCAATCCGACGTCCAAGGCGGAATGCACGGCGGAACAGGCTTACTCTTGGACAGAAGGGCGGGCGATTTTTGCGAGTGGCAGTCCGTTCGCGCCGGTCACGCTGAATGGAAAAACTTACGTGCCCGGTCAGGGCAATAATGCTTACATCTTTCCCGGAGTGGGACTCGGAGTCGTCGCCACGGGCGCGCGCCGCGTGACCGATGCGATGTTCATCAAAGCCGCGCGCACGTTGGCTTCGCTGTTGCGCAAAGAGGAGCTGGCGGAGGGAAGAATCTATCCGTCGCTCAAACGGATTCACGAAGTTTCACTCGCCATCGCGGTCGCAGTGGCCGAGGAAGTTTACGCGAGCAAGCTCACGGATCAGCCGCGTCCGGCGAACCTGATCCAATTCATCCTCGCGCAGATGTTCAAGCCGGAATATCCCGATTACGCGACGTAATAAATTATTTGTCGTTCATTGCACCGTGACGCTCTTCGCGAGATTGCGCGGCTTGTCCACATCGCAGCCGCGCGCGACGGCGATGTGATACGCGAAGAGTTGCAGCGGCACGCTCGCGAGAATCGGATTCAACACTTCCAATGTTTTCGGCAGGTAAATCACATCGTTGGCGACTTTTTTGATCTGCTTATCGCCTTCCGTGGCGATGGCGATGATCGGGCCTTGGCGGGCGCGAATCATCGCGAGGTTGGCCATCGTCCGGTCATACATCGCATCTTGCGGCACGAGAAAAACGGTCGGCGTTTTTTTGTCAATCAGCGCGATGGGGCCGTGCTTCATCTCGGCGGCGGAATAACCTTCGGCGTGGATGTAGGAGATTTCCTTCAGCTTTAATGCGCCTTCGAGCGCGATGGGAAATGAATAGCCGCGTCCGAGAAAAAAGAAGTCGTTCGCCTTCGCATATTTCTTCGCGAGTTTTTTGAACGACTCATTTTGCGCGAGAATTTTTTCAATCTGTTCCGGCAACGCTTCGAGTCCGTGCAACACTTCCAAAGCTCGTTTCGCGGAAAGATTCCGCATCCGCCCGAGGTGAATGGCCAGCAGCGATAAAACCGTGAGCGTGGAGGTAAATGCTTTCGTCGAAGCCACGCCGATCTCCGGGCCGGCGTGCATGTAAATACCGCCATCTGATTCGCGCGCAATCGTGCTGCCGACGACATTCACGATGGCAAGCGCGCGATGGCCGCGCCGCTTCGCCTCGCGCAAAGCGGCGAGCGTGTCTGCCGTCTCGCCGGACTGCGACAGCACGAGCAGCACCGTATTTTTTTCGAGCGGACAATTGCGGTAACAAAACTCATGCGCGAACTCCACCTCGACCGGCAGTTGCGCCAGTTCTTCGATCAAGTATTCGCCGACGAGCGCCGCGTGCCAGCTCGTGCCGCTCGCCGCGATGACGATGCGATCAATGCCGCGCAACTCGGCAGCGGTCATATTTAATCCACCGAACTTGGCCGTCGCGCCTTCAAAATCCAAGCGCCCGCGTAACGCATTTTGCACCGTCTGCGATTGCTCAAAAATTTCCTTGAGCATGAAATGCGCGAATTTTCCGCGCCCCACATCCTCGTGGGAAAATTCCAAATTACTAATCTGCACGTTCGCCGTGTCCGCGCCGAGATTGGAAACTTCAAAATTTTCCGGCGTGATGGTGGCCACATCGTAGTCGTTCAGATAAACGACTTTTTTCGTGTGCGCGACGATGGCGTTGGCGTCGCTCGCGAGAAAATGTTCACCCTTGCCGATGCCGATGATGAGCGGCGAACCGCGCCGCGCGCCGATGATCGTGTCGGGAAAATCTGTGCAGATCACCGCGAGGCCATAAGTGCCGATAACTTCGCGGAGTGCGTCAGACACGGCTTGCGTTAACGCATCCGGCTCTCTCGCCTCGTCGGATGGGGAGAGGGCTGGGGTCAAGGGATTTGATTTTCGCTTTGCATAATGCTCACCAATCAAATGCGCCAACACTTCCGTATCCGTGTCAGATTTGAATTTGTGTCCTGTCGCGAGCAATCGTTGTTTGAGCTTGTCGTAATTCTCAATCACGCCGTTGTGGACGACGGCGATTTCTCCCGATTGATCCAAATGCGGATGCGAATTTTTATCCGCCGGCACGCCGTGTGTGGCCCAGCGCGTGTGCGCGATGCCGAGCTTTCCGGTGACCGGTTGCGCCTTCAGCAGCCGCGCGATACCTTCATCAATCTTGCCGATTTTTTTACGGACAACTAGATTCGCATTGTCCAAAACCGCCACGCCCGCGCTGTCGTAACCGCGATACTCCAATCGCCGCAAGCCCTCTAATAGGATGGGGGAGGCTGACTTTTTCCCAACGTAGCCAATGATGCCGCACATAATTTTTAACGCCGATCTTGTTTTAAAATCAAATCTGCCATTTCGCCCAAATCAGCTACCACGATGGCCGGGGAAATTTTTTCCGCGTCCTCTCGTTCCACTTCCCGGCCGTAGCCCGTGCGAACTAAAACACTTTTTTTCACACCCGCATTCCAGCCGCATTCCAGATCAATCAGCTTGTCGCCGACCATGAAACTTTCCGCGAGGTTCAAATCAAATTCATCGCGCGCATCGAATAAAAATTGCGGCGAGGGCTTGCGGACGCGGCTCGGTTGGTCGGGCGCTTCGGGCGCGATGTAACATTTTTTGAAACGCGCGCCTTCGGTCGCCAGCAGTGCGCAGACGTGTTCGTTCACGCGCTCGGCGTCGGCGAGCGTGTAGTAGCCGCGTCCGATGCCGGATTGATTCGTGACCATGATGAGCTGGAAGCCGGCGGCGGAAAGTTTTTTCAACGCCGCACCCGTGCCGGGAAAAATTTCCACGTCTTCCGGCTTATGAAGGTAATTTTTTTCCACGATGAGTGTCCCATCGCGGTCGAGAAAAATGGCTCGTTTCATTTAACGGGCAAAGTGTGCGGTGATTGCGCCAAGAATGGAATTGAATTTTTTTTGATGCGGAGGCAGGATACAGCGTCTGGGCGGAAAACATTTCACTCGCAAAACACACATGAGCAATAAAGGCAGATTGGGGATTTTGGTTGGCGGCGGTCCGGCCCCCGGACTGAACGGCGTCATCGCGGCGGCTACGATTGAAGGCATAAACCAAGGCTACGAAATCATCGGTTTCCGCGACGGTTTCAAGCACATCGCCGCCGGCGATACCACGCAGATCAAGCCGCTGAGCATCCGCGACGTAAAAGATATTCACCTCAAGGGCGGCTCTATTCTCGGCACCGCGCGCACGAATCCCACCAAGTCGCAGGAGCAGATGAGTAATATTTTCACCGTGTTTGAAAAACTCGGCATCACCGCGCTCGTCAGCATCGGCGGCGATGACACGGCATTTTCGGCCAGCTACGTTGCGAAATACAGCAAAGGCAAAATCAAGGTGGCGCATGTTCCCAAAACCATTGATAACGATTTGCCGTTGCCGGGCACCGCCCCGACCTTCGGCTACGAAACCGCGCGTCACTACGGCGTGCAGATCGTTCGTAACCTCATCGAAGACGCGCGCACCACCTCCCGCTGGTATCTCATCATCAGCATGGGGCGGGCGGCGGGACATCTCGCGCTCGGCATCGCCAAAGCAAGTGCCGCCACCCTCGCGATCATCTCCGAAGAATTTCGTGGCCGCACCGTTACCGTGGATGAAGTCTGCGACATCATCATCGGCTCCATCATCAAGCGCAAAGCCGAAGGTTCGCGCTACGGCCTCGTGGTGCTTGCCGAAGGTTTGATCGAATCGCTCGGCGAAAAGGGTCTCATCGCCGCGCTGCCCGAGGGTCAGTTGGAACGCTTCGGCAAAGTGGTGCGGGACGATCACGGCCATTTGCGTTTGGGCGAAATCGAATTTGGCCGCCTGATGAAAGAGCTGTTGACCGTGCGCCTCGAAAAACTCGGCATCCAAATGGCCTTCATTGATAAAGACCTGGGCTACGAATTGCGTTGCGCCGATCCGATTCCGTTCGACGCCGAATACACGCGCGATCTCGGTTACGCGGCGGTGAAATTTCTGCGCTCACCCGAAGCCGAAAAATATGGGGCCATCATCAGCTTCGTCGATGGCAAGATGAACCCGCTGCCGTTCGAAAACATGCTCGATCCCAAGACCGGGCGGATGCAAAATCGCAAAGTCAACGTGGACGGCGAAGCGTATGAGTGCGCCTGCGCCTACATGATCCGCCTCGAACACGAAGATTTCGAAGAGCCGAAACAGTTGGCGAAACTTGCGGCCGTCATCAAAATGACGCCCGAAGATTTCAAGAAACGCTTTGGCTATCTCGCGGGCGTGAAGTGAGAAAGGTTTGACGCGAACGGCGGCGGAATTTTTTCCGCCGCCGTTTTTTATTCTTGGCGGAAATTGTTTTTACGAAAAACTTACCCGATGAAAAATATCTGGATCACTGGCGCGCATGGCTTGATCGGAAATTACCTGGTTCAAACCACGCCGCAGTTTGCGCCGGAAGCTCTTGTCTATGGCCTTACGCGTGCGGATTTTGATCTGTTGGATTTTGCCGCCGCTGAACGCGCGTTCAAAAAAGATTCGCCCCAACTCGTCATTCATTGCGCCGCCATCAGCACCGTGGGTGAGGCGCAGAAAAATCCCGCGCTCGCGCGCCGCGTGAACGTGGACGCGACGAAATTTCTCGCGGAAATCGCGTCGGACATTCAGTTTGTTTTCTTCTCCACGGATCTGGTTTTCGACGGACGTAACGGAAATTACATCGAGACGGATGCCACGAATCCATTGCACATTTATGGCGAAACGAAGTTGGCGGCAGAAGCGATCGTCTTAAAAAATCCGCGTCATCTCGTCGTGCGGACGAGTCTCAACGGCGGTGTTTCAAAAAGCGGCCGGCGCGCGTTCAACGAGCAGTTGCACGCCGCGCTCGCGGCAGCGGGGCAGGGGATGACGTTGTTCACGGACGAGCTGCGCTGCCCGATTCCGGCGGTCGAAACCGCGCGGGCGGTTTGGGATTTAGCGGCAAAAAAGTGCGCGGGAATTTATCACCTTGCCGGCGCGGAAAAATTGTCGCGCTGGCAGATCGGACAGTTGCTCCGCCCGCGCTGGCCGGAAATTAAGGTCGAAATCAAATCTGGTTCGGCCAAAGATTTTCCCGGCCCGCCGCGCGCGCTGGACACATCGTTGAATATTTCCAAGGCGCAAAAAATCTTGTCCCAACCCTTGCCGGGCTTAAGCGAATGGCTGGCGGCAAATCCGTTGGAACAGTTTTAACACGCTAAAACATCAAGGCACCAAGACACTTGGTGTCTTGGTGCCTTGGTGGTGAAACGGATTTGGTTACTTGGCCTGCAATTCCAAAATCGTGATGGAGCAGGGTGGATAACTCCGCGTGAAGCTGGTGCTTAGGCCAGTGATTTTTTCGCTGGCAGGAACCACTTGCTTCGGGTCGTTGCTTGAATTGGTCGCGTTGCGGTTGTCAGCTTTCAGCACGGTGGCGGTGCCCTCGTCGGCGATGGCAGTTGCGCCGCTGATTTCAACTTTCATCGCCTGTGCTGCATCGGCACGGTTGACGATTTTGACAATGATTTTGCCGGCAGCAGTGTCGCGCGTGGCGGAATAGAAAAGGGATTTCACCTCATTGGTTCGCGGTGGCTGAGCTTGGCCGTTGCGGGTGCGCCCGCTTTGAATCCATGTGTAAGTCGGTAGGTTTTGCGCAGATACGGTAAGCACTTCATCGCCTTGATGCTCGCTGAAAATTTTCTGCGCGTAGTAAGACGGCGAGCCGTAACTGGTCAAGGCATTGTAGCCGATGAGGTCAGATTTCCACTGCATCGAACGGCCCGCGCCGAGATCGCTGACGTTCACGAATAGCGGGGCGTAGCAGTGCATGTGCACGATGTCGGCGTTGCGTTCCATACAACACATCCACGCGGCATCGCCGAGCGCACCGGCCATGTTCGGCGTGGGCGAGCCAACGCGTGTGGCCCATTCGCCGACGAAAATTTTCGTCGGGTTGCTGCGGTCACGTGAATCATAGACGAAGGACTGCGCTTCCATTTCTTCTTCGGAGCGATAGTAATGTTCGTCCACCAAATCCGGCGTGCGGCTGTGGACGCGGATGGATTCGCGCTGTTCGTAACCGACGGTGGAAATCAATTTGAGCTGCGGATACTTAGCTTTAATAGCGTCGTAGAATTGCGCGAAACGTCCGTCGTAACTGCCGGAGCGATCGAACCAATCTTCGTTGCCGATCTCGACGTAGCGGAGCTTGAACGGATTCGGATAACCATCCTTGATGCGCTGCGCTCCCCACTTGGTCGAAGCGTCGCCGGTGACGTATTCAATTTCCTCCAGCGCTTCCTGAACGTAGGGTTCCAGGTTTGGTCCGGCGGGGATAGAATCGTGCTTCAAACAGTAACCTGCAAAAACAGCGAGCACGGGTTCCATGTTCAGGTCCTGACACCAACCGAGAAATTCCGGCAAACCAAAACCGTCCGTGGACCAGTAGCCCCAGCAACTCCGATGACCGGGCCGCTGCTCAACCGGGCCAATGGTTTCCTTCCAGTTGAAACGTTCGTTGAAGTAATCGCCTTCGACATAATTGCCGCCGGGAAAACGGAGAAATTTCGGATGCGCGTCATCGAGCAATTGCGAGAGATCGGTGCGGTTGCCGTTCGGACGATCCTTGAACGTCGGCGGCATCAACGAAACCTGTTGCAACCAAATCGTGCCGGGCGATGTGGTCGTGAGTTTGAAAATATTTTCTTGGGATGACTTAATACTTTTTGTGGTCAACGTCGCTTCAAATTTTTTCCAATCGCCGGTGACACCGGAAATTTCCGCGTTCGCAAAAATTTCTTTACCATCGCTGCTTTCAAGGGAGACGGACAGCGGGCCGGGAAAATTGGCGGCCGCTTTGGCAAAAAACGAAAATTTATAAGTAGTATTTGGGCGAATCGGAATTCCCCAGTAGCCGCCGTTCGCGACGCCGACGGGTGAATCTTTTGACGCGCCGCTCACGTCGAGCTTTAGGCTGACGTTCAGCGCGTCATTTAGGATGATGTTGGTGTCGAGCGAGATTTTGGCACTGCCGACCGTGCTCCAAAATTTCGGCGCATTCGTCACGGCGATTTTCACCGGATAATGTTTCGCGGGGTCGTAATTTTCCGGCTTGATGATTTCCTGAATCGCATCCGCCTTGAACGTCCGGTTGCGGATGAGTTCGCCGTAGAGTCCGCCCTCATAGGAATAATTGATCTCCTCCGTCATCAGCCCGTAAAACGTCGGCGGCATTTTCGCTACGACTTTGTCGGCAAAAATGTTGATGACGGGCAGCGGAGCATTCGATTGAGCAACGCCAGCCGTCGCGCCAGATAAAATGGAAATTAAAACTATGAGCCGGGAAGACGAAAGCGCACGCGTGAAGGGTTTAATTAGGTTCATAAAGTAATTATTGAATTTGGCGGCGCTGAAAGTCCACCTCAAATTCTGGCGATGACTGAAAAGAAAACTTTGTGCCTTGGGGCCTTGGTGGTTAATTTTTTCCAGTGAATCAAAAATATCGCGGACGACTCGCCCCCTCGCCAACGGGCTATTTGCACCTCGGCCATGCGCGGACGTTTTGGGCGGCGCAGCAACGCGCGAAAATTTTTGGCGGCGAATTGATTTTGCGGAACGATGATCTTGATTCCACGCGTTATAAAATGGAATTCGTGGACGCCATGATTGAGGACATGCACTGGTTTGGCTTTGAATGGCGCGAAGGCCCGGACATGGGCGGACCTTTCGCGCCTTACAAGCAGAGCGAGCGGATGGATTTTTATCGCGCCGCTTTGGGAAAATTACGCGCCGGAAATTTCATCTATCCCTGCACCTGTTCGCGCAAAGATATTCAGGCAGCGGTCACCGCGCCGCACGCAAGCGAGGATGAAGTGATTTATCCGGGAACGTGCCGGGGGAAACGTGACGAGTGCGACGTGATGCGTGAAGCGGATACCGGTTCGTCTTCACGCAGCACGCGTCACGCAGCACTTCGCTTCCGCGTTCCTGATGGCGAAACCATTTCATTCATTGACGAAAATCTGGGTCTGCAGAAATCTATCGCGGGAAAAGACTTTGGCGATTTCGTGGTGTGGCGTAACGATGGCGTGCCGGCGTATCAACTCGCGTGCGTCGCCGATGATGCGGCCATGCAAATCACGGAAGTCGTGCGCGGCGCGGATTTACTCGTCAGCACCGCGCGGCAAATTTTGTTATATCGCGCGCTAGGTTTTGTGGTGCCGAAGTTTTTTCATTGCGAATTAATACTGGATGACAAAGGGGAACGACTTGCCAAACGGCATGACGTCTTGAGCCTGCGAACCTTAAAAGAGCAGGGGAACACACCGGAACAAATCCGTGCGGGATGGGGCGGTAAGCCTGCCGGTTCTTGAGCGAAATTATTTTCAAATTGTGCTTGTGAAAAATTTCACGATGAGGCATTTTCTGCGGCTCTGACGACCAATCGAAGGCAAGCCCATTGGCAATTCGTGTCGTCAGGAATCATTTTTTGTGGCTCGTTTTTACAAAATCATTTTAGAGTTCGCATTCGCGGTCTGCGCCTTTTTCGCAGTGTTCCCGGCTCATGCTGCGGAAGCGGCGGCGGTCGAATCGGTCGCAGCGGAGCACGCCGGCCCCATGGTCCCAATGTTCGCACCCACGCTTTTCAAAATCGGTTCGGTGCCGATCACTAACTCCATGCTCCTTTCGTGGGTCGTTGTTCTGTTCATCGTGGCGATCGTGCAAATCGGCACCCGCCGCATGAGCGCCGAGAAAGTTCCGAGTGGATTAAGCAATTTGCTGGAAGCGATGGTGGAAGGTTGGGACAGTCTTTCGGGAATGATTTTGGAACCCAAAGTTTCACGTTGGGTATTTCCGTTTGCGGTGACGTTTTTCATCTTTGCCCTGTTCTCAAACTTCGTGGATTTGATTCCTGGCGTGGGTAGCATCGGCTACGGTTTGCCGGCGCAACCGGGTTCAGCTTTCAGCTCGTTGCCGTTAGCAGTCGAACATGTGGAGCTTCCCTTCGTTCGTCCGCCTACTTCTGACGCCAACTTAACGATGGCGATGGCGTTGATTTTCCTCGTGATGACTTTCATTTGGGCTCTCCGCTACAATGGCTTGGTCGGCGTCATCAAACATGTTTTTGGTGTCAAGGTAGAAACCACCAAATGGCTTTATCCATTGGTAGCACTGATGTTTTTGTTTGTCGGTGCGATGGAAGCCTTGTCCATTGTTTTCGTTCGTCCTCTCGCGCTGGCTGTTCGTCTTTATGGCAACGTGTTTGCCGGTGAAACCCTTTTGACGATGACGATGACGGCCAAGCCGTTTCTGATGGGTTTGGTGTTGTCGTTGCCTTTTTACTTTTTTGAAATTTTTGTCGCGGTGGTTCAGGCGTTCGTGTTTGCCATGTTGACCATCGTTTTTGCTGGAACGCTGTGTTCGCATTCCGATGAAGATCACAGCAAGCATTGACTAATCCATTTGCCTCCGGGAGACCTTTCGGCGAACGGCGGCTGTAACTAAAACAACCAAAAAGAAAACATATGATGCTCGCAGAACTAGCTCCTGTCCTCCAAGGTAACGTCCACGTCGGTCTCGCCTTCGGTGGCGCGGCCATCGGCATCGGTATTGCCGCCGCCGGCGCCACCATGGCCATCGGCCGCAACCCCGGTATGTTCGGTCGCGTTGTCGCCATCATGATTCTCGGTATCGCGCTCGCAGAAGGCGCGGCGATTCTCGCGTTCGTGCTCGGTAAAGCCTAATCCTTTGAGGCGCGCATGAACGGGACACTCGAAATGCTCGGTATCCAGTGGCAGAAGTTGCTTGTCCAAGGCATCGACTTCGCGGTCGCGCTGGTGGTGTTGTGGATGTTTGTCTACAAGCCGATTTTTAAAATCTTGGACGCGCGCAAAGCGAAGATTGCCGAAGGCATCGCTAACGCCGACAAGATCAAAGCCCAGCTCGCCCAAACCGAGGCGGATCGTCAGAAAACGCTGGCGGAAGCTGGTGATTTGGCGAACAAGATTATCGCTGACGCTCGCGCTGCTGTCGCTCGCGTGACCGAAGTGGAAACGCAAAAAGCCGTCACTGCTGCCGAACAAATTGTCGCCAAAGCCCGCGAAGCCGCCGCGCAAGAACGC
>JANYFN010000122.1 GCA_025362675.1 Limisphaerales bacterium | reverse complement strand
GGCAAAACGCACGGTGCGATGGAGCGTGCTCCTCGTCAATGTTCTCGCAAACCTCCTCAAACCGCTCAAACAAATGGTCGAGCACCGGAGTTAAGACTGGCTCCAGTTGCGTCAATGTCTCTCGCTCCAGCCCGGCGCGTTCATCGGCCGGGGCGGCCTGAATGCGTGACTCGGTTTTTTCCAACCCGAGCTGCATGTCCTGAAAAAAACTCTGCAGATCCACCACGATGATTTTGAATTCCGGCAAAACCCGGTAAAATTTCTGCCAATCGTGGACAAGACTCTTTATTTCTTGAACATACCCCGTGTCCGATCCCGGATTGAGGGCAAAGTCCAGATTCATCCAGCACGTTTGATCCAGCGCCACTTCACATAAAAAATTTGCGCCGCCGGTTGTGACGCTGCAAACCACCGCCCGCCCGTGGTAAAGCACCCGTTCTCGGAAAACAATTTGGAATTGCTTCAAGGTTTCCGAAAGTTTCGGAACGGCGCTCGGTTTGCTCAATTCAAAAACCAGGGCGTTATGATTCACGCTGGCAATCCTTCCCAGCAATTCGATGCCTTCGTGAGTTTGAAACATCACTTTGCTTTCGAGGATGCTGGGTGTAGTCGTCACAACCGGACCCGTTCCGGTGACATGCCCGCTGCTGTGGCCGTTGCCGTTGAAGACTGAGTTCATGTGGGATGAAGCATGACACTTCACCCGATAAAACAAAACGATTTTTCTAGCCCGGCACTCAAGCTTGTCCGGCAGATCAAATCCAGTTTAGAACCGAGAATTTGCCTCAAGTATTCAACGGATCAACCGATAGCCTAACTTGTTGCTTGCCAAAGATTGATTAAAAAACAATTCTGGAAACAGTTTGAAGCCCATGAAACAAATATTAAGCCCAGCCTTCCCAAACAAAATTCACTTGGTGATTTGGTTGATCTTGGGGTGTGGACTGATCGGGTTCAGTGATGTGCGCGCCATTGGCTTTCTCTTGCCCAATCAAGATGCCGAGGCCATCGCACGCGGCAACGCCTTTGCTGACACCGCCGATAATCCCTCAGCGATTTTTTACAACCCCGCGGGGATCTCACAGCTCCCCGGCCAGCAACTTGAAGTCGGCGTGCTGAATTATCTCGGCCTCAACGTCAGCCACGATTCAGTCGGCGGCGGCCGCGAGGATACCCGGTTTCAGGTCATTCCGGTTCCGCAACTTTTTTATACGTTTTCACCAACGAATCTTCCCTTGTCCTTTGGCTTGGGCGTGTATGCACCCTTCGGTCTCGGCGTCGAATGGGCTGAACATTCCAGCCTGCGCACGCTGGCCTTGGATTCCAAACTGCAATTCATCACCGTCAACCCCGTCGTGTCCTGGAAAATAAGCGACTCACTCTCGCTTGGCGTGGGGCCAACGATCAACTACGCCAGAATAAAATTTAATCGCGGCCTGCAAAATGCGAGTGATTATTTTGAATTCATCGGCGACGATTTTGCATTCGGCATGAACGCTGGCTTGCTCTGGCAACCCGACGCGAAATGGTCCTTCGGTGCGAACTACCGCTTGGCCACCACCGTCGATTTTAACGGCACCTCGACCTACACGCCCGCCGCTGGCCCGACCGCCTCCGCCGCGACCACTGCGAGCGTTCCGTTTCCGCAAATTCTTTCCGGCGGCATTTCATATCGTCCCACGCCTAAGTGGAATATTGAATCCGACGTGGACTGGATTGATTGGAGCCCGCTCGGCACCGTGTCGCTGGCTGGCACGAAAAACATTTTCGGATTTAATCTGCCACTCCAACTCAACTGGCACGATAGCTGGCAATACAAATTCGGGGTCACCCGCTACTTCGATCACGGCTGGTTCGCCAGCGCGGGCTACTATTTCACGAGCGACACGGCTTCCTCGCAATTTTTCACGCCCGGCATACCGGACACGAATCTGCACGTCGGCAGCATCGGCTTTGGCCATCATGGCCGCGATTGGCATTGGGCCTTAGCCGGACAAATCATTGCCGGCGAACCGCGCAACATCACCGCCGCACCGGGAAATTCCAATCCCTTCACCGGAGCCAGTTCCGCCGGAACCTACCAATTATTCATCCCCACCGTGACCTTGTCCGTGACTTACACCTTCTGATCGTAGTTATTCAGGGGAGAATTTCACAGTGCCGCCAGTAGCATAATCTGGGTGGGCGTCGCTGCCGCGACGCCTAGCTAAATTGAAATTCGGAATCCACCTTCCCCACGCACAACTTGATTTCTGTCGAAGCTGAACTAACATAATCTCCCTTTGACTATGCAACTGAACAATGAAGAAATCCGTCGTTACTCCCGGCATTTGATTTTGCCGGAAGTCGGTCTGGCCGGGCAAAAGAAAATCAAAGCCGCGAGCGTGCTGTGCATCGGCGCGGGCGGGCTTGGCTCGCCAATCGCGATGTATCTCGCAGCGGCGGGCATCGGCAAAATTGGCATCGTGGATTTCGACACCGTGGATTATTCCAATCTGCAACGGCAAATTCTTCACACCGACGCCGACGTGGGCCGCTCCAAAGCCGAGTCTGCCAAGGAAACAATTAACGGCATCAATCCGAATGTCGAAGTCGTCATCCACAACACGCGCATCTCGTCTGAAAACGCGCTCGATCTGATTCGCCCCTACGACATCGTCGTGGACGGCACGGATAATTTTCCCACGCGCTATCTCACGAACGATGCGTGCGTGCTGCTCAAGAAGCCCAATGTTTACGGATCGATTTTTCGATTCGAGGGACAAGACAGCGATAGCAAGGTCCGCCGAGATGCGGCGCGAACACGCTGGCCTGTCCCTCGAAGCGAAAGATTGAGCCGTAAACATTGGGCTTTTTCAGCAGCACGCAGGCGTCGTTCGTCAGGTAGCGCGTGGG
>JANYFN010000091.1 GCA_025362675.1 Limisphaerales bacterium | reverse complement strand
GGACTCGTGCCGCCGCCGACGGACAAAATCATTCCGCGGTCGCCGCCTTTTTCCAAAACGTCCAGCGTTGCCGCGCGCACTTCTTCCACCGTGCCGCGCACGCCGACTTCGAGCGGATTCACATTTCCCATCAGGCACATGCGGTCGCCCACGCGGTCTTTCACTTCGGCGATGTCGGTTTGTTTGCCCCAGTTCAGCACGTTGAAGCCGCAGTCGGGCAGATGATCGAGGCACGCCTGCACTTCGGCGTCGTTGTGATAGAGCTTCACCCAGTCCGCCGGAAACGCGTCGCAGATGCGCTTGAGATACGGATGGCAAAATTCCTTGTAATGATCCTCGTTCACGAAACCCACGATGTCGTCCAAAATAAAAATTCCTTCGGCTTGATTGCCCATCGCCTTCACTTGCGCCTTGAGCCAGTCAATCGTCAGGCGCGTCGTGAGATCGAGGAGCTTGTGCGCCCACTCCGGTTTTTCCACGAGGTCAATCATCAGGTCCGTCGTGCCGCGCACAAAACCCGCCGTGCACATCGGCCCGCGCGATGTGACGAACGGCTGCACTTCGCCGAGGTCCGCGATGCGCTGCCGGTGCATCCGCATCCGGTGCAGCGTCATCGCCATGAACGCGTCATTCTCCACTTCGTATTCGGGAAATTTTTCGAGGTCCTCGATGTTATAAAGCGTGTGGTATTCGCTCGGCGTGTTGTCCGCCCAGAATTTTATTTTCGCGCCGAGCGCCGACGGTTCCGCCGCCATGCCGTATTCCATCCACCACGACGGCACCATGATGATGTCGGGAAATTCCTCGTTGATCTTTTTGTTCGACTGGAACCACAGTTCTGGGTCGAGGAAATAATCCATGTGCTTGATGCCGAGATGACCGGGAATCCATGGGCTGTCCACGATCATCGCCATCGGGATTTTGTCGAGCTTCTCAAGGCGCGCCGCGCGTTTGAAAATGTTCCATTGTTCGGGTCTCATAAATTTATAAACTTTAGAATCAATCCGTTTTGATCTGGATCCGTTCATGCAATTATTACGCCAACACCGCCAACGTATTTCGCGCGACTAAACATTCTCGCGCAACATCCGGCACCGTTAGAGTCCAAGTCAAAATTCCGCCAAAAATCTGTGCGCTATCTTTCGATTCAAACTGGGTCGCTTCAAGCGGAAAGTGATTTTTTAGAGAATTCTCCATGCAATTCATACTATTTTACATTTCCCGTAGGCTGCGAATCCGTTTTAGTAAACACAACGCACTAGCGCCATGAAATATCGCCTGCACAAATTTAACGTCGTGTTCCTGGTTTGGTTCGTCTGGCAGACCGCGCGCGCGGCGGAAACTTTTGAGAATCCCATCCTCCCCGGTTTTTACCCCGACCCCAGCATCTGTCGCGTGGGCGACGATTATTTTCTCGTCAACAGCACGTTCGAATACTTTCCCGGCGTCCCGATTTTTCAGAGCAAAGATCTGGTTCACTGGAAACAAATCGGCCATGTGCTCACGCGCCAAAGCCAGTTGAACCTCGATAAAATGTATGCGTCCGGCGGCATCTTCGCGCCGGTGCTGCGCTGGCACGCTGGAACTTTTTACATGATTACCACGGTAGTCGGCGGAAGCCGTCGTCGCGGCGGAAATTTTTACGTCACCGCCACCAACGCCGCCGGGCCATGGTCCGATCCGGTTTGGCTAGACAAGGATGGGATTGACCCGTCACTGTTTTTCGACACTGATGGCAAAGTTTATTTTACGCGGCAGGTGGACGGCGAACATGGTTATTCTGGCCAGCAGATTTTCAATCTGCAAACCGGCAAACTCGAAGGCGAGCGCAAAGAACTTTGGCGCGGCACTGGTGGCGTCTGGCCCGAGGGACCGCATCTTTATCATATCAATGGCAAATATTACTTGATGATTTCCGAAGGCGGAACGAGCTACAACCACAGCCTGACCATCGCGCGCAGCGATTCGCCGTGGGGGCCGTTCGAGGCGAACCCAGCGAATCCAATTCTCACGCATCGCGACTTGCCGGATAATCCATTTCAAGCGATGGGCCACGGGGATCTCTTCGAAACGCCGGACGGTTGGTGGATTGTGTTTCTCGGTTTTCGTCCGCAGGGCGGACAGTTTGAACATCTCGGTCGCGAAACGTTTCTTGCGCCGGTGACGTGGACGAACGGTTGGCCCGTCATCAATGGTGGAAAAACGATTTCTGCCACCATGTCTGCGCCCAACCTACCGGCGCATCCGTGGCCCGCAGAACCGGCGCGTGATGAATTTGATTCCACAAATCTCTCGCTACCGTGGTGTTTCGCGCGTAATCCGGTGGAACAAAATTATTCTCTCGCGGAACGGCCCGGTTGGTTGCGGTTGCATGGCTCGGCGGTCACTTTGAACGATGAGGACACGCCGACGTTTATCGGACGGCGGCAGACGGATTTGAATTGTCGCGCGGCCGTGAAACTGGATTTTCAACCACAGCACACGAATGAAGAAGCCGGCATCACACTGCGCGGTAATGAGCGCAACCATATTGACCTCGTCGTCACGTTGCGCGACGGCAAGCGCGTCGTCGGTCTGCGGAAAATTTTCGATGGCAACGCAAGTGAGGCGACGTCGTTTCAGGAAATTCCAGCGGGCGAAATAATTTTATCCGTGAAAGCGGTGCCATTGAGTTATGAATTTTTCTACACTGCAAGTGGTGGCAAGGAAACGAGCCTCGGGATGGCGCGCACGCGCGATTTGTCCACGGAAACTTTGACGGCGCAGAAAAATGCGCACTTCAATTTTACCGGCGTGGTTATTGGTTTATTTGCGATTGGTAGTGGTTCCGCCAGCAGCGTGACGGCAGATTTTGATTGGTTTGAATACTCCGCGAGCACTGCGACGGGTGTGACGTCAGCAGCCCAAAATCCAAATCGAAATAACCAAGCCGCAACGGAAAAAGATCACGCGAATATGATGGCGCAACTTGGGATCAAAGAAATCCGGCGCGGGCGTGATGGTGATGCCAATGGAAAAAATCCGGCGAATTACGACGAGGCCAAGGCGAATCCGTTTCCGAGTTTGCCCGACGCGTTGACGATGAAAGATGGCACGAAGGTCACGACGCCGGAATTGTGGCAATCACGGCGCGCGGAAATTTTTGAGGATTTTGATCGCGAGATTTATGGTCGCGTGCCCGCGAACACGCCGAACGTGAACTGGGAAATCATCAGCACCACGACGGAAACGAACGGCGGAATTCCTGTCGTCGTAAAAAGATTGGTCGGTCATGTGGATAATTCAGTGGACACAAATATCGCCGTGAACATTGAACTCACGCTCGGCACGCCCGCCACCGCCACGAATCCGGTGCCGGTGATGATGCAGTTCAGTTGGAATTTTCCGGCGGGATTTTTGCCGCAAAATCGGCTCACGAATAGCGGCCCAACTTGGCAGCAGCAAGTCTTGGCGAAAGGTTGGGGCTACGCACAACTTACGCCGGCGAGTGTGCAGGCGGACAATGGCGCGGGTCTGACGCGTGGCATCATCGGCCTTATCAACAAAGGACAATTTCGCAAACCGGAGGCTTGGGGCGCGTTGCGCGCGTGGGCTTGGGGCGCGAGCCGCGCGCTGGATTATTTTGAAACCGACCGAGCCGTGGACGCAAGACAGGTCGGCCTCGAAGGTCATTCGCGCTACGGCAAGGCGACGTTGGTGGCAATGGCATACGATCCGCGTTTTGCGATTAGCTATGTCAGTTCGTCCGGCGAGGGCGGCGCGAAATTGCATCGTCGTGACTGGGGCGAAACGGTGGAGAACATCGCGGGCAGCGGTGAGTTTCATTGGATGGCAGGAAATTTTATTAAATATGCCGGGCCGCTGAATTGGGACGATCTGCCGGTGGACTCGCACGAACTCATTGCGCTCTGCGCGCCGCGTCCGGTATTCATCAGCGTCGGTTCGACCAATGGCGACGCGTGGGTAGATGCGAAAGGCAGTTTTCTCGCCGCCGCCGCCGCCGGTCCGGTTTTAACGTTGCTCGGCAAACGCGATTTAGGCACCACCAACTTTCCGGAAATCGAAACCGCTTTGACGGATGGCGACATCGCATTTCGCCAGCACAGCGGCGGCCACACGGACGCTCCGAACTGGCCGGTGTTTTTGAAGTGGGCGGATAAATTTATGAATACGCCTAGTCACTAATTTTGTGGTCTTGAATAAACAAACAAAAATAACAACACTCAACTATCAATTATGAAAACTACCAAAAAAATCCTCCACTACCTTAACCTCAGTGCCTTCGCGGCTTGGGCGGTCTTGATCGCCGGTTGCCAGTCCAAATGCTGTGACAGCTCGGTGAAAAAAACAGCGTCGGCTCCAACGCCCGCCGTGACGCAGGCCGCCGCCGCGCCCGCGCGGGAGGCCGTGAAAAAAATTGAGTTGCCGACCGTTCGTATCAAGGCCGGTGTGACGGAAGGGTTCACCGACAAGGCCGGTAATGCCTGGCTGCCGGATCAGGGGTTTGCCGACGGGATGACGACCGAGCGCCCGGAAGTCGCTATCGCGAACGCGACCGATCCGCTTATTTATCAATCCGAGCGTTATAGTATGACCAAGTTCGAGCGCGCTCTGCCGAACGGAAAATACATTGTGAAATTGCATTTCTGCGAAACGTTCGACGGTATCACTGACAAAGGCCAACGCGTATTTTCGTTTAACGTCGCCGGCCAGGAGTTTAAAGATTTTGACATCTGGGTGAAGGCCGGCGGTTTTTTGCGCGCCTATGTCGAGAGTGTTCCCGTGGAAATCACCAACGGAAAACTTGAAATCACCTTTACGCCGAACATTGAAAATCCGCAGATCAACGCGCTCGAAATTTTGCCCGCGCCATGAAGAGCTGCGTTCGCAAAAGAATTTTGTGCGCCGCGCTCAGTGTCTGCACTGGTGTTTTTTGTAGCGCGGCGGAAAAGAATTCTGCCGCCTTGCCGCGCAGCACGCCGGAAGCGCAGGGGATTTCCTCGTCGGCGATCCTTGATTTTGTGACGGCGGCAGATCAGCAAGTTGACGCGATGAACAGTTTCATGCTCGTGCGGCATGGTCACATCGTCGCTGAAGGCTGGTGGTCGCCGTATGCCGCGGAGACGCCGCACTCGATGTATTCCTTGAGCAAAAGTTTTACCTCGACGGCGGTGGGTTTGGCGATCAACGAAGGTAAATTAAGTTTGGACGATGAAGTGTTGAAATTTTTTCCAGACGCGGCGCCAGTTGCGCCGAGCGAAAATCTCAAGCAGATGCGCCTGCGCGATTTGCTCACGATGAACACCGGTCAGCACGCGGAGGACATGGCGAAATTCGCTTTCGATACCAACGTGCCGCTGGTGCAATTATTTTTGTCGCTGCCCGTCGCGCACAAGCCCGGCACGCATTTTTGGTATAACACGCCCGCCACATTCATGGAATCGGCCATCGTGCAAAAAGTCACGGGGCAGACGGTGTTCGATTATTTAAAACCGCGCTTGTTTGATCCGCTCGGCATTGAAAACCCGACGTGGGAAATGAAACAGCAATACACCTTTGGCGGTTCAGGCCTGCATATTCGCACGGAAGACATCGCGCGATTTGGGCAATTGTATTTGCAGAAGGGAAATTGGCGAGGACAGCCGCTCGTCCCGGCGGCGTGGATTGAATCCGCGACGTCGCGCCAGACTTCCAATGGCAGCAATCCCGCGAGCGATTGGGATCAAGGCTACGGTTTTAATTTTTGGCGATGCCGTCCGGGCGGCTATCGCGGCGATGGCGCGTTTGGGCAATTTTGCATCGTGATCCCGGAGCAGGACACCGTAGTCGCCATCACGAGTGGCACGCGTGACATGCAGGGCGTGATGAATCTGGTTTGGAACAAAATCCTGCCGGCGTTGAAATCCAAACCGCTGGACGCGGACGAAGCCTCGGATAAAAAACTGACGGAGCGGCTCGCGGGCCTGACGCTCCATCTGCAACAAGGTTCCGCCGCGCCGGGTGTCGCGGCGAAATGGGCCGGAAAAACGTTCGCGCTTTCTACGAACGATCAGAAGCTCGAAACTGTCGCGCTGGAATTCGGCGGCGCAAACGATCCGGTCACACTCGTCTTGCGGTGTGATGGAGTTGAGCAGCGTATCGCTTGCGGAAAAGATTCTTGGATCAAGGGCCGGATGACTTACGCCAGCTTTGAAGAACAGCCCGTGGCTGCGTGCGGTGCCTGGACGGAGGCTGGCACTTACACCGTGAGGTTGAGTTTCTACGAAACCCCGTTTCGCCTCACGCTCGGCCTTAAGTTTGCTGAGGACAAATTGTTTTATGACTGTGAATACAACGTGAGTTTTGGTCCTACCAAACCGCCGCAACTCATCGGCACGCCCCAATAAATCCGATCAGTGAAGAAGTATCCTTTTATTTTCGTCTCGACCTCGATGGTTGCGACATTTTTTTTGACGGCTGGCAGCGGTATTCTTCAGCCGCCCGGCCGCGCTGATGGATCGAGTGCGGTGGCGACTGGGCATTACCGCAATCTGTTCGCCGAGAACGGTCACGCAAGAAACGAAATCCGCGCAAAAGTAGATTCGTCGTTTCAACAATTGTTTCACGGCGATCCGACGAGCCAGACAGTTTATTTTTCCGCCGGTTCAAATTCCCATGGCGCGTTGGCCTTCATCCATGATCTCGCGAGCGGCGACGTGCGTTCGGAAGGCATGAGCTACGGCATGATGATCGCGGTGCAGTTGGACCGGAAGGCGGAGTTCGACGCGCTCTGGAATTGGTCCAAGACGTTCATGTATCAGGCCTCCCCCAACCATCCGTCATTTGGTTATTTCTCGTGGTCCATGAAAACCAACGGCGTCGCCAACGACGAGATGCCTGCGCCGGACGGCGAACAGTATTTTGTGACGTCGCTTTATTTTGCGTCGGCACGCTGGGGTAACGGCCACGGGATTTTTAATTATCGGGCCGAAGCCGACGCACTGCTCGACCACATAAAAGATTGCCCGCTTATCACCGGCGCGACGGTAAAAGGCGAGCTGACGGCGGGCGCAATGTTTGAGCCAGATCAGAAACTAGTCCGCTTCACGCCGGACGTGGCGAATTGGAATCACACTGATCCGTCGTATCAACTACCTGCGTTTTACGAAGTGTGGGCCCGCTGCGGGCCGAAGCCGGATCGTGAATTCTGGTCGCAAGCCGCCGGTGCCAGCCGTGATTTTTTTTCGCACGCGGCGCATTCCGTCACCGGTCTCGCATCAGATTACGCCAACTTCGACGGTTCGCCGTGGGCCGCGCCGTGGAATCCGCACAGCGCGGATTTTCAATACGATTCCTGGCGCACCGTGATGAATTGGTCGGTGGACTGGGCGTGGTGGGGCAAGGATGTTCGGGCAAAAGTATTGAGCGATCGCATCCAATCATTTTTTGAAACCAAAGGTCTGACCAACTACGGCAGCCGTTTTACGGTGGATGGAAATCAGTTCGGCAATGATCACACGACCGGACTTGTCGCGATGAATGCCGTGGCCAGCCTCGCGGCGACCAACCCGCGTTCGCAAAAATTTGTCGAGGCGCTGTGGAACACGCCGGTGCCGACGGGCCAATGGCGTTATTACGACGGGATGTTGTATATGTTGGCCGTGCTGCATTGCAGCGGCGAATTCAAGGTCTGGTTGCCAAAATAATTTCATGAGCTATTCAATCATCCCGACCGGAAAGATTCTACTGCTCGTTTCCGCGTTTCTGTTGCCCCGCACTGGCTTCGCGCTCGGTCAGGAAAAATATGTCGCGACGGTGCCCGGTCCCGGAAGTTTTCCCATCGTGCAGCATAAATCAGCCGCGACCATTTTTGTCGATGTGGGCGACTTCGCGGGCGTGGTCCGGGCGGCGAATGATTTAAAAGCCGACATCGCTCGCGTCAGCACGCTGTCTCCCGCCATCGTCAGCGATGTGAAAGACTCAGGAAAGCATGTTGTCATTATCGGCACGATTGGCAAAAGCGCTATGATCGATCGTCTGATCCGGGAAAAGAAAATCGACGTTTCAGAATTCACCGGCAAGTGGGAATCGTTCCTGATTCAAGTGGTGCCGGAGCCACTTCCCGGTGTTGATAGTGCGCTGGTGATTTGTGGCAGCGACAAGCGTGGAACGATTTACGGCATGTATGATTTGTCCGAGCAGATCGGCGTTTCGCCTTGGTATTATTGGGCGGATGTGCCGGCAACGCATCACGACGAGCTGTTCGTGAAGGCCGGAAAATTTGTGCAAGGTTCGCCGTCGGTGAAGTATCGCGGCATTTTTCTGAACGACGAGGCGCCGGACTTGAGTAATTGGATTCAAGAAAAATATGGCAGCGCACCGGGCTTCAGCGGCGCGGCGAATTACGGTCCGGCGTTTTACACCAATTTGTTCGAACTGATATTGCGGTTGAAGGGAAATTATCTCTGGCCGGCAATGTGGAACAACGCGTTCAACGAAGACGATACGAACAATCCGGTGCTGGCCGACCTGTATGGCGTGGTGATGGGTAACTCGCATCAGGAGCCGATGCTGCGGGCGCAGAAGGAATGGGATCGCCGCTATCAGAAAACTGTCGGCAGTTGGAATTACGCGAAGCATCCGGACATCGTCTCCAATTTCTGGCGCGAGGGCATTGCGCGAAATAAAAATTTCGAGAGCATCATCACCCTCGGGTTGCGCGGCGCGAATGACACTGAGATGGCGCCCGGCGGCCCGGAAGCAAATCGTTCGTTGCTCGAAAAAATCGTCCAGGTGCAACGGCACATCATCGCCGAAGAGGTCAATCCTGATTTGGCGAAAGTGCCGCAGCTTTGGTGTCTCTACAAAGAAGTGATGGATTATTACCACGCTGGCATGCGCGCGCCGGATGACGTGACGCTGCTTTGGGCGGAAGATAATTGGGGCAACATCCGTCGCCTGCCGACCGCCGAGGAACGTAAGCGCAGCGGTGGTGCGGGCGTTTATTACCATTTCGATTATCACGGCGGGCCGCGTAATTATCAGTGGCTCAACACCAGTCCGTTGCCGAAAATTTGGGATCAGCTGTCGCTCGCCAAGCAATGCGGCGCGGACCGGATTTGGATCGTGAACGTCGGTCATTTCAAGGGTTACGAATTTCCACTGGAATATTTCATGAGTCTCGCGTGGCAATCGGATCGTTGGACGAATGACAATTTCGACGAGTTTACGCGGTTCTGGGCGGAACGAGAATTTGGCGCGGAGTTCGCCACCGACATCGCGGACATCATGGCCAAATACTCGAAATACAACGGCCGGCGAAAACCGGAGTTGCTTGCGCCCGACACTTATAGTTTGGTGAATTATCAGGAAGCGGAAACGGTGGTGAAGGATTTCAAAGCCATCGCTGAACGCGCGGAGACAATTTTCAAAAAACTTTCCGCTGACCGCCGCGATGCGTTTTACCAATTAGTTTTATTTCCCACGAAAGCCTGCGCGCTGGTAAATGAATTGTATCTCGCCGCCGGGAAAAATGCGCTATTCGCCAAGCAGGGCCGGGCAAGCGCCAATGATTTCGCTGCCGAAACGCGCGCGTTGTTTGAAGCCGACACCAACCTGATGGCCTATTACAACCTCACGTTTGCCGGCGGGAAATGGAATCATTTCATGGATCAGACGCATCTCGGCTATACGACGTGGCAGGATCCGCCACACAATAGTCTGCGCGCGATTTCGCTCGCGGAAATTGAAGCCCCCGACGTGGCGGCACTTGGCGTGGCGGTGGAAGGTTCGGAACTTGCGTGGCCGAGCACCAATGGGTTGGCCGTGCTGCCGCAGTTTGATGTGTTCAATCAGCAACGGCATTTCGTTGACGTTTTCAACCGGGGCAAGACGAATTTTGAATTCACCGCCGTCGCGAGCGCGCCGTGGATTATCTTGAGCGAAACCACCGGGACGATTGAAAAAGATAAGCGGCTCTGGGTGAGCGTTGATTGGAGCCAAGCCCCAAAAGGCACTTTCAGCGGCGCGGTGAAATTTTTTAATGCCACGGATAAAGTGGTCGTAAGGGTGGATGCGTTTAACCCGGCGGGGCCAACGCGTGAGACCGCAAAAGGCTTTGTCGAGGGCGAAGGATTTGTTTCCATCGAGCCGGAACATTTCACTAAAAAAATTGATGTGAGTGAAAATCGTTGGCTCAAAATTCAGGATTATGGCCGCACGCTTTCAGGCATGCGAGCGACGCAGCCCGTGGATGCGCCAAGCGCAACGCCAGGCACAGATTCGCCGTGCTTGGAATATCAAACCTATCTATTCAGCACGGGCGCGGTGCAAGTAGTAACGATCACTTCGCCGACGTTGAATTTTGTGCCGGGTCGCGGCCTGCGCGTGGCGGTTTCATTTGATGATGAGGCACCGCAAATCATCACGCTGGTGCCGGCAAATTATAAGGCACAGAACGGAAATCGTGACTGGGAAAAAATCGTCGGCGACAATGCGCGCACGGTTCATTCCACGCATACGCTGGCCCAACCCGGCCCGCATACGCTGAAATATTGGATGGTCGATCCCGGCGTCGTGTTGCAAAAAATCGTGGTGGATTGTGGCGGACTGAAGCCGAGTTACCTCGGGCCGGCAGAGAGTTTTCATCGGTGAATTTTCAACTGCTCATCCGCGCTGACCTTCGCTGATTTGAAGTTGATTAGCGTCAGTTGGCGAAGATTAGCGATTGAAAATCCTGGAGAACTTGTAGAATTCTCCATGCGTTTGCGATTGAATTGCGACGCTTCATTTCACAACGTATTTGAAATTTACCGCCCCATCGTTGATCAATTGTTGCATGAAGAAAAAAGCCGCCCCTAAAATTCCACTCTACAAAGATTCCACTGCTCCGGTTGCTCGCCGGGTGAAAGATTTGCTGGCGCGCATGACCCTCGAAGAAAAGGCGGCGCAGATGATGTGCATCTGGCAGGAGAAATCCACCAAGCTGCAGGACGCCAACGGTGATTTTGATTTCCCGAAGGCGAAAAAACATTTCGGTCACGGACGTGGCCTCGGTCAGATCGGCCGACCGAGCGACGCGGGCAGCAAGCCGACCGATGTCGGCGCGGGCAAAAAACCGCGCGAGACTGCGGAGTTGACCAATACAATTCAGAAATTTTTCATTGAGCATTCACGTCTCGGCATCCCGGTTTTTTTTCATGAGGAATGTCTGCACGGCCACGCGGCGATTGGCGCCACGAGTTTTTCACAGCCGATTGGTTTGGGCGCAACCTTCAATCCCGCGCTGGTGGAAAAACTGTATGCGATGGCCGCCGAGGAGACGCGGGTGCGCGGAGCTCATCAAGCGCTGACGCCGGTGGTGGATGTCGCGCGCGATCCGCGCTGGGGTCGCGTCGAGGAAACGTTTGGGGAAGATCCGTATCTCGTCACGCGGCTCGGCATGGCCTCCGTCAAAGGTTTTCAAGGTGATGCTAATTTTAAAAACAAAAAACACGTCATCGCTACGCTGAAACATTTTGCGGCGCACGGCCAGCCGGAGTCCGGACAAAACTGCGCGCCGGTGAATGTTTCCCTGCGCGTGTTGCGCGAAACGTTTTTGCAGCCGTTCAAAGAATGCATTCAAAAAGCCAATGCTATCAGCGTGATGGCGAGCTATAACGAGATTGACGGCGTGCCCTCGCACGCCAGCGAGTGGCTGTTGCGTGATGTGTTGCGGAAGGAATGGGGCTTCAAAGGTTTTGTCGTTTCGGATTATTACGCGATCTGGGAGCTCGGTTATCGTCCCGACACGCACGGCCATTTCATCGCGCAGGACAAGCTGGCAGCTTGTGCGCTGGCCGTGAAAGCGGGTGTGAACATTGAGTTTCCTGAGCCGGATTGCTATCTGCACCTGGTCGAACTGGTTCGTAAAAAAGTTTTAAAGGAGTCGGATTTGGATGATCTCGTGGCGCCGATGCTGTATTGGAAATTCAAAATGGGGTTGTTCGAACATCCGTTTGTGGATCCGGCGGAAGCTGAGCGCGTCGTCGGCTCGGAAGCGAACCGGGCGCTGGCATTGCAAGGCGCGCGGGAAACAATCACGTTACTCAAGAACGAAAATAATCTGCTGCCGCTCAATTCGAAGAAGCTAAAAACCATTGCGGTCATTGGGCCGAATGCGGATCGCGAGCTGCTCGGCGGTTACAGTGGCAAGCCTAACCATTTCACTTCAGTGCTGGAAGGCATCCGTGCAAAAGTTGGTGGCAAAGTAAAAGTCCCATTTGCCGAGGGCTGTAAAATCACGATTGGCGGTTCGTGGAATCAAGATCTGGTGACGCCCGCTAAGGTGGAGGATGATCGTAAACTGATCGCCGAAGCGGTCAGCGTGGCGGCGAAGGCGGATGTCATTGTGTTGTGCCTTGGGGGCAACGAACAGACCTCGCGCGAGGCGTGGTCTTTGAATCACATGGGCGATCGCACGACCCTGGATTTGGTCGGACGCCAGGACGGGTTGGTCGCGGCACTGAGAATGACCGGCAAGCCGATGATCGTTGTATTGTTCAATGGCAGTCCGCTGGCGATCAATGATCTCGCGCAAAACGCGCCGGCGATTTTGGAGTGTTGGTATCTCGGCCAAACGTGCGGTGAGGCCGTGGCGGAAGTTTTGTTTGGGGATCATAATCCAGGCGGTAAGCTGCCGATCACCATTCCGCGTTCGGTCGGCCATTTACCCGCATTTTATAATTACAAACCATCCGCCCGGCGTGGCTATCTGTTCGATGACGTTTCGCCGTTGTATCCGTTTGGATTTGGTTTGAGCTACACAAAATTTGAATTCAAAAACGTCCGGCTGGCGCAGAAAAAAATCAAGCGGAACGGCTCGACCAAGGTTTTAGTCGAGGTTGCCAATACTGGCAAACACGTCGGAACGGAAGTGGTTCAAATGTATGTCCGCGATCTTGTGAGTTCCGTCACGCGGCCGATCAAGGAACTGAAAGGCTTTCAAAAAATCTTGCTCGCGCCGGGTGAAACCAAAACGGTCGCGCTCGAAATCACCCCGGAATCACTGGCGTTTTTTGACATCAACATGAAATATGTCGTTGAACCTGGCGATTTTGAAATCATGGTAGGCAATTCCTCGCGTGATGCCGATTTGCAAAAAGTAACGTTGACCGTGGTGAAATAAATATCCAATGAACTCAAGCACTCAGAAACTTTCATTCTACGAGAAGGCCGGTTACAGCGCCGCTGACTCGGCCGCGAATTTCGTCTTCATGACGATGATCCTGTTTCAGACTAATTTTTATACCGATGTGTTTGGTCTGAGTGCCGGGGCGGCGGCGGCGATTTTATTATGGCCGCGTTTGTGGGACGCGGTCGCCGATCCGATTGTGGGCATCCTCGCGGACCGCACGGACACGCGCTGGGGCAAATTTCGTCCGTGGGTTTTGTTCACTGCCGTTCCGTGGTTTATCGTCATGATTCTGGCATACACCACGCCGCATGGTTGGAGCATGGGCGGAATGATTGCCTACGCAGCCATCACCAACACGTTGTTGATGACAATTTATTCGATGAATAATATGCCCTATGCCGCGCTTGGCGGTGTGATGACGGGCGATGTGGTGGAACGCGCGAAATTAAACACTTTCCGGTTCATCGCCGTGAACGCCGCGCAGTTCATCGTCGGCGGATTCACACTGCCGCTCGTGGCTAAATTTGCGGCCAGCCACGCGGGAGCTAATGCCGTTGGCATCGCCGACAAGCAATATGGCTGGCAGATGACGATGACTATCTGGGGCGTGCTTTGTCTGGTTTTATTTGTCATCACCTTCTCCACGACCAAAGAGCGTATCAAGCCTATCAACCAGGAAAAATCTTCTCCCAAACAAGACTTTATCAACTTGCTCAAAAACAACCCATGGAAGGTCATGTTTTTTATGACGATGGTGCATTTTTGCATCCTCTCGTTTCGCGGCGGCGCCCTTTATAATTATTATCATCACTATGCGGATCGGGCGGCGCTTTATGATTGGGTGCAACAACTCGGGCTCGTGGTGCCGGCGGGTGCCAAGGCTTCAGGTTTAATGGAAACGCTCGGCTATGTCGTGCATGGAGACCGGGCAGACCTCGCCACTTCCAATGTCGCAGATGTGGCTAACAGCATCATCAACATGCTCGGCACCGCTATTATTATCGTTGTGATTCTTCTGTCGCCCCCGCTCGCGAAAAAGTTCGGAAAGAAAGCGGTTGCCACCATCGGTTTCGCGCTGGCAAGTCTCGGTTCGCTAGCGTTCTATCTACTTTCCCCGACTAATATTTGGGGCATGATTGCATTGACAGCCTTGATCGCCATTGTTTACGCGCCAACCATTCCGCTCATCTGGGCGATATATGCGGACGTGGCTGATTACTCTGAATGGAAAACCGGCCATCGGTTCACCGGCATGGTGTTTGCATCGATCGGTTTTGGTTTAAAATCGGGCCTGGCGCTAGGCTCGGCGTCCTTTCTTTGGATCATGGCGGGAATTTTTAATTACGATACAAAATTGCCGGATACGGCGCAGGCAGTGCAGGGCTATCGCGCGTGCAGCGGCATCGTCGTCGGGATATTGTTCGCGATTTGCACTTTGTTGCTAATCGCCTATCCCATCACCAAACGTCTGACGATTCAAATGGCCGACGAACTCGCCGAGCGGCGGCAGAAATCCGCCGCTCAGTGATTTGATACGATGCTGGCGGATAAAGGTCTTTGTCGCATTCACGCCAGCAAACCTTGAACCGGCTCAACTCACCAGCAGACTGACCCATCGGTGTTATGGCACTGCCATGATTGTAAGATCACGAATTAACCGACGCTCTGGTGATTGCGCTGAGCAATTATGACATTCGCCGAACTCGAATTGCGGTGATGAGCACCGAGTTGGATGTTGATATGGTTTCCGCGACGAGTCGGCAACGCGCTGCTAACACTGCACTTAATGCGCAAACGGGTTCGGGAACAAAAACTTGTGCCGACAGAGCGCATCAAAGAATCAGCGGAGCTATCGAATCATTACTCGGAAATGTTTGAAGTTTATTTGCTGCAACTATGCCGAGATTGCGTGGGTTAACTTCGAGGGTAAATATCGATTCACCCCTAAAAACGGAACTGCGTCAATTATCCGGTGCTACTCATTAGACGGGCAAAAAAAGGCTGCTTTTTATTCCACCTACCAAGTCGCAAAATTATTTTTTGCAATTTTCTCAAAAATTTGTTGGACAGATTCGCGGTTGGGTGATATTGTTCGAATCAACAACAATACCCTCTGTGCGCAAGAATAATGTCTATGATTTTCGCGTCCGCACGAGCAAACCTGCTCGTGACTTTGAATGCCACACTTTGCTGACCATCAATCACGCATGAACCAGCACTTACCAAAAAAGTTCGAGCGGGGATCTAGTCTTGGGGTAAACTCACCGGTTTCTTCGGGCGGAAGTCGGCTGGATTTATTCGCGACGGAAGTCGATAGCGACGCTTCGCAAAAAATTCAGCACAGCATTGATTTCATGATTGAGCATATCAATCGTCCCTTGCAGGTATCAACCTTGGCGGCACAGGCGCGGGTATCGCCTTCGCATTATTTTGCGTTATTCAAAAAGCGGGTTGGTTGTCCGCCGATGGATTACTTCATCCGGTTGCGGATGCGCCACGCCAGCCGGTTGTTGCAGCGAACCTCGTTGAGCGTAAAGGAAGTCGCGGCCGAACTGGGATATGATGACCCTTTTTATTTTTCCCGAGTCTTCAAGTCGGTCCACGATGTTCCGCCGAGTCGGTATCGCACGCACCAGGTTAATTATTATCCTGAAAAACAGGAGCCGCCTATCTCGTCGGTTGATTGTCGGGTTTAGTTGGTAAATAAAATAATCTTGAACCAGAAAAAATTCCTCCCCACATAAAATAGTTCAGAAGCCATGACCTTGAACCACACGCGGATAACCAGACCCTGAAAAAAAACGACACCCCATAACAAACATCCAAACATGAAAACAACCATAACCGCAACCTCCTTATCGGCCTGATGACTGATTGAAATCTTGTAACTTAGAATTTTTATGAAAACTAAATTTATCTTACTAAAGCAACTTATCTTGTTGGCTTTCGTCTTTGCGACGCCGGTGGTGTTTGGGCAGGCGACATTTGTCTGGACCAACAGTAACCCGGCGGATCTGGGGAGCGCGTCGAGTTGGACGAATGCGGCGACGGGAGCCAATGGTGTGCCCACCGCGACGGGAAATGGCGCGGGTGTGCAGGGTGACACAATGTTATTTGACGGCGTATCGAGCGGACCGGTTTCGGCGACGTCCAATGGTGGCTCCCAGACGGGGAGTTCGGTGGGTGGGACGATTGCGGGCATTTGGTTTCACGTCACGGGGAACCAGGTCAACCCGGTGACGCTGCACACGACGGTCGCGAACAGTGCGTCCTCGGGCATCCGGTTCAACAATATCACGATTGATGCTGGGGCTGGGAGCGTTTATTTGGGCAAGGGCAGCACGACCAATTCGTTAGATACGCTGTGGGGCACTTCCAATCCGTCGGGTCAGGGGCTCACGAATAATTCAGCCAATCCGGCCTACATTCTCCCCGATGTGCGTTGGCGTTTGGGCGCGGGCGGGGCGCACACCTTTACGTTCGGCGGCACGGGTGACTGGCGCATCACCAACGACATCGCGAATGTTAACGGGGCTGCCAGTTTGGTGCAGAAGGACGGATCGGGAACGATGTATTGGACGGCGGGACACAATAATTTTTGGGGCACCATCACCACGATCTCCACCCCGATGAACATCTCGGGTGGCACGCTCGTGCTGCAAAGCGGCGGCCTGTTTCCGTCCACGACCACCATCAACAATAACGGCGTGGCAATGGTGTTAGACGCGTCGGCGAGTTCGCAGGCCGGTGGGGCGCAGACGATCGCCAACCCCGTCCACGGCACTGGTAATTTGCAGGTCAATAACGGCACGCTCACGCTTTCGGGGCAGAACGACTACACCGGCAACACCATTTTGAACGGTGGTATTGTGGTGGCGAACCGCGCGGAAAACCTGGGTGTGAACGGACCGCTCGGCAACGGCGGATTCATCGCCTTCAACGGTGGCACCCTCCAGTTCAGCGCGGTTAACACGTATGATTATTCTCCACGGTTCACCAACTCCGCCAGCCAAGCTTTCAAGTTCGACACGGCGGGACAGAACGTGACGCTCACGAACGCGATCGTCAGCACCGGTGGCACGCTCACCAAGCTGGGTTCCGGTTCGCTCACGCTGAGCGGTGCGAACACTTATGACGGAGCCACGACTGTCAGCGCTGGTAAATTGGTCATTCAAGGTTCTCAAGGCAACGGTGCCATCACCGTGGCGAATAGCGCGGCGCTTAGTGTCAACCAGGGCGGGCAGACCATCACGCCGGCCGCGTTGACGGTGGGCACCAGCGCTGGTGCGACTTTGGAGTTCAATAACGTCAGCAGCACAACCACGGCGGCCATTATAACGGGTCCGGTATCGGTTGGCGGCACGATCACCATCAACGTCAACAGTGGCGCGTTCCTCATCGGTCAAAGCTATCCGTTATTCACGTTCAGCGGCACCGCCCCGGGGGTCACGCTGGGCACCCTGGTCGGTGCGGGTGGCAACCTGACCACTAACGGCAACACGATCAGGCTGAACGTCACCTCGCTGGCGTTCGTTTGGAGCGGGTTGAACAACGCCAACTGGGACGTCTCTACTTTAAACGACTGGAAAGTCAACGGCGCGGCCCAAGTGTTCGCCAACGGCGGCACGGCTTTGTTTGATGACACGATCACCACGGCCAACACCAACGTGGTGCTCAACTCCCCGGTGTCACCGGCGAGCGTGACGGTTAATAACAGCACCAAGCCTTACAGTCTTACTTCGGCGGGGGCCAACCTCATCGGTGGTAGTGGCAGCCTGACTAAGAACGGTAACAGCTCGCTCACGTTGGCTGGCGGTGTCAACACTTACACCGGTGCCACGACGTTGAATGGCGGCATCACGAGCGTCGGTGTATTGGCCTCCGGTGGTTCACCCAGCGATATCGGCCAGGCGAGCAGCGCGGCGGCTAGTCTGGTGCTCAACGGCGGCAAATTGCAATACACCGGCGGCAGCGCGACCATTGATCGCCTGTTCACCCTCGGCACGGCTGGCGGCACGATCGATGACGAAGGCGGCGGCGCATTGGTGCTGAACAACTCTGGTTCGATCGTCTTGAATGGCACGGGCGCGCGCACGCTCACGTTGGCGGGCACGGGCACGGATGAACTGGATGCCAAGCTCGGCGACAATGGGGGCGCGACGGCGTTGACGAAAAGCGGCACGGGCACTTGGATCGTCACGGCGAACAACACCAACTCCGGCGCGGTCACAATCACTGCCGGCACCCTGCAGGTTGGTAATGCCGGGGCGACCGGCGCGGTGGGGAGTGGCAATATTTCGATCAATCCCAGCAGCAGCGTGCTGGCCTTCAACCGCAGCGGCACGGTCACCAATGGCACGGTCAGCGGCGTCGGTTCCGTCACGGTGAGTGGTGGCGTTACCGTGGTGTTGCCCGGCAACAACAGCTATGCCGGTGGCACGACCATCGACGGTATCAGCAAGCTTCAGGTGGGGGTCGGCGGGGTCACCGGCCAGTTGAACGCCAACGGTAACCTCACCGTGGATGGCACGCTCGACTTCAACACCACCGGTATATTTGCCTATGGTGGCACCGGCATCGCGGGCGTCGGTAATGTCATTATTCGGGGTGGTGGCAAAATCACGAGCCTCGGAGCTAACAGTTACGCTGGCTGGACGTTGATTGGTCCGAGTTCCACCTTCCAGCCGTGCCAGGGCAATCAGGGCGGTTTGGCCAGCTCAGTGGTAACCAATAACGGAACGCTGCTGCTGATCCGTCAGGATAACGGCGTGTTCATCTACGCTGGCCCGGTGACTGGTTCCGGTCGGGTGCTCGTGGATGCAAACAACTTTAACCCCGGCGACGTGACGTTGACGGGGAACTGCGATTACACCGGTGGCACCTTCATCGGCGACAACGGCTTGATCGTCGGTGATGGCAGCGGCAATGGCTGGATCACGAATGACGTGACCTTCATGAACAGCACGCAGATTCCCAACGACAACGCGCGGACCCTCACCTTCAATCGGCCCGACGACGTGACTTTCCCTGGTAACATCGTCACCAACTTTGCCAGCCCGCAAAGTAACCTCGGCCTGGTCGTGCAGAACGGTAGCGGCACGCTGACATTGACCGGCACCAACACCTACGGCAGCGGCACGACCATCAATAGCGGCGCGGTGCAGGTCGGTAACGGCGGCACGCGCGGCACTCTCGGCACCGGCCCGGTGACCGACAACGGCAATTTGATCTGGAATCGCTCCGACACCGTGAGTTTCAACGGCGTCATCAGCGGTGCGGGTTCCCTGGTGAAAACCGGTGCCGGGGTGCTCACGCTTGGCGCCACCAACACTTACAATGGACCGACCACCGTCAGCAACGGCACCCTCGTGGTGACCGGCGGTTCGCTGGCGGGCAACTTGAACGTGGAAGGCGGAACCTTTGTGCCCGCCTCCCTCAGCACCGGTGGTCAGCTCACGGTCGCGGGTAGCGTGACGATTGATGCCGGCACCATTCTGGCACCGCTGAACAAAGCGTTGTCGGTAACCAACCTCATCGCCGGCACCATCACCCGCAATGGCGGTTCCGTAGTCGTGACGAACGTCGGACCGGCCCTCGCCGTCAATGACAAGTTCTACCTGTTCAGCGGCCCAGTCAGCGGTTTTACTACCGTAACCGGCGCCGGTGCCACTTGGCAGAACAATCTGGCGACGGATGGGTCCATCACCGCGCTCACCGTGCCCGTGACGGTGAACCCCAATCCGACTAACATCGTGGCCACCATTACCGGCAGCCAGTTAGTGCTCTCCTGGCCCGCAGATCACACCGGTTGGAAACTCCAGGCGCAGACTAATACCCTCGCCAATGGCCTCGGCACCAACTGGGTCACCATCCCCGGAACCGCCGCTAGCAACACTTACACCACCAGCGTTGCTCCTGCTAATGCCTCGGTCTTCTATCGTATGGTCTATCCGTGAATTAGTCGTCAACCATGGGCCACCGTAGCAAATGTGTGGTTACGGTGGCCCTCATTATATTATTTTTATGACAAGGACAGTCTTGCATCGGGAGAAGGATCAGACTCACTCTGGTTTTACATTGATCGAACTGTTGGTGGTCATTGCCATTATAGCCATCCTCGCGGCGATGTTGCTGCCCGCGCTGGCGTCAGCCAAGTTTCGCGCCAAGATCACCAACTGCACTTCTAATTACCATCAATGGTCCATCCTGAATGCGATGTATTCTAATGAATTCAAAGATTTTCTGCCCGGATCGGATTCGGCGATGATGGGCGGAGGAGCCGGTAACCCTTGGGATGTCGGTGGAAATTTTGTGGCGGTGATGGGCAATTATGGTTTGACTGCGGGCATGTGGTTCTGTCCGGCCCGACCTGAGGAAATTGCGGCGGCCGTGGTGGTTAACGGTAATAAACCAATCGTCACATTGACTGATGTTACCAACTACATGGCTCATTTGGTCGGCGGGGTATCCGTAGCGAATCACAATATTTGGGTCAGTCGCGGTTTGGGGCCTGCTCAGGTGCCAAGCCCGAATTATATTCTCCCCAACACGGATCCCGCGCTCTACGGTTTTCCTAAAAAAACGACAGATGTCGCCAGCCAACACGTCCCTTGGCTTTCCGATACTTGTCTATCTGGGTATGGCACCATCGGTGATGCGAATGTCAATCACATCAATATTAAAGGGGTGAATAATATGGTCAACCCGAACGCCCACAAATATTCCGGGCATGTATCCAGCGGACAGCTCAAATCGGTCAATGCTCTCTATGCGGACGGTCACGTCGAAAGCCACAACAAGTCGCAAGTCAAATGTGTCTGGCTGGATGATAACCAGGCGGGCGGCGTAGGTTTCTTCTATTGAATTCTTTGGCTCGGGAATGAACTGATTTGCAACCATGACAAAGTATGTTTCCAAAAATTTGCAATGGGGACGGTTCTGTTTCCGTGGGTTTACTTTGATCGAGCTGCTGGTGGTGATTGCCATCATTGCCATCTTGGCGGCAATGTTACTCCCGGTGTTGGCCGCCGCCAAGTTCCGCGCCAAGACCATTAATTGCACCTCGAATTATCGGCAGTGGGGACTGGCAGTGACGTTGTATGCGAACGAGGATTCACGGGGCAGGTTCCCAACTTTTGTCCCGAGCGTAGGGAATAACACATGGGATATCAGCCCAAATTTGATAACTAATTTAGGCCCACTCGGGATGACGGTGCCGATGTGGTATTGCCCGACGCGACCCGGAAATTTTGAAGCAGATAATGCCTGGTGTGTAACGGCGGCGGGAGGTGGTCACACGTTGAGTTCATTGAGCGATTTGATCCGCGCGGTGACCCGGCAAGGCTACGGTTTTGCAGTGTGCTATCACGCCTGGTGGGTGCCGCGGCTTAATCCAAATGGAACCACGATCTATCCGGTCTCTCCGGGAAATGTGAATAACTGGCCCACGAGTTTGACGGACAAACAGGTGTCGATCCAACCGATTCTAACGGATCGTTCCGCGACTCAAAATAGTGCGCTGCTGACTGATGCCGGCGAAGGCCATCCGTTCAATGGTCACATAAAATCCATCAATCTATTATTTGGTGAGGGCCATGTTGAAACGCACAAGGCGTCGGAAATCCAGATGCGCTACTACGGCAACTATTACAACTTTTATTGAGTAGCCGCGCATCAATTTCAAAAATGTTATCTCCCAGTTATTAATGAACTCAAAACCGTCAAAATCTTTCGCTTTCACGCTGATCGAATTGCTCGTCGTCATCGCCATCATCGCCATCCTGGCGGCGATGCTGCTACCGGCGCTGGCAAGTGCCAAGGAGCGCGCCAAGCGGATTCAGTGCTTGGGCAACCTCAGGCAAATCGGTCTCGGCGCGACCATCTATGCCGGCGATTACCAAGACAAAGTTCCGCCGGCCAATAAAAATCTGGGCGGCGGCGGCGGCGTCTTTGTGCAGTTGGCGATCAACGCTGCGATCATCACAAATATCAACTCTTACTTGCGGGTTCAAAACGGGAGCACGGCGCAAACGGTCTGGAGTTGTCCGAACCGTCCGTTGGGATTGCCCTATTACGATGGCGGCAACGACCAATACATTTTGGGCTATGAATACATGGGCGGCATCACCACTTGGTCCTACGGGCCGGCGGGTGAGGCTCATAGCCCCGTCAAACTTGCGAATGCAAAACCCTACTGGGTGCTGGGCGCAGATCTCAATGCCAAGATCGTAGGCCAGAAATGGGCGGGCGGCATGGTCACGCCCGCCAGCGGCACATCTTACATTGAATATGGCGTTGTGCCGCCGCATCCGGCCAAGACCTCACTTCCCGCCGGCGGCAATGAAGTGTTTGCTGATGGCTCGGCGCAATGGATCAAGTTCGAGAAAATGTATCATTTGAACAACTATCCTGGCGCGTTAGGATCAACCGACCTCTGGTGGTATCAGGACGCAACCGACTTCAGCGCGGCTTTACAGTCGCAATTAACCACGTTACAAAAAGTGCAATGACTTCGAGCATGGAAAGGTTGAACCCGATTGCCAAGCAAATAGCCTTTGTCCGTTCGATTGACGAGCTGCTGATGGGCAGGCACGGCTCAATTTCCGAAGTTTGTGTGAAGGATAATCGCTGGCAAAATTTCCCGCGCCCGGCGGGGCTGGCACTGGGAAAATTTTTAGAGCGCACACATTAAAAATATCGAGGACTATCTTGGTATGACGGCCAACGCAAAACCCTGATGACACAAAACTATGGCGCTGCTGACATATAAGATGGTAGAGGACGGAATTAGCTGGATTCAAAAAGCCTCAGCCCGAAAGGCGGCCAAGGTGTCGCCTGGAAATTATTCCGCCATTTTCTATAAGATTTTTTTCGCGCTAGTCTTATTAGTTCAGATGTCAACGTTCGGTCTCGCTGCGCCTATCTCGCTGGTGACATTTGAAGCTGAGTCCGGCGGGCTCGGTTCGGATTGGGCGGTGAGCAATAGTGCCAGCCCGGCTTACATCACCATTAACTCCAACGGCGCGGGCAATAATCCTGCAACTTCAAACCGGGTGGCTACTTATACGATCACGTTTCCGACCAACGGCACTTACCAGCTTTACGCGCGGCTGCGGGTTGGCCCAGGAGGGGCAAATGACGATAGCCTGTTTTACGGAAATGGCTTTGGCACAAAATCGCCCACGAATAATGCCGATTGGAATCTCGTCAATAACATCAGCGGCAATGGATTCAGCAACAACACCGATGTCGTCACCGGCGGCGGGACGCTTGGCAGCGGCATGTGGAAATGGATCAACCTATCGCAGTTTCTAGGGCAGGGCGGTTTCATCGTGAGCGCGGGTAATCTGACGCAGACATTCCAGATCGGCGCGCGGGAGGATGGTCTTGATTTGGATAAATTTGTTTTCGGAACGGCGAGCTATACGTTCACCGTTTCCAATCTGAACAATGGCACGGATGGCACACCGCCACCGCCACCGGTCGCGGGCATTGACGCGACGAAAACGTTTCAGACCATCGAAGGTCTCGGCGGTGCGATCTGTTTTTACAACGGCTGGGTCAGCAGTCATCCCTACAAGCTGGAGATTTACACGAACGCCTTCGCCGGGTTGAACCTCTCCATGCTGCGTTTAGGAAATTGGTTCCGTTACACGAATAGTCCGGACCTAGATGCGCCGGATTTTGTCTCCAACGCGAACCGCATTGAAGGCCATTCCGTTCCTATTTACATGAGCTCCTGGTCGCCCCCGGCATTTCTGAAAAGTAACGGACAGGTCGGCAACGGCGGCACATTGATCACCAATAGCAGCGGCAGCTTTGCCTACACGAATTTTGCGAACTACTGGTATGACTCGATCAAGGCGTATCAGTCGAACGGCGTGAACCTCACCTGGGCCAGCATCCAAAACGAACCCGACTGGGTGGCGGGTTACGACTCGTGCATTTTTCATCCGACCGAGGAC
>JANYFN010000063.1 GCA_025362675.1 Limisphaerales bacterium | reverse complement strand
CGGCTTCAAATTTTCTTCGCCTTCAAGACTGAATACGATTTTGCTCCGGGCGTTTGCCATGACGGAATCATAGACCTGCGCCCCATTCGCTCCGGCATGGAGAATCTGGCGGGGAAATTGATTGGCGAGTGTCAAGTGAAGCCCAAAGCCGCGCGCTTGGTCGAGGTTCTTGGCAATCGTCGGCGTGACGAAATTTTGAAATTCATCAACATAAACATAAAATGGCTTTATTTCGCCTTCCTCCGTCCCTTTGCCGCGCTCCTTTGCCGCCGTCCATAAGTCACTCAAAAGGAGAGTGGCAAACAGGGATGCGTCTTCCTCTGAAACCCGCGCGCCCTCGGTGGAAAGATTGGCGATGATAATTTGCCCCTCCTCAAGTGCCTTGCCAAGATCAAGCGATGCTCCGCTTTGGCCGAACATCAAACGTAGTTTTTCGGTATCAAGGAAATTGTAAAAGCGGTTGACGGTGCTGGAAAATTGGGTGTTAAAATCTTTCGGCGAAAGATTGTTGGAAAATTCCCAGCCTTGGTTTGCAGAATCCTTTGTCAGCCCTTCCGTGAGTTCGGTGCGAATTCGCTTGTTGGTGCGGTCAATCAGATATTTGACTTCGTTTAACGTCATTTTCTTCTCATACACCGGCCAAAGGACTTCTTTTGCCAGACGCGCAAACAGGGGAGTCCCTTGAGTTCCATCCGCGCCCCAGACATACGCCATTGCCTGCACAAAATTACTCACAACAACAGCGGGGTCGGCAACCGTGCGCGGGCGCAAAACATTGTAGGCAATCGTCCAATCGTTTTGCCGTAAATCAATCGGCACAATCGGAACGTCTTTCAAATACGGCTCGTTCCATGCGATCCAATTGATGAGGCTGTTGTATAGCGAGCCGTGGGGGTCAATGATGAGCGCGCCGCATTTGCTCTTGTGCCAATTTTTTATGTCCTGCCTGACGAGCGATTCGAGCATTTTCGACTTGCCGGTGCCGGTCGAGCCGCAAATGTAGAGATGCGTAGAACGCATTTGAGGCGTCATTTCGAGGGGAACGCCTTTGCCGTCCACGATGCCGAGTTCCAGTTTGTTGCCGGGAAAGCGTCGCATAGCGGGACGAGCCTAGCGAAAAGGATTTTGGTTGTCGAAAAATAATTTATTTATGAATGTCGCCAGAAATAAACAATTTTGCATCGGGAACTTTAAGTCCGTTGCCTTCCCACCAAAATCTCTCTTTAGGAACAAAATCCGCCACAATATTCAGTGTCTTGCCGGGAATTGGCGTGCGATAGCGTTTCGACCTGTGACTGTATCCGCCTCCGGTCATTTTCTTGCCACTTGCCGAATACCATGTTTTTCTCGGCACAGATTTCAAATGCGGATCGAAGTGGTAGCTCGCTACCAATAATCCCTCAAGCCAGTAATACACCTGTCCAAAATACGCTGCATGAATCCATTTCTCCCACAATTGAGGTGTGTAGCGCGGGGAATTGAGTTCGGATGTCCATTGCAAAAGCCATAGAACGTATATTCCTTTGCGGGCGTATTCAATCGTTCGGTGCATGATGGTTTCAAGTGATAGGGAACTGATTTGAATTTCAATGGCGACCGGAACGCCATTGATATAGGCGCTCACGTCGGGGCGGTTGGTTCCGAGCGGACGTTCCACCGCCACATTGCTGACTGACGGATGCTTTTTTAACGCCTCAAAAATCTGCATCTTGCAAAACTCATGATCTTCGGATTCTCCACTATTAAATTTGCACGCCAGCGGATTTGCATGAGCGAAATAATTTACTTTTGTTCTGCCGGATTTAAGCAAAACCAAATCACCGCAATCGGGGCAATAAAAGGGAGCTTGCGACTTGTCTGAAAAATACGCTTCAACGATCTCACCAGTTTGTTTGCACTTGGCGCGGAGCATTACGCCAATTTTATCACGAAATTAAAAAATGCTAATTGCGGATAAATAGGTTCACGATGCAATTGATTTTCTGGCATAGTCGTCTATGCCTTTTTGAACCATTGTGCCAAGTTCTTTCGGCTCAAAACGACCACGATTCACAATACGGATGAGCGGAATTCCTGCGCCATGCAAAATGCGTTCAACCTCTTTATCCCGTTCAATCCGTTTCCGCTGATTATGTGATTTGTCATCAAGCTCAATAGCAAACAAAGGGCGAATCTCCTTTTTGTCACAAGCGACAAAATCCACTGATTTTTGATTGATGTGCCGAAACGCATTAAACCGGTCTTGTCGAGCGTCGGTCGGTTGCACAATTGCGTCAAGGTGTATTTGCGGAAAGAAATAATAATCCAGCCCCATTTCAGAAACGAGGGCGTGAAAGCATTCCCGCTCTGCATCAGTCATCACAGCGTCTTTGCGACGGTATTCAAAGCGAGGTTTTCGGCTGCGAGAAAATTCCTCAAATACTTTGATGGCAATCACCACTAAAGCCAAAATCACCACTATGACGATCAATCGTGTCATGTGGCTATTGTAGCAAAACAGGGGAAACTTTGCCCTTAAAAGCAGTCTGTAATTATTGATTCACCGTAACGGTTAAGCCAACCCCACCCAACATTCGCGCGATTTTTTCGCAATCATCTTTTCCGCCTTCACATACGGTGGCGCTACCAGTTGTTTCGGCGGTCTCTGTGATTTCTGTGCTTTTTTCACGAGTGAAACGTGTTGCTCGCATGATCTGCATAACAACTTCATTAAATGTGTGGCAGTAGCAGTTAAAAATAATTGTTTTCCAACCTGAATCAGCCGCGTTGGAATTCACTTCAAGAGCGATGATGATCGGACTTTTCTTTGTCGTTGTTACATTTTTCATCTGAATCTGATTTTCGTATTATATCAAGAATTGTGACGCATGGCTTTAGCCATTCCGATAACCCCCTGTGGGGGAGGTCAACCGACCTCAAGGCATAGGGGGTTTGGGGGTTACGGGGTATCGCTCCCCCCCACACGAATTTTGCGCCACGAAAAAACCCCGCCGTATGGCGGGGTTTTCTCTGCGACAAGCTACTTGTCGTCTATGCGATATTCGAGTTTGTCTTCAAGGTCTGCAATGCGACCGTAAAGGCGAGACTCGACACTCTCAATCTTCTCCTCAAGTCGCTCGAACGAGCGTCCCATTGAGATAGCGATGTCGTCGCCGTTCTTGTAAATAACACGCTCAATCAATTCGATGTCTTGTTGTGTAATGGGCATGGTGATTTTTTAGTTTAATAATCAGTCGGCAAAAGCACAGTGGTTGTGCTTCGGTCGGCTTCGGTGATAATCCAGAACTTCACGTCGTTGCTATCGTGATATACTGAAAACAATCGCCCGCCAAGTTGGAGAGCCGTTTCATTCGCCTCTCTGTCCTCGGCACATACGTCGCCCCAATCGCCATTGTGGTGGCGTCGGAGCGCAATCAAGACATCTTCCATGTCGAGCGCACGGCTCGCTTCGTCCGTCATTGCGAACTTGCCAAGCCAAAATTGCGGTTTCGGGTCGGGGTTTACGCTAGTTGGTTGCGTCATGTCATTTTCTTAACCTGATAATGAAGCCTCGCGACTACTCGGCTTTTTTCCCGAATGAACTGCGACTTCGGCTTGCGCCCTTGCGAATCACCTGCGCGCCTTTTTGCCCTGCGGTGATGCCATTCTTGTAGCTTTGGAGAACTTTTTCCGAAATCCATTTGACGATGGAAGCGGTGTCCTCGGCACTTTCGAGCTTTTTGGTAAGCTCACTCTCAAAGTCTGTGATGTATGACATTGTGGTAAATGTTGGTTGATAAGATTCGACCTTTGCGCGATGCGTTCGTGAGACGCCCGCACTTTCTGAATGGCATCCGTAGTCAAGGAGTAACGAGCGCGGTGGAACGTCTTCGACCGGGAAGAAAGCGGAGAGAAGCGGAGCTTTCGGGGGCTGGAACGACCTTGACCGGATGGTAAAATGAAGAAAGGGCGGCGACAAAACGAACAGGAAACGGATGCGATGTGCGGTTCTGCGATAAAAAAAAGGGGGGGCGCGATAAAAACAAACAGCACGAGCGAATGCGAGTTCAATGGGGCAATAAACCCTTTTGCATGAGGCGACAGCCGAATCCCATACTGGCCGCGATAGCAGGATAATCATCATTCTAAATTACTGATTTAGAATGCCTTCTAAATTTTCGGGGTTTTTGCGAGTTGCAAAGCCTTAAGGATGAAATTTAGGAAAATCACTTCCGACATTTCTCCTTAAATGAAAATAAAATATGTAAAAATAAATAACCCCGAAATCCCATTAGGCTTGGAATCGTTTGTTTTCAAAAAACGTTCCCAATATGCCCGAAAAGCTCGGTTGAGCCGCCGTAAGGCGGTCAAACCGGCTAAATACCCGTAGGGCGGATCAAGCGAGCGGGGGCGGGTTTCTGAATACTTGCAAGAAAGCCCGCGCCTGCTCGCCCGCCCGTTGCCGCCGAAGTCTTGGGATGTTTCGAGACGAGAGGGTGTGTCCAGCCGAAGGGGGTTCGGGGGCGTAGGCGGACATCCCCGAACGGCGCAGAAAGCTCTCAAGTCTTCGGCGGTGGTCTTCCTGCCCTAAACCCGTCTTAACGCGTCTCCGGGGCAAGGGAGCCTGCTCCCGCTGCCCACCCGTTCAACCCGTCCAAAACCGTAAAAGACATTTCTGTCTTTTATTCGTAAAACCCGTCCGGCGCTGAACTCGTGTTCGCGTGAGCGATGAGGGAGGTTTTCGGCGAGCGCGGCATCCCGATTAGGGTGACGCGCGAGCCGTTAAAAACCGACCGTATTCGGGGGTGGAGCCTGACGGCGAAACCGACGAAAACACCAGTAAACACAGAACGGTCGGATGAAGCACCCTATCCCCACCGTGGGGACAGGGGTGGGGATACCCAATTTCAAAGCTCATCAGAGACATTTTGTTTGCTGAAATGGGTTCGCAGATAGTCTGTTAGAGGGCACCACTTGATTTTTCGCCACATTTTTTTCTTGGATTTTTTTAGCAGTCTCAAATCAGCGTGCATTTCGGCGCATCCCGATTGCCTTAATTTTTTACGGCGGAACCATGCAGGAAGATTGCACTGGGACACAGAATAAAACCAGCGGGCTATTTTCCTGAGGCCGCTGTTTTATCGCGATAATGATAGGTGCTGGCGATGAGGCTGAACAGAATCGCGACGCCAAACATCATCCACGCGTAGAGCATGAAACGCTCGCTGCTCACGGAGGCGGAACCGGCGTTCGCGGCGGGCGTGAGGCGGGCCAGCACGGTGGTGAGCAGTGCGGTGAAAAAACTGCCGGCGGCGATGGTCAGCAGCCAGAAACTCATGATCATGCTTTTCATTTCCGGCGCAGCCTCGCGGAACGCGAACTCCAGTCCGGTCGTGGAGACGAGCACCTCGGCGGCAGTCACGACGACATACGGCCAAGTCTGCCACAGCACACTCAAAGGTTCGCCCGCTTCGAGCCGTTTTTGCAGCCACGCCACAATCACGAAGGAGACGGCCGCGAGAAACAAGCCGTAGCTGATGCGCTTGAGCGGCGAGGCGAACCGGCCCATGAGCGGATAAATGAACAGTGTGAAGACCGGCACGAAAAGCAAGATCAGCAGGGCGTTGAGGGATTGCATCTGCTCGCCACCCACGTCGAGGCCGAGGATGTTGGCGTTCGTCATCTTCAATCCCTGCAAGACCCAGGTGGAACCAGTCTGATCGTAGAGCGACCAAAACATCGGGATGGTGGCGAACACGAAGATGATCGGGAATACGGAGCGCGCGGCGGTAACTTCATTTTCCGAAAAGCGCGTGCGGGCGCAGTCCCAGAATTTCCCCCCCGGCTGCCGCAGTTGGAACAAGGTGGTGAAAACCACTTTGAAAAAACCGTTGTGTTTCAGCTCGCGATTCGTCGGCACGATGACGTAGAGTTTTTTTCCGCGCCAGAAAATGAAGGTCGCGATGGCCATCAGAATGCCCGGCACGCCGAACGCCGCGCTGTAGCCGTGATGGTTTTTCACCCACGGCACGACGAGGAACGAGAAGAACGAGCCGAAGTTGATCGCCCAATAAAACGCGCCGTAGGCTTTCTGCATCAGGTGGGACTGCTCCGGTTTGAACTGTTCGCCCATGAACGCGGAGACGCACGGCTTGATGCCGCCGGAACCAAACGCGATGATGGTGAGGCCGATGAAAAGGCAGTTGAGCTTGCCTTCCGGTCCGAAAAAATCGCTGCACGCGAGCGTGCCGTGGCCGAGGCAATACAGGAGCGAGACCCAGAAAATAGTTTTGTAGCGCCCCAGAATTTTATCCGAAAGCCACGCGCCGATGAGCGGCGTGAAATAATTCACGGACGTGAACAGCGAGATGATCGTCGTGGCATAATCCTCCGTCCGGCCGAGTCCGCCCGCGAGCAACGTGCCGCTGATGTAGCCGGCGAGAATGCCCTTCATGCCGTAGTAACTGAAGCGTTCGCACGCCTCGTTGCCGATGATATACTTGATCTGCTTCGGCCAGCGGCTGGTTGAATTGGACGACATGAAAAATTCCTGCGCGCAGCTTAAAGAAGTCGTCCCTTCGAGAAAAGGGCGATGTGCAGAAAGATTTTCTCCGTCGGCAATCAGCTTTGCCAGATTTCGTGGGCAGGAAAAACCATGCGCACCCGCCAGCGCGACCATAACCCCAAAAAAGAAAACAGCATCAGATTCAAGAAGACGAGCTGCAACATTTTGACATAGTCATCATCAAGCAGTTCGCGGGCAAGGATGGCGTCGGCGGGATTATCGGGGTTGTAGAAAACGCTAATGTCTTTCCCGACCGACAGTTTGGCGGCGATCTCAGCGGGCGTCGTCGGCTCGATATAGCGGTAGATATTTCCCACATAACCCTTGCCATTGACGCGGAAGCCGTAGCTGAACGAAGTCGTTTCGCCCCAGAAATTGGTGGCCTGACTGGTTGTTTGCACATGGGTCACCCGGCCGGTGACCACCAAATAATTTTTGGACGTGATCTGCTCGGCGATGCGGTGCCAGCAAAAAAAATCAAACCCAAGAATCAGCGCGGATAACCCGCAAACCCAATAAACGTGCTTTGATCGGCCCATTACCACCCACTATCGGCAGATCCGGGCGTTTGTTTACCGGATTCTTATTGCACGCCAATCCGTTTGAGAAACGGCTCGATTGAACGCGGGCGGCCAAGAAATTTTTCGATGGATTCATTCACGTCGCGCGAATCACCCACCTCGTAAATTTCTTTCCGCAAACGCATCCCGACATTTTCATCGAAATAACCGCCGGGAGATTTTTCAAACACCGTTGCCATGTCGGCGGCAATGGCATCCGCCCAAGCGTAGCCGTAGTAGCCCGCGCCGTAGCCGATGATGTGGCCGAAATACGCAATAAACGCTGTGTCCGGCAGCATGGGCAAAAACACGTCGCCAAGTTTTTCGTTCGAGAGCGCCAGTGCGGTTTCCAAATTCGTCGCGGTGATTTGCGAGTGCAGCGCGAGATCCATGAGCGCGAATGAAAGCTGCCGCCGATAACGCACACCTTCCGTCGCGAGGCGTGCCGTCTTGAGTTGCGCGAGAATTTCCGCCGGAATTTTTTTTGACGGATCGCGGTAATCAGCGGCGAAGCTGTCCAAAACCGTTTTGTCCCACGGCCAATTCTCTAGCATCTGCGACGGGGCTTCGACGAAATCGCGCGGCACGCTCGTGCCGGAGAAGCGCGCGTATTTCGCCCGCGTCAAAATCGTGTGCATCGCGTGGCCGAACTCATGGAAAACAGTTTCCACGTCATCGTGCGACATGAGTGACGGATGATCCGCTGTCGGCGCGGGAAAATTGCAGACGAGGCAGCAGACGGGCCGCTGATATTTTCCGTCCGGCAATTTTTTTCCGGCGACGATTCCGAATTGCGCGAAGTGATTGTATTTCCCGTCGCGCGGAAACATATCGAGATAAAACATCCCCATCGGCTCGCCGGTTTTGGCGTCGCTCACGGCGTAAAGCTGCAAGTCGCCGATCCATTTGTAAGGCGCGTCCAGCTTCTCAAATTTCAATCCGAAGATGCGCTGATAGATCGCGAACATCCCGTCCAACACTCGCTGATACGGGAAATAAACGCGCAACTGCTCCGCGTCCACATTGTATTTTTCCTTCTTCAACTGGTTGGAAAAATAGCGCCAGTCCCAGATGAAAATCTGCGCGTTCGCATCGCCGGTCTGCTTGACTTTCATCTGCCGAAATTCTCCCAGCTCGGCGGCAAACTTGGGCTGCAAACCGGTTTTCAAATCTTCCAGAAACTTCACGGCCGCCCCGCCGTTCTTGACCATTTTTACTTCCGTCGTCAGATCCGCAAAATTCGCGTAGCCAAGTTTTTTGGCGATGCTGTCGCGCAGTCCGAGAATTTTTTGGAGCAACGGAATATTCGCTTCGCGCGCGAGGTTGTCGTGTTCCGCGATGAATTTTTTTCGCGTCGCTTCGACCGAGCAGTTGTCCATCAGGCTCAAGTAATGCCACGTCACATTGGCCTTCACAGAATACTCGTCATCGCCCGTTTTGACCTGCGCGAGAAAATCATCCGGCACACCCGCGAGTTCCGCGCGCGTGAACTTCACCGTCTTCACTGCCTTGGTGACGTTGTTGTCGTAATCCGTTTCCAGCCCGGTCAATTCCTTGCGCAATTTTTCCACCTCGTCGCGTTCCGCCTTGGGAAGTTCCAAACCGGCACGGCGATAATCACGCATGGTCTCCGCAAAAAGTTTTTTATCCTCGCCGTTCAACTGCGGATTCGTGGCCGCAAAAGCCTTGAGCGCGCGATAAACGTCCTCGCGATAATCCACGCCCACGCCCCACTCGGAAAGTTTTTTCAGCGCCTCGGTTGCGGCATCACGCACAGCGGCGTTGGTGCTGGTTTGTTCAATCAGGCCAAGGCGTTCGCTCGCGAGACCAACCTGGAAATTCATGTCGTCGAGCGCCACGATGGTGTTGGCAAACGTGACCTCGCCCGCGCTCAATTTGCCGATCAGGTCGAGTGCCGTGTTGCCGGCGGCGATGGTGGTATTCGCGGTGGCGGAGATTTCTTCCGGGGTCGTCTCGAAGTGCGGCAGCGTGACGACGGAATTAAATTTCGCCGCGCGGTTTTGAAAATCCGTGAACAGATCAGAGCTGGTGCAGCAACTTTTTTTGACGGTGCTGCAAGCGGCGAGAGTTGCGGCCATGATGATGAAGAAACTAGTTTGCCAACGCATCGCGCGAGACTACCGGTGCCATCGGGACTTTCAAGCGGAAACCTTAAGTTGCGAAGAAACCCCCTGGGAAATAAAAATGTTGGCCAACCGAAAATTATTTCCAGACACCCAGCGCCACGAGTTCTTGCGTCGCCGTCTGGCCCCAATCGTGGCGGTTCGCTTTCGGGCTGGCGGGACTCGGATGGAGGATTTGCCCGACGCGAATGTTCGTTCCCGCCGCCGCCAGTTCGCCTTGCTTGCGTGCAAACGCGCCGATGCCGATGAGCCATTCCGGTTCGAGAATTTCCAAAACCCGTCGCAGATGTTCGTCGCAAAATTTTTCCAGTCGCGCGCGTTCCGATTTGGAAATTTTATCGGGCGTCACGTTGCTGCCGGTCTCCGAGAGAAAAGCGAGCGGACAAAAATTCGCCACAAAATGTTCGGCAAAAAATTTCTCCGGCGTGCCGAAGCGCTCGAAAAAAAGTTTCCACAATCGCCGTCCGCTCACTTCGGAACGCGTGCATTCCCAGCCCTGAATCGGACGTTTGGGATGTTCGTTCGCGGGCTTTTTTATGGGCGCGGTGATCTTCAGCCAGTCGCGCGCCGCCGCGATTTCGCCGAACGGAATTCCGATCTGCGCCATGCCGAACGGCCCTGGATTCATGCCGAGAAACAGGACGCGCTTGCGGCCATCGCCAAACCGCGACAAAAATTCCTCGTGCGCCTGCCAAGCATAATCAAGCGGATTATAAATGTGCGTGACCGGCGCGGAAAATTTCAACCGCCCAACCTGTGCGGAAAGTTCCTGCGCGGCGGCGATGAGTTCGGAGGCGTGATTCATTTTTGGCGCGGACATTTTCTTACGACGCGACGCGAAAAGCAATCCGCCGTCCGCACCGAGAGCGCAGGGAGGGCGCTGCCCCTTAATGGTGGAAGTTCTCGCGCTGCGAGAACTCCGCCCGCGCAGCAGCGGGGGGGAACGGACGCACGACAATCATCCGCATTCGTAAAGGCATTGCGCCGCTGCACGCGGCACTGGTTTTCGCAGCGCGAAAACCGCCACCACCCCGCTGTTGGCCAGCGCTCCAGTGATTCAATTTGCTTCCGCACCGCGATTTTCCTGATAGAATCTACTGATATGAGTTTTTCTGCTCTCGGCCTTTCCGACAAGATTTTGGAAGGCGTCAAGGCGATGGGTTACAGCGAACCGACGCCGATCCAGCTCCGCGCCATTCCGCTCGTGCTGTCCGGCAAAGACGTTATCGGCAGCGCACAGACCGGCACCGGCAAGACCGCCGCGTTCGCGCTCCCAATTCTTTCCAAGCTTGGCGTGCACAATCCCGTCGGCCCGCGCGTGCTCATCCTCGAACCGACGCGCGAGCTCGCCGCGCAGGTCGAGACCGCCATCCGCGATTACGCGCGGTTCACGAATCTCAAAGTCACCGTCGTCTTCGGCGGCGTGGGTTACGGCAAACAGAACGATGAATTGAAAGCCGGCGCGGACATCGTCGTCGCCACGCCCGGACGTTTGCTCGATCATCTCGAACAAGGCACGTTGCGTTTGGACAAAGTGGAATTTCTCGTCCTCGACGAAGCCGACCGCATGCTCGACATGGGATTCCTTCCCGACGTTCGCCGCCTCGTGGAAAAATGTCCACGCAAACGCCACAGCGCGCTGTTCTCCGCTACCGTTCCGCCCGCGATCGAAACGCTTATCCAATGGGCCATGCACGAGCCGGAGACGATTGAAATCGGTGCGCGCCGCACACCTGCGGAATCGGTGAAGCACGTCATCTATCCCGTTTCCGATTCGCAAAAAACCGACCTGCTGCTCGAATTGCTGAACCGCGTGAACTACGATTCCGTTATCGTTTTCTGTCGCACGAAACACGGCGCGGATCGCGTCGCCACCACGCTCAAGCGCGCGAATCACGCCGTCGCCGTTTTACACTCCAACCGCACACAGCGCGAACGTGAGCAGGCGCTGCAAGGTTTTCGCGATGGCAAATTTGAAGTGCTCGTCGCCACGGACATCGCCGCGCGCGGACTGGACATCGCCGACGTGAGCCACGTCGTGAACTACGATGTGCCGCAGCATCCCGAAGATTACATCCACCGCATCGGCCGCACCGGTCGCGCCGCCGCGACGGGCGACGCGTTCACCATCATGGTCGCCGAAGATGCCCCGCACGTTTTCTCCATCGAACGATTCATCAGCCAGAAAATTCCGCGCGTGAAATTGGAAAATTTTGAATACCGCTACACCGCGTTGTTTGAAGAATCAAAACCCGGCGCAGCGGCGGGCGGGTTCCCCGGCAAAGTGCGCGGCGGCCGCGTCCACGGCGGCTACTCCTTCTCGCCGGGTGGACGGCGTCGCTAGTTGGAGTTCAACCTTCAGTTGTTCCCCGCACACGCTAAAGCGTGAACGCCAACTCACGCTTCCTTGCGTGGCTCAACTTCAAAAAAACGCATCACGGTGTCGCCGTGCTTGAGCATTTTTACTTCCGTCCACGGCGTGACAATTTCCAGCGTGTCGCGTTTCGTGTGGCCGAGCATGAAACGTCCGCCGGGGGCGAGCAGCTTCGGTAACGTCGGATCATCGAGCAGTTGTTGGGCGAAGGATTGCGAGCGGCGGTTAACATTTTTTTCACCGTAAGGCGGATCGGCGAGGATGAGATCAAATTGTTTTCCGCTTTCGGCCAGTTGCTTCATCGCGGGAAAAACATCTTGGGTGCGCGTCTCCAAAATTTCGCCATAGCCCGCCGCGACCGCATTGCTGCGGATGAATTCCGCGTGACGATGCGACTTCTCAATGCACAACACACCCGCCGCGCCCCGGCTCAAACATTCCAGACTCAACGCGCCGCTGCCGGCGAACAGTTCTAAAACGCGCGCGCCCACGACGCGCTCGCCGAGCGAATTGAAGACCGCTTGTTTGACGAGATCAGGAGTGGGACGGACGTCGAGCCCTTTGGGAACTTTCAGAATCCGCCGAGCCGCGTTGCCGCCGGTGATGCGCATAAATATTTATTAGCCACGGATGAAACACGGATTGAACACGGAAATAAAATCCGTGTTTCATCCGTGTTCAATCAGTGGCCAGAAAATTAGTTTTGGAAAATTCCACCGAAGAACATTTTCATCGCGGCCCAGGAACGGCGGTCGGCTTTTTCATTGTAGGCCGCGCCTTTGGAATTGTCGCTGCCCGCCATCGGTTGCGTGAAGCTGTGGACGGCACCGCCGAATTTGATCAGCGTCCAATCCACTTTTGCATCGCGCATTTCGTTTTCAAACGCAGCAAGATCTTCCGCTTTTTCAAACGGATCATCCGCGCCGTGGCAGACGAGAACTTTGCATTTGATGTTCTTGCCATCAGCCGGCGTGGGCGAATCGAGTCCGCCGTGGAAACTGACAATGCCCTGAATATCCGCGCCGCTGCGAGCGAGTTCGATCACCGTCGTGCCGCCGAAACAATAACCAACGGCCCCGACGCGCGCGATGTCCACGAATTCATTTTTCTTCAGTTCGTCCAGTCCGGCGTTCACGCGTTGGCGGAGCAACGCGCGATCGGTTTTATATTTCGTCGCCTCGGCACCGGCGGCTTTGGTATCAGCGGGGCGAATGCCTTTGCCGTAAATGTCCGCGCAAAACGCGACGTAGCCGAGCCCGGCAAGTTGTTCCGCGCGATGCTTCTCGTAGTCGGTCAGGCCCATCCACTGATGCACGACGAGCACGCCGGGGCGTTTGCCGGAAACCGAATCGTCGTAGGCGAGGTAACCTTCGAGCGTGGTGTCGCCCGATTTGTATTCGATGGTGGAGGTGACAATTTTGGCGTGGAGCGAAAATGCGCCGGCCAGAACCAGAAAAAGAGATGCGATTTTTTTCATATTGAATAACCAATAAACTTTTATTCGAGAAAATGCCAGTGCGATTCAAGCTTGCCAAAAAACTGGTAAAAAGTTTCCCGCATTTCGCGGTTTCAATTCGCCGGGGCAAAGATAAAATCGTGCGCCGTGAAAGAACTTCAACCACCTGACAGCCATCACGTCGCCGCCGTGCTGGGGTGGCTTGGTTTGGGCATGGTGGCGGAGGCGAAGGATGAGATCACCAATATTTCACTGACGAATATCAGCCATCCGTTGGCACTGGAAGCGCGCTGGCAGGTGGCGGCGCACGAAAAAAATTGGGAGGAGGCGCTGGAAATTGCGGATATGGAAATCCGCGCCGACCCCGTCAATCCCGGCGCCTGGCTGCATCGCGCGTATGCTCTGCGCCGCGCGCATGTTGGCGGGTTGGTGGCTGCGTGGGGCGTGCTGTCAGTGGCGGTGAAAAAATTTCCTGAAGAATCTGTCATCGCCTATAACCTCGCGTGCTATGCCTGCCAGATGAAAGATCTTGATCGCGCGCGCGAATGGTTTTTCCGGGCGATGCGCATCGGCGGCAAAGTGGAGATCAAAAAGATGGCCCTGGCCGACGATGATTTGGAGCCGCTGTGGGCGGAGATACAAAAACTGTGAGGCGGAGAGGAACCACCAAGGCACGAAGACACGAAGGGAAAAATAGTCAATGAACTTGGACGGAAAACCCTTTTTGCATTTTGGTGCCTCGGTGGTAAAAATGGCGCGCATGAAGCTGGAAAAGCCCATTCTAAAAATTTCAAATCTCCGCATCGTGCGCGATGGCACGGTGATTCTTGATGACGTGAATTGGTGCGTGGCGCGCGGTGAACATTGGGCGATGCTCGGCGCGAACGGTTCTGGAAAAACATCTTTGCTGAGCGCGCTCACGGGTTATTTGATGCCCACGAGCGGGGAAATCTCATTGCTTGGCAAAACTTATGGCGAATCCGACTGGCGTGAGTTGCGAAAAAAAATCGGCCTCGTCAGTTCGTCGGTGCGGCAGATGATGGCGGAGGAGGAACCGGCGCTGGAAACCGTGGCGAGCGGCAAATACGCGATGATTGATTTTTGGGGGCGCGTGACGCGCAGCGAAAAAGCGCGGGCGCTGAAATTATTGCGGTCGGTTGAGTGCGAATATCTGGCGGCGCGTCCGTGGCGCGTGTTGTCGCAGGGCGAACGGCAGCGCGTATTGATTGGCCGCGCATTGATGGCGAATCCGCGCGTGCTGATTTTGGATGAGCCGTGCACGGGACTTGACCCGGCGGCGCGCGAACATTTTTTGCAATTCATCCAGCGGCTCGGTGCGCAGAAAAATTCGCCGAAGCTGATTTTGGTCACGCATCATGTGGAGGAAATCATGCCAGTGTTTTCGCACGTTTTGATTTTGAAGGCTGGCCGCGTGCTGACGTCCGGGGAAAAATCAGCGGTGATGGATTCTAAAAATCTTTCGCGAGCTTTTTCTGCGCGGACAAGGCTGGTGACTACGAAGCGGCGTTACGAATTGAAGGTGCAATAAACCGAACGTGACATCGCGCCCATTGTCTGCCTTCTCATTCTAGCAATGCTTTCGTATAAACTCCCGGAGCGCATCGACATCGGCCTGTGACCAGACCGTGCCGCAGTTAAGGCACGCATAACTATGCGTCTCAAGTTTAGTGCCGTTGGTCAGGGTCAAGGTCAAAAAGCGAAGTGTATCTGGCTGGAAAATATTAAATGAAAAAAGCCCGCCTTTTCCTTTTCCGGAAACCGTAATCTCACCTTTGACAATCTCTTTCCCGCCACACTTGAAACACTTGATGGTTGGTTCGCCTGGCTCAATGGCGCACTTCCAGCATGAATTAAACTGGTCTTCTATCTGCTCATCGCATTTAGGACAAGTCCACATAACGTAAGCCGCCTAACAGTTGGTTAACTCGCCAATCAATTCACCGCTTTTTCATTCGGCAGCGAGACGCGGACGAGACCGGCGGGGGCAGGAACGATCTCCAATCGGCCGTGGTGAGTCTCGATGATTTTCTGGCTGACGGATAAACCGAGGCCGAGGCCGATGTTGCGCGTGGTGTAAAATGGAGCAGGAACTTTTTTAGCGGTCTCGGCGCTGAAGCCCGCGCCGCTGTCGGCCACTTCAATGGTCACGGCGTGCGTGCCGTCGTCCGTCATCAATTTCACGCCGATGTGCGGCGATTTCGGATTGGCTTGAAGTGCGTTGAGCATGATTTCGGAAAACGCGTGCTTGAGGGCGGAACGGTCGCCGGTGAGGATGCTGGGGTGTCCGCCGTTATCAATTTTCATCTGCGCGCCTTTGATGGGCTGCTGGCGCACGGCTTCTTGATACGCTTCTTCCATTAATTTTTCAGCGGGAAAAGTTTCGGTTTTGATCTGGCCGTCGCGGGCGAGAAAACGCATCTGGCTGACGAGCCGGGTGACGCGCTTCACGCCGTCGCTCATGGCCTGGTCAAGTGACTTGCGGAATTCGCGATCATCAAACTGTTCGGCAAGCAACTGCTGGTGCGTGGAGAGCGGCACCATCGCGTTGCCGATCTCGTGCGCGAGGCGATCGGCCATGTTGCGGATGAGGCGCAGATTTGCCGTCTCGATTTGCAGACGGTTGAGTTGTTCGCTTTGAGAAAGATCGTCGGCGGTCAGTAAAATGGAACTTGGCGATGCGGAATTGTCGTGCCGGAACGGCGCAATACTGATGCTGTAAACGGTGCCGGGAGAATTTTCCGGCTCGAAGCGGAACGGTTCCAACGCGGCGCCGGTCTTGAGCACTTGATAAATTTTTGCACCGAGTGCGTGCGGTAAATCAGTGAAGTCAAATCCGCCGGTGCGTTCGTTTTTGCGCCCGAAGTGGCGGCGCGCGGCCTTGTTCGCGTGGAGAATTTTCAGGTCGCGCCCGACCACGACGCAGGCGCTGCTCAATTCGCGCAGGACGCCGGCGAGCAATTCGTGATTGCCGGAAAGCTGATCGTGCAACGAGATGTTGCGCAGTGCGAGCCCGACTTGTTCCAGTAGGCGGAAAATCAGTTCCAGCTCGGAATTGACAAGCGATTCACCGGTCACGCGGCCATCAAAGACCGCCACGCCGACGAGACTGTCGCGACTGGTGATGGGCATGGCGACCTGCACGCCGAGCATCTCAAATTCTTTCAGGGCCGCGGGGTTCGCCATTATTTCCGGACTGTCCCGACGCACGATCCGGCCCAGCCGACTGACTAGAGCGCCTAGTCCGGAGTCGAGGGAGATGGAAAAATGTTCGAGTAGGCCACTCGTTAGCCCAATGGATGCCACCGAGCGCAGCGTGCGCGTGTCGGGCGGAGAAATATTTTCTGCCAGGGTCGCATCGGGACGGTTCAAAAAAATGGCCGCCCGGTTCACGCTCAGCATCTCGCGCAGAAACTGGAGGAACTGCTGCAACATGCCCTCGGCATTCAGCGAGTGGGTAAGAATGGATGAAAAATTGCGGATGACATCCAGAGTTTGCGAGACGTTGACCGCGCGCGGAGCGTTGGCCAGCTCAGTCGCCGGGTTACGAAAAATCGTCGTGCTGCCGCCTTCAAACTGAGGCAGTCCCACGGCTGGCGTTGGAACGCCGAGTCGCTCTAAAATGGAATTTAACAAACGGGCGCGCACCGGCTTCGGTAGCACCTGCGTGACGCCACGCAAAAAAACTTCTTCTTCCCATTCCGGGCTGTTTTTTTCTGTAAAAGCGATCAGCGGAACCTTCGCATTGAAGCGGCGCAGGGTTTCTATGACCCACACGCTTTCCACGCCGAGCAAATCCGCGTCGAGGATGCACGCGGTTACGAGTCCGTGAACCAATAGTGGCTCGCATTCATTTGCGCTTAGCCGATGAATCACGCGGACGGATGCCGGGTCCAAACCTGATTGAACAGTCTCGGCGAAAATAGGATACGGAGATAAAACCAGAATGGTTTTCATTGGTTCAAATACTGACTGGGCAATGCTCGTCCAATTAAAAACAAAGTCAACCGAAACACTAAAAAAAATAATTAGTGGCCAAAAAGAGGACAGAAAACGCGCCGTCAAAAAGTTGACGGCGCGTTTTTTTGATTCAATTTAATTACTCCGCCGAATTAATTTCCGGTTGGTTTACGTCGCTGGCGGGTGAGTCGCCCGTTGGCTCGGAGGCCACGGCTTCCGGCGTTGCGGCGATTTCCCCGGCGGGTTTTTCTTCAGGTTTTTTTTCAGCTTTAGCCGGTTTGGCCGCCGGCTTTTTTGCTGTTTCCATGCGCCCATCGGCAAATTCCAATACGGCGCCCTGATGAATGAGCCAATGCAAATCCACCATCACGGCGGTCTGTTCGGCGGTGGGTGCGGGCGCCTGAGGCTTGGCCGGTTCGGCTGGTTTTTCGGTGCCCTCGCCCACGACGATTGGCTCGGGAACGGCCACGACGGGAACCACCTTCGGTGTCGGTGCGAGCGCTTCGATCAATTTCTTGCGCGTGCATTTTGGCGTCGCGTTGATGAATTCCACGATGCGCCGGATGCCGTCGGACACCGGGTTGCTCTCGATGTCGAGATACTGCGGCCGTGCCACGCTGACGTGGGTGACGGTTTTATTGACCTTGAAAAACGACAGGCCGTGATGCGCGAACTGCTGGCTTAACTTGGTTGCGATGGGCAGCGGAAAATACTTTTGATGCTCCCATTCTTGACGGATGAGCCGTTGCAAGCCGCCGCACTTCAAACTGCGACTCGGCAAACCGGCGACGATATGTGCTTCAACGGGCTTGATGATGCTATCCTTGTGCGTGGCGCGGAAATGCTTTTCCACTTCTTCCATCGAAGGCAGTGTGAGCGGTTCCGGCACGTTGAGGCAGATGAATTCCGTTTTGAAACTTTGCTCCTCGATCCATTTTTTTACGATGGCCTCGTCCTTCACAATTTTCACGCGCGCCTTGAACATGTCGAACGGCATCCGCGAAAACTTTTCCGTATGCAGTTTGCGCAATTGATTTTGGTAGTCGTGATTGTTCGGCGGCCCGAGAATCGCTCCGCTCATGCCGCATTGGGCCACAAAGGTATAAACACCCTTCGGCGGTTCCGTGGCCGTGCGTTCGGCCTGATAAAACGTAGCGAAATGATTTTTCAGCACGTGTGCCACCGCCTCTTCTTCACTTGTCCACGGTGAATCATCCAAGGCGCAGACAAAGATTTTATCGAGCGCAACGCCGTCTTTTTTCTTCGCGGTCAACTGCACAGAATAGCGTTCCGCCTTGTCCAAAATCAGCAGCGCGATTTGGAACAACGGATACGCCCGTCCGGTCACTTTGATTTGCCGTGCGAGTTGTTCCACGCCTTTTTCTTCCGGGATGAAAGCGACATTCAATTCCGGCAACGGCGCGGGCGGTGCCGGGCGCTCACGGCGCTCGTCCCGGAAATCATCCCGGCGCGGGCCACCCCGGTTGTCACCAAATTTTGCACCGCCAGCGCGCGGCGCACCACCGCGACGTTCGCCACCGCCGGCACCGCTTGGGCCATCCCGGCGCGGGGCACGGCGTTCGCCGGGCTTGCCGCTGAAATGGCGCTCAGGCTTGACGCCTTCATTGCCGGTGAATTTTGCAAATTTATTGGATTCAGCTTTTCCCTGTGCCCATGCGGGTTGGAAGAGATTCTCCAAGTTAAGGTCGAGATCGGAATTATTGGTCATATAAAAAAAGCCCCGACACGCGGGGTTGGTATTCAAGAATATCATGGATTGGAGCGGCACAGAAAGCAAGTCATCCTGCAAATCGGAAAAGCCGGCACCATCAGAAAACGCGCGGCTTCCGAACCACCAAAATATTTTGACCGGCGGCGTTGAGCCTTTCGGCGTGGGCACATTCTGCTTTGCGATTGAACCCATTTGCGCTTCAATAAAAGCATCATGTTTTCACACATTGTCATTTTTTGGACCAACCCAGCACAACCCAATGCCACCGACGAACTCATCGCCGGTGCGAATAAATACCTCAAACAAATTCCCGGCGTGCTCCAATTTCACGTCGGCAAAATGTCACCCAGCCCGCGCGCCGTCGTGGATCAAAGCTACCAAGTCGCGCTGAATCTGATTTTCCCCAGCAAAGCCGCGGAACAAGCCTATCAAATCCACCCGCAGCACCTCGAGTTCGTCGAAAAAGTTTTCAAGCGCGTCTGTTCGAAGGCGACCATCTACGATTTTGAGTGAGCTGCCGGCGCTGCGTAAGGTGTGAGAAAATTCACACATAACATTCACGCCCGGGGATGAAACTTCCGGTGAATCTCCCGCAGCTTGTTCCCCGCAACGTGCGTGTAAACCTCCGTCGTTCCGATATTCGCGTGGCCGAGCAATTCCTGGATCACCCGCAAATCTGCGCCGTGTTCCAGCAGATGCGTCGCGAAACTATGCCGCAACATGTGCGGCGTGATGTTGCGCTCAATGCCCGACCGGCGAACCCGATTTTTAATGCGCAGCCACAGCGTGACCGAAGCGAACGGCGTGCCGCGCTTCGTCAGAAAAACATTGGCCGGTGATTTGGCGTTGACGAACTTTCGCCGCCCGCCTTCGGACTCAATAAAACGGTTCAGCGCCGCCACCGCCGTTTTCCCGACCGGCACCACGCGCTCCTTGTTGCCTTTGCCGATGACGTTGATGAAGCCGGCGTCGAGATGCAGTTGCTCCAGTCGCAGATTTTTCAATTCCGACAGCCGCAAACCGGAAGCATAAGCCAGTTCCAAAATCGCCTGATCGCACAAATTCTCCTTTGTTTCCGGCTGTTCTGGCGAGAGTAGTTTTTTAATTTCAGCATTCGACAACGCTTTAGGCAATCGCTTCCATCGGCGCGGCAGCGAAAGATGTTCCGCCGGATTCGATGGCAGAATTTTTTCGTTCTCGGCAAACTTGTAAAACGCGCGCAGCGCTGCGATTTCGAGATACACGCTCTCGCCGCTCAAACGCTTGGTAGATTCCTTCGGTTCATCAGCCAGCGGACGCGCCCGCTCGTGCTGGAGAAACGCCATCAGATGTTTCAACTCCACCTGCTTCCAATCGGTGAGCGATTGTCGTTCCGCCCACGCGATGAATTTGCCGAGCAACGCAGCGTAAGTTTTCGCCGTGTTATCGGACTGGCCCCGCTCGTGGCGCAGGTATTGCAGAAAATCTTCGACTAAGTTTTGCATCGTGCCCGTTGGCCCCGCAGTTGTCGCCGGAATCGCGCCGTTCGGCAAGTCAGATAAATCATTGCGAACGCTCACAACGCGGGCAAACTGGAAGCGTCAATGAACGAAAAACCAAATCCCAACGACGACCAGAAATCTCCGCCGCTCTTGTGGCCGCGATTTGCGCTGGCGGCGGTGATTTTATTTTTCGTGCTCGCCATTTTCTGGATGAGTTTGGCGGTGAACAAACTGCGCCAGCAACGCGATGTCAACGCTCCGCTGCCCGTCACTGCCCCGACGCGTTAGTGTGGGATCTCAGCCGTTTTTTGCTCCGTTTTTGCGCCAGTAAAAGCTGGCAGCAGAGAGTGTCCGACCAAATCTTTTGGAATTTTCTGACCGCTCAGCTCCAACGCCGTTGGCATAAAATCCGCCGCTGAAATGTTCAGCGTATTTGTCTGTAGGGCAGGAATCGTTCCCGTCCAACGGGCGATGAAGGGTAACGGTGCGGCGCCGCGATCTTTGCCGGAAGTTACGTTTCCATTAGGCAGCAGAAAATTCAGGTTTGTGTTCGCAAATGTTTCCGGCGGCGCGGCGCTGGAGACGATGAACAGCACGTCGTTGGTCAGGTGAATCGCACTGAGTTGCGCGGCGATTCTACCGATGCCGGCGTCGAGGCGCGCGATCAGGGCGGCGCGGTTTTTCGCGGCTGGCGGCCATTTTTCCTCGGAGAATGGCGCATCGCTCGTCACCGTGAATTCATCCTTGCCGGCGTGCGCGCTACGGGGCACGGGCAGATTCACGAGCAGAAAAAATGGCCGGTGCCGGTTGAATTGATCGGCGTAATTGTCGTTGATCCAAGTGCAGGCGGCACTGATCAGAATGTCCGGCAGGTAGCGGCCTTTTTTACCGCCGGCGTTGTCAAAAATGGTCAGCCAGTCGTTGTAATCAATGAGCGTGTTGCTCTCGGTAATGAAGCCATGTGGTATGAAGCGCCGGATGCGTTCGGCAAAATAATTTCGGCCTTGGTCGTCGTCGAGGAAGCCGCAAAATTCATCAAAGCCCTGTTTCCATGGTTCAGCACCAAGGCCCCATTCGCCAATCAGTCCGGTGCGATAACCCACTTGCTGGAGTCGGCGAGCGACGGTGACCTCGCCATTGGTGGGCGCGGAATTTTTTCCAAACATCAGCACGCCGGGCGACGGCGTGCTACCGATGTTGCCGGCAAAATATTTTTCACAGCGCACGCCTTCGCTGGCGAGTTGGTCGAGATTGGGCGTCTGAAACAGTTTCTGGCCGTAACAGCTCAAGTCGCCATAGCCGAGCCCGTGACATTGCACGAAGACGATGCTGACGCGGGCCGGCGGCGCGGCGGGCGCGGGCGTAGAAAGGTTGTCGACGTTCGTGGCCTCTTGCGCGCGAACCGCAGAGAAGATTCCCGTCAAGATCGCAAACGCGAGGGCGATGAAGTTTAATTTCATGTGAGCTTTGATTCTGCGAACGCGGATATGTTCAAAGCAATTCTTTTCGTGTGCTTGACGGTTAATTCTCCGCCCGCTTCCCGAACTCCGGCTCTAGCGGAATTTTAGCTGCAACGAGGAAGCTTGGAATGGTCGCCAAGATCACCCACACAAAAAAATGCTGGTAACCTAGGTGTTGCTGCACCCAGCCGCTCCACATTCCCGGCAGCATCACGCCGAGCGCCATGAAGCCGGTGCAGATGGCGTAATGCGCTGTCTGATGTTCGCCGCGCGCGATGCGAATCATATACAACATGAACGCCACGAACCCGAAGCCGTAGCCGAATTGCTCCACCGCCAGCCCCGCGCCGATGGCGTAAATGTTTTCCGGCTGCGCGTAGGACAGCCAGATGAACACCGCGTCCGGCAGATGAATCGCCAGCAACATCGGCCACCACCACGTTTTCAAGCCGTGCCGCGAAACCAAAAAACCGCCAAGCAGCGAACCGAGAATGAACACCACCACACCCACCGTGCCGTAGATTAAACCGAGTTGATCATTCGTCACGCCGAGGCCGCCGCGCGCACGCGGGTCGAGCAGAAACGGCTGCACCATCTTCACCAGTTGCGCCTCGCCGAGCCGGTATAGCAATAAAAATAAAAGCAGCGTGACGATTTTTGGCTTCTGAAAAAACGTGCCGAACGTGCGGAAAAATTCCGTTAAAAAATTATTTGCCGAAATCGCGCCGCCGGATTTATCCGCCGCCGGACGTGGCAGAATTAACCAGTGATAAAAACCGAAGCTCAAATAAATTCCTGCGACCAGACCAAACGCCGCCGACCACGCCGCTTGAAAACTGCCGGTGCGCGCCTGAATTTTTCCGACGAGAATCACCAGTCCGCCCTGCGCCGCAATCGTCGCTACGCGATAAAACATACTTCGGATGCCGACGAAAAATGATTGCTCGCGCTCCGTGGTCGCCAGCAGATAAAAGCCATCCGCCGCGATGTCGTGCGTGGCCGAGCTGAACGAAAGCAGCCAAAAAAACGCGAGCGTCAGTTGGAAAAAATGCGGCCCCGGAATCGTCAGCGCCACGCCCGCCATGCCCGCGCCGAGCAGCAATTGCATGACCCAGATCCACTGCCGCCGCGTTTTCAGCAAGTCCACCACCGGACTCCACAGCGGCTTGATGACCCACGGTAAATAGAGCCAGCCGGTGTAAAACGCGATGGCCGCGTTCGACACGCCGAGGTTTTTGTAAAGCACTACCGACACTGAAGCCACCAGCACATTCGGCAAACCTTCCGCCATGTAAAGCGTCGGAATCCACGCCCACGGATTGCGGGAATTTTTTGGGTCGGACATAAATTATTTTTTCTGCGCCGGCCTCAGGGCTGCCGACTGAATGTGACCTTGTTTCGACACGCGTGAAATCTAAATCGCCCGCCGCGCGAAGGGAAAACTTTTCTTCGTTTCCTTTGCGTGCTCCGCGCGCCATCATCGCCCCGTGATCGGCGCATTTCTCAACGCCTTGGGCATTCTGGCCGGCGCGCTTTATGGTTTTACCGCGCGCCAGCCGCTGGCCCTGCGCACGCAAAGTTTTTTCAAGGCCGCACTCGGTGCCTTCACCGTCTGGTTTGGCCTGCGTCTCATCGCTGAAAATGTCCACGGCACTTTTTTCATGGGCGTGAAACAATTATTTGTTGCGGGACTCGGCGTGGTGCTCGGCTACTGGCTGGGCAAGCTATTCCGCCTGCAAAAAATTTCCAATCGCCTCGGTCATCACGCGGCAAATCTCTTGGCTGTCGCCCAAAAAAATCCGCCCGGAAAATCCGCCGATGGATTGGTGGCGGCCACGTTTTTATTTTGCGCGGCACCACTGGGAATTCTCGGCGCAATGACGGATGGTTTGTCCGGATATTACTTTCTCTTGTTGTTGAAAGCCGTGATGGATGGATTGGCCATGGTGAGCTTCATCAAAATGTTTCGCTGGCCGGTCGCGCTCGCGGCCTTCCCGGTTCTGCTTTTTCTGGATGGGCTGACACTCGCCGTGCATCAGGACGTGCAACCTTGGTTAGCTGCGCTAGGGTTGATCCAGACGGTCCAGCTCGCCGCCGGCATTATCACCTGTATCGTCGCGCTGGTTATTTTTGAGATTCGCCGCGTCGAGTTAGCCAATTATCTTGCGGGCCTCATCGTGGCGCCATTGATCGCGCATTGGTGGCTCTCCTGAGTGAGCCAACTGCTGATTTTGCTTGGCATTATCAATATTTCGTCGTAGTTTGCGTTACTACTGAGGCATGGGACATAAACGAAAATTAACCAATCATCAGAAACAACTTCGCTTTTTTGCGTTCTTGTTTGGCGGCCTCATGGTGCTCGCGCTGGTCGTCGTATTGGTGTTCTTCAACTCCCGTCCCGGTCACTGAATCAGACCGCGTTTCCGCAGCATCGCTGCCATCGCCTTGTCCATCAGGAGATCTGCCAATGGCTTCGTGATTTCATCCAATTCCAGCAGCGATTTTTTCAATTGATTCAAATCACCGGTGCCGTCTGAACCTTCCGTGGCCAGTGCGTTTTCGACTCCGTGCGCCGCGTCGGAAATTCTTTCGACGTAATCTTTTTCCAATTCGCCCGCGCAACTCGTCAGCGCATTTTTAGTCGCGACCAACGTATCGTTCGCTTTAAGTTTCGCCTCGATCCAACGCCGCGCGGCCAGGTCGTCGAACGCGTGTTCGACGGATTCTTCGACCATCTTTTGCACCGCTGAATCCTCCACATCCACGGCAGATTTCATTGCCACGACTTTCTCCTTGCCCGTTTTCGTGTCCCGGGCGAGGACGTGCAAAATACCGTTCGCATCGATCTCAAACTGAACGCCCACGCGCGCCACGCCACGCGGCGCGGACTCGAATTGCAAAGTAAATTTCCCCAGCGTCCAATTATCTTTGGCGCGTTCGCGTTCGCCCTGCAAAACATGGATGAGCATGTCGCGCTGAAAATCCATCGCCGTCGTGAACAACTCGCCCGCCTTCACCGGAATCGTCGAGTTGCGCGGAATCAGCACATTCATCAACCCGCCAAACGTTTCGATGCCGAGCGAGAGCGGCGTGACATCTAGCAGCAAAACATTTTTAAAACCGCCATTTAAAATCTCCGCCTGAATCGCCGCGCCGAGCGCCACGGCTTCGTCAGGATTTTGTGACGTGTTCAACTGCGGGCCAGAAGCTTTGTGAAAATCAGAACCGATGCGCAATCCACCGCGAACCTCTGCAAACTCCGCGCAGCCGAAGAGTTCGCCGACAAATTTTCGGACGAGCGGCATCCGCGTTTGCCCGCCGACCAAAATGATTTGATCCAAATCTTTCGCCTCCAACTTCGCATCCGCGAGCGCACGAAGGCAGTGGTGGCGTGTGCGGCCAATGATGTCGCGCGTCACATTTTCCAGTTCCGCGCGCGTGAGTTGGTAGCTAAAAGAAAAATCCGGCGTCAGAAACGGCAGGGTAATTTCCACCTCCGTTTCGGTCGAAAGTTTTATTTTGGCTTGTTCGGCGGCTTCACGCACGCGGGATAAAAACACGGAATCATCGCACGCGAAGGCGCGAAGGCGCAAAGCCCCGGCTTCTTCTTCGCGTCTTTGTGTCTTGGCGTGAGAAAATTCAGATTCAATTTTTGTGACCAGAAAATCCACGAGCCGCCGGTCCAAATCATCCCCGCCCAACCGTGTGTTTCCATTGGTGGACAAAACCTGAAACACACCTTCGTTCAATTCCAAAATCGAAAGATCAAACGTGCCGCCGCCCAGATCATACACGGCGATTTTCGATTTCTCTTTCAGCTTATCCAAACCGTAGGCCAACGCTGCCGCCGTCGGTTCGTTGACGATGCGCTCGACGGTGAAACCCGCGAGTTCGCCCGCGCGCTTGGTGGCGTTGCGCTGAGCGTCGTTGAAATAGGCCGGCACCGTGATGACCGCCCGCGAGACGGCTTCGCCAAAATAATTTTCCGCCGCGCGCTTCAATTTTTTCAGCACCTCGGCCGAAACTTCTTCCGGCGAATAATTTTTGCCGTGAATCGGAATCGTCACCGCGCCCGCGTTGTCGGCCTGGACGGGAAACGTCACGGATTTTTCTTCATCGGTAATTTCGGAGCCGCGCCGCCCCATGAAACGTTTCACGGAATAAACGGTTTCCGCCGGTTTCAGCAAACGCACACGATTGGCCGCATGGCCAACGATGACTTCGGGATTTGTCCCCGAAAAATGCACGACCGACGGCGTGAGGCGCAGGCCGTTTGCATCCGCAATGACGAAGGGAATCCCCGAATCCACCGTCGCGACGAGTGAATTTGTGGTGCCGAGATCAATGCCGACTATTTTGCTCATCCGTGAAGATTGGCCGAGGCGACGAGGTTAATAAACGAAATTTGCGCGACGAACATTTTAAGCCGGGGTCGTAGAACATAATAATGGCCATATAAAAAACGTTCAGGTAATTTGCCGAACAGGACAAAAGTTAATTGTGATTATAAAAAATAAGTTATTTTACTTGCTGCCATGGGCGTTGGCGGCGGCGCTCACCGCTCGGGCCGACGATGCGATTGCGGCCCCGAAAATCCCACGCTTCTCCATTGATTATCTGGATCGTTCGGTCAGTCCGGCCACCAATTTTTACGAATTCGCCAACGGTCAATGGCTCAAAGACAATCCGGTTCCCGCCGACAAATCACGCTGGGGCGGCTTCACCCAATTGGCGGAGCGCAACTGGTTTGCCATTCATGAAATTCTCGTGGACACCGCTACAGCCAAGGCTCCGGTTCATTCGCCGCGCCGTCAGGTGGGCGATTTTTTTGTCGCGGCGATGAACACCAACCGGATTGAGCAGCTTGGATTAAAGCCGATTCAGGCGGATTTGAATCGCATTGAGCACGTGAAATCCGTTGATGGGTTGTTTGCCTTGTTGGCTGAATTGCACGCTGCCGGCGTGAGCGGAATGTTCGGCGTGGGCTTTGGGCCGGACGACAAAAACAGTTCGATTTACGCGATGGAACTCGGGCAGGGCGGCTTATCGCTGCCGGATCGTGATTATTATCTGAAAGAAAATTTCGCCGAGGTGCGGACAAAATATCACGAGCATCTGGAAAAAATGTTTTCACTGCTCGGTGAAAAACCAGCGGCGGCCAAAGCCCATGCGGACACGGTGCTGGAGGTCGAAACCGAACTGGCGAAGGCCGGTCGCAGCCGCGTGGAACTGCGCGATGCTAATAAAAATTACAACCGGTTCCTCACCGCCGAATTGCTTGAAAAATATCCCGCGCTTCCGTGGCCGGTTTATTTTAAGGCCAGCCAGATTTCCGTGCCGCCGTATGCGATTGTCGGCCAGCCGGAGTTTTTCACTTCACTGAATCAACTCGTGAGGGAGCGTCCGTTCGCCGACTGGAAAGTTTATTTGCGCTGGCATTTGTTGCACGGCAGCGCGTCATTTTTGCCGGCCGTGTTTGAACGGGAAAATTTTGCATTTTTTGGCAAGACGTTGAGTGGCCAGCCGGAGCAGGAACCACGCTGGAAACGGGCGGCGCACGTCGTTGACGGCAGCATTGGCGAAGCGCTCGGTCAGCTTTACGTGGAAAAATGTTTTCCGCCGGAAGCCCGCGCGCGCATGCTCGAACTGGTGAACAATCTCAAGGCGGTTTATCGCGATCGGCTCGCGGCGGTTCCGTGGATGACGGAGACGACGCGCACGAAAGCACTTGCGAAATTCGACCGCTTCACGCAAAAGATCGGCCACCCGGATAAGTTCCGCGATTATTCTTCGATTAAGATCCAGCCCGATGATTTTCTGGGCAACATCCGCCGCTGCGAACAATTTGAATCGCGGCGCGAAATCGCCCGCATCGGTCAGGCCGTTGATCGCACCGAATGGCACATGACGCCCGAAACGGTGAATGCGTATTACAATCCGTCGCAAAACGAAATTGTATTTCCCGCCGGTATTTTGCAGCCGCCGTTTTTTGAGGTGACGCTGGATGACGCGGTGAATTATGGCGGCATCGGCGTGGTGATCGGCCATGAAATGACGCACGGCTTCGACGATCAAGGCCGCAAATTTGACGGGGACGGCAATCTTCATGACTGGTGGAGCGAAGCCGACGCGAAGGCATTTGATGCCCGTGCGCAAAAATTAGTCAATGAATTCAATGGCTTTGAAGCGTTGCCCGGTTTGCACGTGAACGGCCAGCTTACACTTGGTGAAAATCTAGCCGACCTCGGCGGCGTGAGCATTGCCTACGAAGCCCTGCAACGGGCGCTCGCTAAAGATCCGTCGAAGCGCAAAACGATCGATGGTTTTACGCCGGAACAAAGATTTTTCCTTTCGTTCGCGCAAGTCTGGCGCATCAACATTCGGGAAGCGGAAGCGAAGCGGCTTGTCACGGTAGATCCCCATTCGCCCGGCAAATTTCGCGCGAACGGCACGCTGATGAACATCCCGGAATTCCTCGATGTTTTTAATATTCCGCCCGGGACACCGATGTGGCGGGAGTCGGAGCTGCGCGCGAAAGTCTGGTGAAAACAACGTGCGAGGGTGTCGAATTTTAGCTACCAATCAGTTGCCATTGCTGCTCCAAACGTTTTGGCGAAACCGGAAACGCAGTGCCGAGTTCCTGTGCGAATAGCGACACTTTATATTCCTCCACCATCCAGCGGAACTCATCCAATCGCAGCTTTGCTTCAGCGGATTGAGGCGGTTCGGCGGCGAATTTATTTAGCGCCGCCAAATGGGGCGCGATGAGTTGCGCCCGTTCCCTATCCTTGACCGGATTTAATTTTGCCCGCTCCATGCGCGTGGCGAGTGCCTTCAGATAGCGCGGCACGTGCGCCAGTTGGGCGAAGGGAATCACCGCCAGAAAATGTCGCGGCACGAGCGCGTTCAATTCTTCGGCCCAAACATTCGTCGGCTTCGGCGCCTCCTTAGTGGCGAGGTTTAACTGGCTCAAATCCGAAAGTGTTTTGGGCTTCGTCGTTGGCAACGTCGGCGCTGGCCCGCAGCGCGCTTGAATTTCTTTGCGCGCCCGCAGAATTACGCCGACTTGATCCACGAGCTGCATTGCGAGGCCCGGAATTTGCAGGCGAGTTTGCTGAACGGCCGCGTGAAAATTCTCCTCGTTGAGCACGGGAAAAACTTCGGCGGGAAAAATATGGCGCTTCAGATTTGCCAACGCCGTGGCTTGCAATTCATCCAGCGGACATAAATTTGCCACGAGCGCCTCAAAGCCAATCAGGGCCCGCAAGTCACGTTGCAGCCACGCGAAATCTTTGGCCAGCGCCAGCTCCACAAGTTTTTGAATGCCGCCGAGCGTCGCCAGCCGCGCCAAATCTTCCGTGCGGAAAAGACGGAGGTTCACGCTTTCTGACGGTATTCCAACCGCCAAGCCCGGCCACGCAAACGTTGGCACCGGTCCGTTTTCGCTGACCGTGATGCGCGCGGGCAACGTGCCGAAATTCCAAGTGGTGATGCCGGTGCGCTCCCATTGCTGCGCCACGCGATTCCACGCGGAGTCATCCGGCGCAGGTTTGGTTTTGATTTGCTCGAGTTTTTGCCGGAGCGCGGCGAGATCGCGGCTGGTGCCGAGAGATTTCTGATCGTTGCCTACAACCTCAATGCGTGGGCGCAGGTGCGCGGGAATCGCATCGGTCGGCCAGGCATTCAGCGGAATCTCCACGCCGTAACGTTGGCGGATGAACCGCGCTAAATCCAACTGCAACGATTCGCCGGTGGCTTTAAGTTCGTTGACAATTTCCCCGACCTTCGGCGGAAACGGTTGCAACTCGCGACGAATACTTTTGGGTAACGCGCGGAGCAATTCATTAACCAAACCTTCGCGCAAGCCGGGCACCGCCCATTCCACACACGATTGCGAAACGGTTTGCGCGAGGCCGAAACCGAGCTTCACCGTCGCACCGTCATTTTCTTCGCCGGGCGAATACGCGTAAGCCACGGCAACGGGTTGGCCGCCGAGCGGCACGGCATCGGGAAACGCTTCGCTATCGAAATCCAAAGCGGTGCCGCCGGTCAAATCCGCTTCCGTCGCGCAGAGAAAATCCGGCCCGCCGCTATCACGGATGAGGCGGTTCAATTCGTGAACGGAAGAGATGCCGCGCGCTCCGATCCGCTGTGCGTAAAATTCAAACAGCTTTTCATCCAGTGAGCCGAGGTCATGCCGACGCACGCGCGTTTGCCAATTCTCAATCTTCTCGCGGATTTTCCGGTTGTGTTCCAGAAAGGAATACTGCGGCGGCAACGGTTGTGGTTTGTCGGTCGAATGAAAAATACGCGTGTCATCGTCGTCACCTTCATCATCCGTTTTTTTCCGGCGCGTCGGTAACAAATCATCCTCAACCAGCGCGGCGCGGATGAAAATTTCCTTGGCCTCCGCCGCGTTGATATTGCCGTGCGAGACTTTGATTTTCCGCACTTCCATGCCGTAAAGCGTGGTGCGTTCCTCGACCAACACATTTCCCGCCGCGACGCTCCAGTGCGGATTTTGGTGGGTAGTTTTGCAAAGATGCGGGGCGAGCTGGACGATCCACAACGGATCAATGCCGGCGTTGGTGCGCGCGAATAATTGCGAGGTCTCCACGATTTCGCCCGACACAATCCACGGCGGTTGCTGCGTGAAAACAGGCTTTGGCGCTGGCGGATTCGCGTTGCGTGCGGCGGGTTTCGACTGCCGCTCATTCCGATCAAACAGCGCCGAACCAGGAAACAGCGCGAGCTGGCGATTGCCCGTGCCTTGATACTGATTGCGTTCTTTCCGCAACGCGACGTGGCCGAGCAAACCCGTGAGAATCGAGCGGTGAATCGCGGCGTAATCTGCGTTGCGCTCATTCAATTTGAACCGGCCCAAATCTTCCAGCGCGCCGTGAAGTTGTGCGTGTAAATCCTGCCACTCGCGCATCCGCAAGTAGGAAAGAAAATTCGCTTTGCAAAATTTCCGGCGTTGACCTTGCGTGCGGAGACGCTCCCATTGATCGTGAACCGCGTCCCAGATTTTCAGCAGCGATAGAAAATCCGACGCCGGATCAAGGAAGCGTTTATGCGCAGCGGCGGCGGCTTCCTTGCGATCCAGCGGACGTTCGCGCGGATCTTGAATGCTCAAGCCGGCGGCGATGATGAGCAGTTCGCGGCCGGCGTGTTCGTGCTGTGATTGCAGCAACATCCGGCCAAGCGTCGGGTCAATCGGCAGCCGCGAAAGATCGTGACCGAGCTGTGTGAGCTCGCGTTTTTCATCCAGCGCGCCCAGTTCTTGCAGCAGCAAATAACCGCCAGCAATTGCATTTGGCGGCGGCGGATTCACAAACGGAAATGTCTCGATATCGCCGAGATGATATGCCCGCATCCGCAAAATAACTTCGGCCAGATTTGCGCGTTGGATTTCCGGCTGTGTGTATTGCGGTCGTTCGTTAAAATCTTCTTCGGAATATAATCGGATGCACACGCCATCTTGCACGCGACCGCTACGGCCTTTGCGCTGATTGGCGCTGCTTTGCGAAATCGGTTCCACGGGCAGACGCTTGGTGCGCGTGCGCGGATTATAACGGCTGATGCGCGCGAGGCCGGAATCAATGACGTAACGGATGCCGGGAATCGTGAGCGACGTTTCGGCGATGTTGGTGGCGACGACAATTTTCCGCCGGTTCAACGGAGCGAAAACACGTTGCTGATCCGCCGCACTCAACAAACCGAAAAGCGGAATGATTTCCGCCTCGCGACCAAAGCGACCATCGAGTAAATCGCACGTCTCACGGATGTCACGTTCGCCGGGCATGAAAATTAAAATGTCGCCGTTGCCCGGTTCGCACAAAGCGGTTTCGGCGGCGCGCACGGCGGCGTCCACATAAGTAATGTCACCGCGTTCTTCGGAGTCCGCGTCAAATGGTGCGTAAATGACTTCCACTGGATAGAGCCGACCGGAAACTTCGATGATCGGCGCGTCGTTGAAGGCTTTGGAAAACGTCGCGGTATCAATCGTTGCCGAGGTGATAATGAGTTTGAGATCACTGCGTTTCGCAAGCAGCGTCTTCAAGTAGCCGAGCAGAAAATCAATGTTCAGACTGCGTTCGTGCGCCTCGTCAATGATGATGCAATTGTATTCCGACAACAGCGGATCGCCTTGCGTCTCGGCGAGCAGAATGCCATCGGTCATCAGCTTGATATAAGTCTGCGGGCTGCTGCGATCGTCGAAACGAATCGTGCAACCGACGTCGCGGCCCCAGTTCACATTCAGTTCTTCCGCGATGCGGCGCGAAATGGAAAGCGCGGCGACGCGACGCGGCTGCGTGCAACCAATTTTCGCCTCGATGCCCAAGCCCGCTTCGAGACACATTTTTGGAATCTGCGTCGTCTTGCCGGAACCGGTTTCGCCCGCGATGACGACGACTTGATTCGCGCGGATGGCCGCCACGATGTCGTCTTTGCGCGCCGTGATGGGCAGGTCGGGCGGATAAGAAATTTTCGGTGCCCGCAGTTTTCTTTCTTCCCGCAACGCCACCGAAGCGCGCACTTGTGCGAGGAGGCGATCTAAAATGGCACCGTGTGTTTGCGGATGATGTTGATCGCGCAACAGCCGAACCATCCGGCCTCCGAGCCGCACCCAATCGGGCAACATGGCTTGGGGCAGGAGCTGGCGAATTTCGTCAACGCGCGCGTCTTTCATTTCAGAGCCGTGAAGTGTAACGGAGACATCGCGCCGGGGGAACTTCCCAAATGCTCCGATCAAAAAATCGGACCCAGAATATTTTACGCGCGAGATAGTCCTTTCAGTTTGTGACTTTTGCAATCGGTCGTTACGATGCGGTTCTCGCATGGAAATGCCGCCAAAAAAATTGGATGAACTCACCGTGTTGCAACGACAGGCGGTGAATGCGCGCGGCAATGTTCTCGTCATGGCCGGCGCCGGCACGGGCAAAACTAAGACGCTCGTGGAGCGCTGCCTCGATTGCCTTGAACGCGATGGCGCACAGATCAACGAGCTGCTCATCGTTACTTTTACCGAGGCGGCTGCGGCCGAGATGCGCCAGCGACTTCGCCGTGAGTTGGAAAAAAAATCCATCGCCGCGCCGGCTGCCGAATTTTGGCAGCGACAGGTTGCACTGTTTGATCTCGCTCACATCGGCACCTTGCATAGTTTTTGTCTCCAGCTCGTGCGGGAACATTTTTACGAACTCGGGCTGGATCCGCAGCTCGTGATTCTCGATGAAGGTGAAACCCGGCAGCGTGCGAACGCGACGTTGGCGGAACAGTTTAAAGCCCATTACGAAGGACAAAATGATTTTTCGATGGCGGTGCAGGAGTTGATCCAGATCCACGGCGGCGGACGCGACGAGAACATCCGTCAACTGATTTTGCAGTTGCATCATTATTCCCAAGCGCGTCCGGATGCGGCGGGCTGGCTCGCGTCGCAAATCAAAATTTTTGCCGCCGCCGAGCCGACCGACTGGCAGCGCTGGCTGATTGAGGCGATTGCGGATTGGCGCGATGAATGGGCGGCTGCGTTAAAAACGGTTCAATCGGAAAATGTTAAAGCCGCTGAATTGGCGGACATTTTAGGCAGATTGCCCAAAAAAATTATCCGCGAAACTGTGGGTGAAATTTTGGAGCAAATCGTGGCGGCTGATTTGACCGCCAATTATCCGAAGGGTCAGGCCGGAAAACTACGCGTGGCACTCGGCAACATTTTTGAGGAGGCAAAGTTTCTTGGGTCGCTCGCAGTGATCCAAGACGGTAAAGATCCGCTTGCGGAAGATTGGGCCTGGGTGCGTGGCCAGATGGAAACTTTGCTGCGGCTCGCGGAGGAATTTGGCGCGCACTTTGCGGAGAGCAAGCGCAGTGACGGCGTCATGGATTTTCACGACCTCGAACAATTCGCGTTGAAATTGCTATGGAATTTTTCGACTCAAGAACCGACCCCGGCGGCGTTGGGGTGGCGCGCGAAATTGAAATTTATTTTCGTGGACGAATATCAAGACATCAATGCTGCGCAGGACAAAATCATTGCAGCTTTGTCGCACGGTTCTTCTCCCTCGCCCCTCGAAACTAACGGCAATCGTTTTCTCGTCGGCGACGTGAAGCAGAGCATCTATCGTTTTCGCCTCGCGGATCCAAAAATTTTCCGCGCTTACGCCAACGATTGGAAAATAGACGGAACCATCATTCCGTTATCGGACAATTTTCGTAGTCGCGAAGGGCTATTAAATTTTGTCAACTCCGTGTGCGGATTCGTGATGCGTGAAGAAATCGGCGGCGTGGGCTACGACGCCGACGCGCAATTAAAATTCGGTTCACGGGCAACGCGCGGCGAGCTGAGTGTGGCCGAGGATTCGAGTCCACGCGTGGAGCTTTTGCTGCGGCTGAAGGCGGGTCGGAACGAAGTGCGGGAAGACGCCGATGGCGAGTTGCCTGACGTGGATGAAGCGCAAAAAGAGGCGCGGCTGGTGGCGCAACGGTTGCAGCAATTGATCGCGGATAAGATGGAAATTTTTGACGACCACGCAAAAAAATTCCGGCCCGCCGAATGGCGCGATATGGCGATTCTACTGCGTTCGCCCCGGGGCAAGTCGGAGGTTTTTGCCAAGGAATTTGAGCGCGCCGGGATTCCGCTGACCGTGGCGCGCGGCGGATTTTTTGAAAGCGCGGAAATTCTTGATCTCTTGAGCCTGTTGCAACTGTTGGACAATCCGTTGCAAGACGTGCCGTGCCTCGCGGTCCTGCGCTCGCCGCTCGTCGGCCTGTCGTTGGATGAGTTGGCGGAAATCCGGCTGGCGGCGCGGGATAAACATTTTTGGACCGCGCTGAATCACGCTCACAATGTCCCCGCCAAAGTTCCCCGCACCGGCGTAACGAAAGTGGCGGTCTTTCTCGAACGGTTTGCGCGGTGGCGGCAAAATGCCCGGCAAGTTTCGCTCTCGCAATGCCTCGAAGAAATTCTCGCCGAGACTCTTTATTTAGACTGGCTGCGGGGCCAATCACGCGGCGAACAACGGGCGGCCAACGTCAACGGTTTTCTCCAGCTCGCCCAGCAGTTTGATCAATTTCAGCGGCAAGGACTGTTCCGTTTTTTGAAATTTATTGACGCGCAACAGACGGCCGAAGTGGAGCCGGAGATTGCTGCGGAACCCACGGAAAACAAAGTTCGCCTGCTGAGCATTCATCAAAGCAAGGGTCAGGAATTTCCCATCGTGGTGCTCGCCGATCTTGCCAAAACGTTCAACGAACAGGATTTGCGCGGCGAAATTATTTTTGATGAAGCGTTGGGTCTGTGCCCGAAAGTGAAGCCACCGGGAAGCGGCGGACGATATCCGAGTCTGCCGCACTGGCTGGCCCAACGCCGGCAAAAACGCGAGCTGCGCGGCGAAGAGCTTCGGCTGCTTTACGTCGCGCTCACGCGGGCGCGGGACAACCTGATTTTGTCTGCGAGTGTCACCGAAAAAAACTGGGAGGAAAAATGGACGCGGCCGCAGTTACAACCGCTGACCGCGCAAAAAATCGCCGAGGCCAAGAGTTTTGCGGATTGGCTGATGCTTTGGTTTACACGCCAAACTCCCAAGTCGGGCAGCCTCGGAGCCGATGCGGGCGAGTTAGAGTATTTGCGTTGGAAATTAATTACCGACGGCGACTTGGTTGAAAAAATCGAAATCACTAACTCCGAAGTCCAAGCGCAGCTGGTGGCATGGGACGCAGTGGCGGTAGAAAAATTGCGCCAACGATTGGAACAACCTTACCCATTCGCGGCGGCAACCGTGCGGAAGGCAAAATCATCCGTCACCACGTTGCGGCGCGAAGCAGAGGAGCTCGATGATGAGTCCGAACGGGTTGTTATCAACGAGCCGCGGGTGCGTCCGTTACCGCGACAAAAATCGCTCGCTGGAATTTCAAAATTAAGCGCGCAAGAAATTGGCGTTGCCCACCATAAATTTCTTCAGCACGTTGCGCTGGCTGCGACCGGTGATCTGGCCGTGGAAGCGGAACGATTATCGCGAGAAAATTATTTGTCGGCGGCGGAAAAAGATGCCTTGGATTTCGCCGCTCTGTCGGCATTTTGGAATTCGCCCCTCGGCAAAAAAATTATTTTAAACGGCGCGGACGTGCGGCGGGAATTGCCTTTCACTGCGCGCTTTAGCCCAGCCGAGATTGCGAAAATTATTGGCGGCCCAGTGCCGGTGAACTTGGATGACGAATTTGTCGTGGTGCAAGGCGTCGCTGATTTAGTAGTGCTCTTGCCTGCTGAAATCTGGCTGGTGGATTTCAAGACGGACGTTGTCAGCGCGGACGAATTGGGTGAAAAAATCAAAACCTACACGCCGCAATTGAAGCTTTACGCGGCGGCGTTGAAAAAGACTTTTTCCCGCCCCGTCACGTTGCGGGCATTGCATTTTCTCGCCGCCCGCCAGACCGTCACCACTTGATCAATCCGTTTCGAGGGTGAGCTGCCCGGACGCGGCGGCTTCGTCAGATTTTTCTGGAGCGGCGGCGGCTTCAGTTGACACGGGCGTTTGAGTTTCCTGCAACTTGACCAAGGCGGGACGGACCAGTCGGCCTTGAAAACTGATTCCTGGCGCCAACGTCTCGGCCACGAGTAAATCCGCCGTGGGATTTTCGACGCCGTGGGCGCGCTGGCGTTCCGCGTCAAAAGGTTCACCTGCGGCCACTTCAAATGGAGCCAAGCCGACGCGGCGGGCGGAGTCGCGGCAGGCATTTTGAAAACTGCTGATCTGCTCGGCGAGTTCCGGTTGGCCGGAACGCGCCGCAGCGGTGTGCAAGGCGAATGTATGGTCCAAAATGCGCGCGACCACTTGCAACCATTCGCCTTCCGCGCGACGTAATTTTTCCGTCTCCAAACGCAGAGCGCCTTTTTCCGCGTCGTTCATTTTTGCTTGAAATTGGGTGAACTCGCGCACCTCGTTCGTCATCCGCTCGGCGATCTCGGCGGCAGCGGCGGTGGCTTTTTCCGCGTGGCCCTTGGTGGTTTCCTGGACGCGGGCCCACTGGTCGGTGGCCGTGGAAATTTGCGCGGCGGTGTTCTTTAAATCTAAAATTTTTTCAGAAACGTCGCCCACGGCATGAACTTCAATCAATTTTCCAGCCGCCTGATAATCGAGAAAATACGGCACGCACGCCATCAACGCACCGAAGGCGGCGCAGCCGATGGCCAGGTAGATGTGCATGGATGAAATGGGTTGCTTAGCCGTGAAAATCAAGGCCGCCGCCGTGCCCAGCAAAACCACATCCGCCAGCAGCCACGGCCATTTGGTGCATTTCCATTCGGGAATCTCAGTCATGCCATCAGTGTCTGAAAATTTTTGAATAAGCGCAAGTGCCGCGCGGTTTCGGCTCGACTAATCCCGCGCGGGCGAAATCATTTGCCCGTGCGAACCTGTGTCATTTTCAACCCCGTGGCGCGCGGCGATAAGGCGCGGCATTTTCGCGCGTGGCTCGACGGCATCGCGGCGGAATGTGTGCTCAAGCCCACGCAACGCGCGGGTGACGCGCGGCGGCTCGCGACGGAAGCGGTGGCGGAAAATTTTGAACTCGTCATCGCGGCGGGCGGCGACGGCACAGTGAATGAAGTCGTCAATGGGCTGGGCGATGTGCCGGATGGTTTTTCCAAAACGCGTTTCGGCGTGCTGCCGCTGGGCACAGTGAATGTTTTTGCCCGCGAATTAAAAATACCCACAGATATTCCTGAGGCGTGGAACATTTTGCAGCGCGGAAAAGAAATTGCCGTGGACGTGCCACTCGCGGAATTTTGTGGGGAAGGGAAACCGGAGCGCCGTCATTTTATCCAGATGGCCGGGGCCGGACTTGATGCGCGGGCCATCGAACTCGTGAGCTGGGAGCTGAAGAAAAAAATCGGGCCGCTGGCTTACATCATCGCCGGACTGAGGGCGCTGACGGAAAAGAAGCCGCAGATTTTCGCCAATGTTGACGGGCAGAAAATCAACGGCGAGCTGGCGCTCGTCGGCAACGGAAAATTTTACGGCGGCACGTTCGCCATTTTTCCGGTGGCGGACTGGACGGATGGTCGGCTGGAAATCTGCGTCTGGCCGTGCGCGGATTCGTGGACGCTGCTCCGCTGCGCACCCGGCCTGCTGCTGCAAAAGCGGCTTCCGGAAAAAATTGTCCGCCGCGCGGCTGGAAAGAAAATTGTGCTGACCAGCGAAACGCGCGCCGCTTTTGAACTGGATGGCGAATGGGTCGGGCATTTGCCGGTGACGTTTTCTGTTGGGCGCGAAAAGTTGCGTGTCATTGGGCCGTGAAAATTTGGGGCCGATATGCCGGGTCTGACGCTATCGCGGAACTTTTTGGGCGGCTTTGCAAAACATGATCACGGTTTTCGTTTGAAACTTCACCTACCCGTCCGGCGTCTCCAACACCATGAAACTCCGCCGTCAGATTTTGTTCGCACTGCTGTGCTGTCCGCTGCTGGTGCGTGCCGCCGTCATCGGCACGAATGTTCCCGCGCAGCCGTTGACCGCCGAGCGCGTGGCAGCGTTGCCGGCGTGGAAAAGTTATCTGGAGAATTCCGGGCGTCTGTCGCAGGCGGATCAGGATTTTTTGCACGCAGAAATGAAGGCGCGCAACCTGACCAATGCCATCGCCCCGCCGAAATCCGCCTCGCCCAAAGGCACGCCGCTGGATCGCACGGCGGCCTGGTATGGCGGCGATGACGCGCGGCGTATCGCGGAAAATGTCGCGTCGTTTCAGACCCCGGCTGGCGGGTGGAGCAAGCACACGGATTTTGCGCAGCACCGTCGCGCGCCGGGCGAATTGTTCGCCGCCGACAGCACTTCGAGCTTTCTCACGACGAATGATTTCGATCGTCCGCCGCGCGTGAACTGGAGCTACATCGGCACGTTCGACAATGATGCCACGACCACCGAATTACGTTTTTTGGCGAAAGTCATTCACGCGGGAAAAACCAATAATGCCGAATTGCAAAAATCTTTCACGCGCGGACTCGATTACATTTTCGCCGCGCAATTTCCGAACGGCGGCTGGCCGCAGGTTTATCCGTTACAAGGCGGCTATCACGACGCGATCACGTTCAACGACGACGCGCTGCTGAACATCTTGAAATTCCTGCGCGACGTTTCGTTGGGTGAAAATGAATTTTCATTTGTCCCGGCGGAGTTGCGCGCGAAGGCGGTCGCGAGCTGGCAACGCGGACTCGATTGCGTGCTCGCCACGCAGGTCGTGGTGAATGGACAGCGCACGGTCTGGGGCCAGCAGCACGACGCGCTGACGTTGCAGCCGGTTTCAGCGCGCAATTACGAGATGCCGTCGCTCGCCTCCAGCGAAAGCGCCACGCTGGTTTTATTCCTGATGCAACTGCCGCAGCCGGATTCCAATGTCGTCGCGTCCGTCCACGCCGCGGCGGCGTGGTTTGAAAAAACGAAGATCATGGGCAAATCATTTCAAGTGGTCGGCACCGAAAGTCGTAAGCTGGTGGATGCGCCGGGCGCCGGGCCGGTCTGGTCGCGCTACTACGAGATCGGGACGGATCGGCCGATTTTTGGCGACCGCGACCTGACGATCCATGACGACGTGAATGAAGTTTCCCGCGAGCGGCGCAAAGGCTACGGCTGGTTCAAAGACTCGGCGAAACGGGTCGAGCAGCATTACGCGAAATGGGCGAAGGCGCATCCGCTCTTAAACACTGCGAAAAGAATGTGAAAACAGCGCGCAAAAAGCCAATAAGAATGCGGTCACCAAACGATCTTGTAAGAATTAATTTTGAACGTTCTTGGCGCATACAATGTGTGTCGTGGCCTAATAGCGGTTCCATCTCAAGCTTCGCCGCCGATCTCGTTTCATGATTTTGAGATTGGGCTGGCCGCAAAAGGTTGTCGAACTGATTTGCTCGTTCTTCGGTGCCAAAAAATAATTTCTACCGCGCGCCGAACACCGCGTCGAGAATCACTTCTTTCGTTTTCCAAATTAGCGCCATCGTCATCGCCAGCGGGAGCAGGATGAAAAACACCAGCAACATTCCGCTCGCGTGGTTCATGAAAGACAGGATGCGCCCCGCCGGCAGCGACGGTTGCGGCAGTTGCGAAAACCCTATGAACATTAGGCAAAACAATAGCAGCCCCACGAGCAGCCAGCGGTTCATGGTCGTGAACTGGCGCGTTTCCTGACGCAAGGTTTCATCCGGCAGCATGGTGCCAAGACGTTTGAGGACGAGATTCAAGTTGAATAAAAACAGCACGGCGGCCAGTTCCAGCAGCCACACGGCATCGGTAAAAAAAGTTTGTTCTGGCAGCCGGTTGTGGAAGTAGATGAACGGGCACAGACCAAAATTCACGAGCGCGAGCAGCAGCGTGCGGTCCAGTGCCGCGCGCCACGGACGCTCCGTTTTTTGGAACGCACTCATCTGCCAGAGGCCGTAAACAATCAGCGCATTGACCGCGAGCGCGGGCACGAATCCCATCGGCTTGAGCCAATCCGCGCGCGCCGTTTCCGCGCAAACAATGAGCGCCGCCGGCAATCCCCAGAATAACGCCGAGAGTCCTCGCGCTAGTTTCCCCAGCGAGCGAAGCAGTTGCGGATTCGGCAATGTCATCGGGAAATGATGAGGGAAGAATGGCGAATGGAAAAACAAAATCATCCCGACAGCCGAAATTGATTAACCGCGAAATACCCGAACCACGCGAAAATAAAACCGCTGAAACCCTCGCTGCTTTAGAGAAACATTGAGCCTGAAAATCTTCCTTTCGCGTGGTTCGTGTATTTCGCGGTTCTAATTTTTGGAAGCGCGGATTTCACTGAAGACTTTGCGCCACGGTTCGCCGGGGCAGGGGTCACGCTCGAATTCCGCCATCGCCTCGTCGAGCGCCTGCCGTTCGGCGGCGTTTGGTGCGCTGCTATCCAACAAATCGGCTTCGTGAAGTTCAGCCAGCCGCGCGAAAAGTTGTGAACGGTCGCTGACCCCCAGCTTGGGAAGTGCTTTAAGGATTTGAGCTTTGCTCATGGCGTGAATTTAGCGCGAAAATTTTTCACGCAAGCGTCGTATCGGCGATGCTGTATTTGTAGGCACCTCCGACCTCGTTACAAAATTTTTCAATTGCGGGTTTTTGGGCCACTTTCGAAAACACCAGCCTGCGTATGTCATTCTTTTTGTAAATCTCCAAAAAATACCTTTGCTTCAACGTGTCAAAAATTAACAAGCCGCCAATTGCTCCCAGAAGCATCATGCCGATTTCATAACGCCATCCACGCGTGGCCCAGAAAATTTCAACCAACCCCCAAAGACCAATTAAGGCGAGAATCATACCGATGGACATAGAGACGACTGGACGATGTTCAGACCTGCCAAATTTTAAGGTGATTCGCTCAATTTCATTTGCGGGGACGAAAACGATAATTTTGTTTCCATCCACTTCCGCGATGCCGCGACGTGAAACAATTA
>JANYFN010000293.1 GCA_025362675.1 Limisphaerales bacterium | reverse complement strand
ACTCCGTGCGCGCCGTTCCCGGCCAGCCAGACGACGGCGCGCACGGAGTGACGCGCCCTACCGAAGCCGTTAATTGCGCCGGCTGCGATAACTGCCTTTCCCCGCGCGCTACGTTCGACGGCACGGTGGCCGCGCAGAAATTTCTTTCGTGCGTTTATCGCATCCGCGAGAAAAGCGGCTTTGGCGTGGGCGTGAATCACATCATCGAAGTTCTCACCGGCGCGGACACCGAGAAAGTTCGCAAGTTTGGTCACCACGAAATTTCCACCTACAACATCGGCGGCGAATACACTCGCGCCGAGTGGGGTGCCATCGGGCGCGAACTTGTCCGCCTCGGTTTTCTGCTTCAAAACACCGAAAATTTCAGCACCGTTGAAATCAGCAATGCCGGACTCACCGCGCTCAAGTCGCGCCAGAAAATCACGCTCACCAAACCCGTCGCGCCCACCGAGCCGCAGAAGCATCGCGCCGGCGAAATTGCCTGTGATGAAGGGTTATTTGAAACGCTCCGCGCCCTCCGCAAACAACTCGCCGACGAACGCAGTTTGCCGTCCTACATTATTTTTTCTGACGTGGCGCTGCGGCAGATGGCACGGTTTTATCCAACGAGCGATGCAGAATTTTCCCGCATCAGCGGCGTGGGCGACAAGAAGCTTGCCGAGTTCGGTAAAAAATTTCTCGGCGCAATCGCAACGCATTTGCAAACGAACGCGCGCCAAATTTTTGCCGAAGATTCTTTTAACCAGCCCGCCACGTTCACTCCGCGCAGCGCCAAGTTAAATGATACAGCCCGCGAGACATTGCATTTTTTCCGTCAGGGAAAAACCATTCCCGAGATCGCAAATATTCGTGGCTTCAAGGACGGCACGATTAGCAGCCATCTCGAAGAAGCGATTCTGGCCGGCGAAAACATTGACCTGGATTCGCTCGTGAGTTCCGCCGCACAGAAAGAAATTGCCGCCGGATTCCAGAAACATGGCTTTAGTAATCTCGGCGGCGTGGTGGAATCGCTCGGTGGGAAATACGATTATGGGCAATGCCGCCTCGTCCGCGCGGCGTTGCAAAAGCGATAGCGCAGGAATAGCTGCTGTCTCATTGCTCAAGAATTTCCCAACCGAGCGGAGCGTCTTGGAGTGCGGCGGGAAGCGAAGCGCCCACGCCGCTTTCGCACGTCTGCAGCGGATGGTGAAATCCAAAACGTCTCGCCCGCTCGAAAGCGGTTTCAAACCCTGAGTGTGGCCGTCTTCGGCCAACAGCCACATCCGATAACCAGAACGCGTCCGCCATGCCAGCCAACTGAACGTCGCAGCGCCCGGGGACGGGTGCTCTCCGGCCAAATTCAGTAGCGAACTTTGTCCGCCTTCATTTTCCATTCCGCAAAAACTTCCAGCGCTTCCACGCGCAGCAGTTGTTTCATAGGAATAATTCGTTTTGAAATCGGCTTGGCGACTTCGCGGTAGATCAAATCGTCGTCGAAACTAATTTTAGCCGCGTCCTTGCGCGTATTGGCGAAATAAACTTTTTTGAATCGCGCCCAGTAAATCGCGGATAGACACATCGGACACGGCTCGCAACTGGTGTAAAGTTCGCAGTCGTCGAGCTGAAAGGTTTTGAGTTTCTTGCAGGCGTCACGGATGGCGGTGACTTCGGCGTGCGCCGTCGGATCATTCGTGGAGGTGACTTGATTCCAGCCACGCCCCACAATTTTTCCATTGCGAACGACAACCGCGCCAAATGGTCCGCCGCAGTTCGCCCGCATCTTTGAGAGCGAGAGCCGGATGGCCTCGCGCATAAATTGCTCCTTCATGGGGAAAGTTTAGCCACAGATGAAACACGGATGAAACAGGGAAATTCAAAAATCTGTGTTCAATCCGTGTTTCATCCGTCGCTTAAGATTTTTTATTTCCGCCAAACAACAGCCGCAAGCTGTTCATTACCACGACGACGGTGCTGCCTTCATGGCCGACGACGCCGAGCGTGAGTGGAATTTTTCCGGCGAGCGCAAAGGCGACGAGCACCACCACGGTGCCGAGCGAGATAAATAAATTTTGTTTGATGACCCGGCGCGCGCGCTGGCTCAAACGAAACGCGGCGAGAAAATTTTCCAAACGGTCATGCATCAAAACCACATCAGCCTGTTCGAGCGCGGCGTCGGAACCGCGAGCGCCCATCGCCACGCCGATGTGCGCGACCGCCAGACTGGGCGCGTCGTTCACGCCATCGCCGATCATCGCGACGCGCTTGCCCTGCCCGTTTAATTCTTTGATGGCGGCAACTTTTTCATCCGGCTTCAAACCGGCACGGACATCGTCCAGTTTCAATTCGGTGCGGAGATGTTCGCCGGCAGCGCGGTTGTCGCCGGTCAGCACAACGGATTTCAATCCGGCGTGGCGCAGTTCATCAATGACGGTCGCGGCCTGCGGGCGGATGTCATCGCGCAAAATGATTCGGCCCATCAAATCAGCCGAGGCGACCCAGACTTCGGAAGTTCCGGGTTGAAGTTCGGGTTTTAGCGTGTCCGCCGAGCAAGCTGAAGCTTGAACTCCAGCAAGGCGTTCCATGACCCACTCGCGTTTGCCGAGGAAAATTTCTTTGACGCCGTGAATGGCTTTCAGACCCTGACCGGTGACGGATTCAAACTGGGGAAAATCTAGCGCGGTCAAACCTTGCTGTTTGCCGTGGCGCGTGATGGCGCGGGCGAGCGGATGCGTGGATAATTTTTCCAGTGAGTAGGCGAGCTGCGCGATTTCATTTTCGCGGCCCGGCGGAAAACTTTCGATTTTTTCCACGCGCAATTCACCTGTTGTGAGCGTGCCAGTCTTGTCTAGACAGACGACATCGATCTCGGCGAGCTTTTCAACCGCCGCGCCGCCGCGAAATAAAATGCCATGCCGCGCGCTCCACGCGATGGCCGCCAGCACTGCGCTCGGGATGGACAGCACCAGCGCACACGGCGACGAAACGACGAGCAGCGTCATGGCACGATAAAACGCACTGGTTTCGGGATGCGCCGGATCAACGGCGGTGAACCATGTGAGGTTGAAGCCGAAGTGCCACACGAAAAACATCGCGAGCGAAAGGCCGAGCACACCGTAGGTGTAGTAGGTGCTGAACTTGTCCGCGAATTGTTGCGATGGCGCTTTCTGCTGCTGCGCTTCGCGGATGAGCGTGATGATGCGTTGCAGCGAGCTTTCGGCAGCCGGCTGGGTGACGATGACTTCGACCGCGCCCCAGAGATTGATGGTGCCGGCGAGCGCGAGGTCGCCAATCTTTTTCTCCACGGGCGCCGCCTCGCCGGTGAGGTTGGATTCATCCGCAGCGGTGTTGCCTTTGGTGATCTCACAATCCACAGGGAATTGTGAACCGGGCTTGATGAGCAGCCGGGCGTCTTTCAGAATTTTTTCGACGGAAATTTCCGTTTC
>JANYFN010000284.1 GCA_025362675.1 Limisphaerales bacterium | reverse complement strand
GATTTGGTCGGGTTGCTTTACAAGCCGGATTCTGGCGACGATGAAGACGGCGCGGCACCGGATGAGCACGCGGGATTGCCGGTGAATCTGGTGATCGCCAAGCAGCGCAACGGCCCGACGGGCGATGTGAACCTGACGTTCTTGAAACCATATACAAGATTTGAAAGTGCGGCGCGCTTCAGCGATGAAGACGTGTCGGGCAGATAAAAAATGAAATCCATCATCAAACCTCTGGGCGTTTCCCTGGTATTGGGCTGCGCGGTCACTGCTTTCGGACAAACCGCCGGACCGAAAATCGACCGTGTGGACGTGAAATTCGTCGGGCCGGCATCGGTCAGCGAACAATTCATCCGCTCTAATATCAAAACCAAGGCGGGGGTCACCTACCAGATGGGGTTGACGCAGGATGATGTGCATTTGCTTTACGGCACGGGACAATTTTACAACATCCGCGTTTCGGTGGACCAAGCGGATGACGGCGGCGTCATCTTGACCTATATCATTCAGGCACGTCCGCGCATTTCCGACATCAAAATCGAGGGTAACAACAAGTTGAGCAATTCGAAGCTGAAGAAGAAAGTCACTTCCAAAGTGGGCGATCCGCTCGACGAACAGAAATTATTTTCCGATGTGCAGGAGATGAAGAAGACGTATGAAAAATACGGACTTTCCGATACGCAGGTAAAATACGTCCTGAACATTGACGAGGAAACCGGTCACGGTGCGGTGACGTATCACGTGGATGAAAGCCAGAAGATGAAAATTTCCGACGTCGAATTTCTCGGCGCGGAGGCCTTTCCCAAGAAAGTGTTGCGCAAGGAAGTGAAGACCCGGAAACGCTGGTCGCTTTCGTGGCTCACCGGCAGCGGTTATTTCCATCAGGATGATTTTGACGGGGATCACGACCGGCTAACCGATTTCTACCATCAACACGGCTATCTGGATTTCGCCTTGAAAGACGTGAAACTGGATCACCCGGAGACGAATAAACTGGCCGTGAAGTTTTTCGTCACGGAAGGTAAACAATACCACGTCGGCGACATCAAATACACCGGCAATAAAATTTTTACAGACGCGGAAATCATCAATGGCCTCAAGTCAATCCATGATTTTCAGCATCAAAAATCCAAGCTAGGCGCGCATGGTCTGCCGATGGATTCTGGCGATGTGTTCACGCCCAGCGGACTCGCAAAAAACACCGAGCTGGTGCAGGATTTTTACGGCAGCAAAGGTTATATTGACATTTCCCACGGCCCGGCTTTGCACGTGAAACGAGTGCCCAATCTGGATCATGGCACGATGGATCTGGAATACGATTTAGATGACAGCGTGAAGTCAGCGGTGCAGCGGATTGATATTCGCGGCAACCTCAAGACGAAGGACAAAGTCATCCGCCGCGAACTCGCGATCAACCCTGGCGACACGCTGGACATGGTGCGCGTGAAGATCAGCAAGCAGCGTCTGGAAGGCTTGCAGTATTTTAGCAAGGTTGAAGCTGAACCGGAACCGACCGACCCGCCGATCGCCGGCAAAAAGAATCTCCTCATCAGCGTTGAAGAGCAGAATACCGGCAATTTCAGCATCGGTGCCGGCATCAGTTCCGTGGATTCACTGGTCGCTTTCGCGGAAGTATCACAGGCAAATTTTGACCTGTTCCACGCGCCCTCCTTCACCGGCGGTGGTCAGAAAATCCGTTTGCGCGTGCAGATCGGCACGCGGCGTCAGGACTACGAATTGTCCTACACCGAACCGTGGTTTCTGGATCGCAAATTAACGTTGGGCGTGGATATTTATCGCCACCAGTTGAATTTTGAAAGCCCGAATAGTTTGTATGATGAGACCCGCACCGGAGCGAAAGTTGGACTCACCCGCGCGCTCGGTAGCGACTTCCTCATCGGCAACATCAATTACAACATCGAAGACGTCGGCATCTCACTGAACCAAGGCGTGACCAATGCTTTTGCTCCGCCTTATGGCATTCCGCCGACTATCGCGAAAGAAAAAGGCGACCATCTCTTCCATCGTTTTGGCAGTTCACTGGCTTATGACACGCGCAACAGCGTGCAGTTGCCCAACCACGGCCAGCGCTCGGAATTGACTGGTGAATTTGATACGGGCGACCGGACATTTTACAAGATGGAGTTGAATTCCGCGTGGTATTTCCCCGGATTCCTGAAAGGTCATGTTTTGGAGGCCGTCGGTCGCGGCGGTGTCACGGACGGCTTAGATGGCAACGGAGTGCCGTTTTATGATCGTTATTATTTGGGCGGCTTGTATTCGTTGCGCGGCTTCAAATTCCGTAACATTTCTCCCCGCGAAGGTGGCTTCAACGAACCCGTCGGCGGCAATAACTACTGGTATGGTTCGCTCGAATACAGCGTGCCGATCATCGAAAAAGAAGGCGGCGTGAGCTTGCGCTTCGCGCTGTTCTACGACATCGGCGCGGTGGGCGAAAAATCCTATGATATTTCAACCTCGTATGATGATAACTGGGGCGTTGGCCTGCGTATGAATATCCCGCATCTAGGACCGTTGCGCCTCGATTACGGTATCCCGATCACCACGGATAAATACAACGGTAGTTCCGGCCAGTTCCAGTTCGGGGTGGGCTACACCCGCGCCTTCTGAGCTGGTTTGAACGAAAACGATATTTTGTTATCCAAGCATAAATTTATTTTCCATCAATGAAAAAACTGACACTCGCATTTCTCACTGCCGCAATCCTCGCCGCCACGGCCATTTCGGCCGAGGCGCAATCCAAGGTCGCTTCCGTGGACATGAAAAAATTGTTCAACGGCTATTGGAAATTCAAGCAATCGGCCACGATTCTTGAAGACCGCAAGACGTCGCATCGCAAAGAATTAAAAGCTATGGCGGACGATCTGGACAAGGCGCAGACTGCCTACAAGCAGTTGCTCGAACAGGCGAACGACCCGCTGATTTCAGCTGACGAACGGGATAAACGCAAAGCTGCCGCGACCAGTAAATCCAAAGATGTTAACAACGCCAAGGTCGCGCTGGAACAATACCAACGCCAGGCAGAAACCAGTCTGGTTGAACTCGAACAACGCCTAAGCGGCAATCTGATTTCTGAGATTCAAAAAACGGTGGGTGCCAAAGCCAAGACGGGCGGTTTTTCCGCCGTCATCAACACGGCGGCGACCGAAGTTGTGGTCTTTGCCGATCCGGCCAACGACATCACGGAGAGCGTGCTGAAAGAGCTCAACTTGAATGCGCCGCCGGAAATACTGAAGTCCACCAGCACGCTGCCGCCGAGCTTGAAACCAAATTCGCCGTGAACAAGCGATATAATTAAAATTGCTGCTTGCTCCCACGAGCGCGGACGGATATAGTTCGCGCTCTTTTTGTAACAAATAGAATTTAATTTATGCGTCGTCCAAAAGGCATCAAGACTAAGAAAGCCGCAGCCAAGCGGTTCAAAATCACCGCCACCGGCAAAGTCCTGCGCTCGCGCGCGGGTCGTCGTCACTTGGCTCAAACCAAAAACGCCAAGCGTCTGCGTCGCCTCGGCAAAACCGCCGTCGTGGATAAGACGGATGTTTATCGCATCACGCAAAGCATGCCCTTCAGTCATCGCGGCTGATGGATCACCCAATTCCAACTTCATAAAAATTTATGCGCGTCACAAATTCACCAGCCTCCCGCAAACGCCGCGGGAGAATGCTAACAGCCGCCAAAGGCTACCGTCTCAAACGCTCGAAACTTTACCGCTACGCGTCCGACGCCGTTGACCACGGACGTCAATATGCCTACCGCGATCGTAAAACCAAAAAGCGTAACTACCGCTACCTCTGGCAGATTCGTATCAATGCCGCGGTTCGTGAACTGGGCATGACCTACAGCCGTTTCATCGAAGGTCTCAAGGCCGCTAATTGTGCGCTCGACCGTAAAGTTCTCGCCGACCTTGCCGCGACTGACAGTGCTGCGTTTGCCGGTATCGTCAAACTCTCTCAAGATGCGTTGAAGACCAAAGCTGCTGCGCCGAAAGCCGCGCCAGTTGTTGCGTCTAAAAAAGTTGCCGCTCCGAAAGCGATCAAAGCCGCTGCTGGTGCGGATGACTTGGAAAAAATTGAAGGCATCGGCCCCAAAGTCAGTGAAAAATTGCACGCCGCTGGCATCACCACGTTTGCCGGTCTCGCGGCCACGCCGGTCGCCAAGCTCAAGGAAATTCTTCACAACGCCGGCTCGCATTTTGCGATGATGGATCCAACCACTTGGCCGGAACAATCCGCGCTCGCCGCCAAAGGCGATTGGGCCGCGTTGGAAAAACTCGAAGCCGAACTCAAAGGCGGACGCCGCGTTTAAGTTCAACTGAAAAAATCTAGCGGGCGACCAGCAATGGTCGCCCGTTTTTCTTTTCTTCCATTTGCCATCAGGTATTCTTGACCTTCAAATCTATGGGATTCTTGAACGATATTGAGCCGCTCAAACAGACGGCGTTGACCGAGTTGAAAGCCGCGCCTGATCTCGCCACTTTGGAACAGACCAAGGGCGCGTGGATCGGGCCGAATGGCAAGTTCACCGCGCTGATGAAACAGCTCGGCACACTCTCGAAAGAGGAAAAGCCCGCCGCTGGCAAACTCATCAACGCCGCCAAAGTGGAACTCGAAACCGCGCTCGCATCGCGCCGCGAAGAACTCGAACTCAAAGCCGCGCTGCCGAAGGAGCCGACCGATTTCACATTGCCCGGACGCCGCCGTGCGCTCGGCAAATTGCATCCGCTCACACAGGTCACCGACGACATCGTCCGCGCGTTTCGCAAGATCGGTTTTGCCGTCGCTGACGGCCCGGAGATTGAGGACGAGTATCATTGCTTCGACGCATTGAACACTCCGGCAGATCACCCGGCGCGCGATTCGCAAGACACGTTCTATCTGAATCCCCAGACCCCAGACGCCAGACCCTATCTCCTCCGAACTCACACGAGTTCAGTTCAAATCCGCGTGATGGAAAAACAACCGCCGCCGATTCGCATCATCGTCCCCGGCCGCGTCTATCGCCGCGACAACGCCGATGCCACGCATAATCCCACCTTCCACCAGATCGAAGGACTTTACGTTGATAAAAATGTGACCGTTGGCGATTTGAAAGGCACCGTGGAATTTGTTTTCAAAGAACTCATGGGCGACGACGTGAAGATCCGTTTCCGCCCGCATTATTTCAGCTACACCGAGCCGAGCTACGAGATTGATTTCACCAACGCGCTCGTGAAAAAGATGGGCAAAGACTGGCTGGAGATCGCCGGCTGCGGCATGGTGCATCCGCAAGTCTTCGAGACCGTCGGCTATGATCCCGAAGTGTGGACCGGCTGGGCGTTCGGCTTCGGCATCGAACGCATCGCCATGCTCCGCTACGGCATCAACGACATCCGCCTCTTCTACGAAAATGACGTGCGGTTCTTGAAACAGTTTTAGGATTCCGAAATGCAATTGACAGGATTCCAAATAAAAGTATTTTGGAGGCATGAAAACAACAATTGATATTCCAGAATCAGCCTTGGAAGAAGCCATGAAGTTCACTGGGGCCAAAACCAAACGCGATGCCGTGGTGGGTGCGGTGGAGGATTTCAATCGCCGCCACCGCCTCGCCGCGCTGGCGAAACGGCTGCATGGCTCGATGCCAAATTTCATGACGCAGGCCGACTTGAAAGTTATGCGTGAAAACCGCAAATGGGAGGCCGCCAAGTGACGCTGATTGATTCTTCCAGTTGGATTGATTTTTTACGCGGGCGGCAGACCGAACCTGCGATGCGCGTCCAGCACTTGCTCGCCGCTGGTGAGGCGGCTTGGTGCGACCTGATTGCGGTGGAATTGTGGAACGGTGTTCGCGTTGGCAAAGAGCGCAAGGCTTTGGATGAACTCGAAGTGGAATTATCCTCGTTTGCCTTGGATGCCGAGGTTTGGAAACTGGCGCGCAAACTGGCGTTTCGCTGCCGTCAATCGGGAATCACTGCGCCATCAAACGACATTGTCATTGCCGCCTGTGTTGTGACGCACGATTTGGAATTGGAACACTGCGACAAACATTTTGACGACATCTTGCCGTTGGCAAAATCGTTATGAAAGCTCCGCTAGGAGCGAAATCTTTGTAGCCACGAATCAAATAAAACTTGATGCTCCGTCAGGAGCGACATAAAAAATGAACAACGACGGCCAGAAAATTGTGATGCGCGGAATATGCCGCCCCGCCGGGGCTGGGCCAGTGGGTGGCGTGCTGGCTACAAAGATGCCGCTCCTGACGGAGCTTGGCGACGGCATCAACGACATCCTCCTCTTCTACGAAAACGACGTGCGGTTCTTGAAACAATTTTAATTTTTTATTGTAAAAAATTTAGAACGACTGCAGCCAATTTATGAACGAAAAAAGCTTCGAACTTTACTCCAAAGAACACGCCTCTGGAGAAAAATTTGATTACTACATTTGTAGTGCTGCGGGAGCTTTGTTCGCATACATCGGTCAAACATATACGCCACATGCTTTTGACTCTTGGTATTTTTCTTTGATGCCAATCGCATTGTTCACTCTGACTGCCTGTTTCGGAATTGGTTTATTGACAATCAATATTTCAAAGCATGTGACAGCCTTGAACAAAGAGGTTGTTTTATTGATGGAAGAATCAACACAGATTTTGGAACTTTTGCGAACAAGCGACGGTGAGTTTTTTGATAGTCCAAAACAAAAGCGAGCTACACGCGCAGAATTAGCCGCTAAAGTCGAAACCAACAGAACATCAATTGATGAGATGCGTTTGAATGCAATCGCAAAAATTTCGCGAGCAGATTGGCTAAATGTTGTTCGGAATTTATCTTTGATCATTGGTTTTCTCCTGATTCTTGCATCGAAAGTTTTGCAACCATACTTTGGTTCTAAATAATTTTTCAAAATGAAAGTCACCCTTAACTGGCTCAAACAATACGTTGATTTTAACTGGTCGCCCGAGGAATTGACCGAGCGGCTCACCATGCTCGGCCTCGAAGTCGAGGGCGTGCAGAAAATTTCCGGCGCGTTCGACGGCATCGTCGTGGCGCAGGTCATCGCGCGCGAAAAACATCCGGGCGCGGACAAGCTCTCGCTCTGTCGCGTGAACGACGGCACGGGCGAACGGCAGATCGTCTGCGGCGCGCAAAATTTTCAGGCGGGCGACAAAGTGCCGCTCATTTTGCCCGGTGCGTCGCTGCCGCCGAAGGCCGGCGAGAAGGAACCGTTCACCATCAAGGTCGGCAAGATTCGCGGCGTGGAATCGCACGGGATGCTGTGCTCGCATGAGGAATTGCAACTTGATCCTGAAAGCATCGGACTGAAAAAAGAGGACGGACTTTTAATTTTGCCTGCCGACGCGCCGGTGGGAAAACCGTTTGGTGAATTTCTCGGTCGCAGTGGGAGCGATGTGATTTACGATCTCGAAGTCACGCCGAACCGTCCGGACTTGAATAGCGTCATCGGCATCGCGAGAGAGATCGCGGCGGTGACGGGAAATGCGTTAAAGATTCCAACCATCGTTTTTCTCAACCCGGAAGCCGAACCGATCCACGGCGTGGTCAACGTGCAAAATGACGAGCCGGAATTATGTCCGCGTTACACGGTGCGCATTGTGCGTCAGGTGAAAATCGGCCCCAGCCCGGATTGGCTAAAAAGCATTTTGGAAAAAGTCGGCATCCGCAGCATCAACAACGTCGTGGACATCACGAATTATGTGATGCTGGAAAGCGGTCAACCATTGCACGCGTTTGATTATCAATTATTGAAACGTAGCGATGCGAATCCGCCGAAAATTGTTATTCGCCGTGCTAACGATGGTGAAAAATTCACCGCGCTCGACGGCAAGGAACGCACGCTGACGAATGACATGTTGCTCATCGCCGACGAGATGCAGGCCGTGGCGCTGGCCGGAATCATGGGCGGAAAAAATTCGGAGATCCATGCCGGCACGGAAACGGTGTTGATCGAGAGCGCCTATTTCAAACCGCAAAATATCCGCGCGGCGTCCAAAAAACTCGAATTGCGCACGGATGCTTCCTATCGTTTTGAACGCGGCGGCGACGTGGGCATCTGCGATTGGGCGAGCCGCCGTGCCGCGCAATTGATCTGTGATCTGGCAGATGGGCAGTTGCTCAGTCATTCGATTGATGATTTTCCACGCCCAGCGCCGTCCAAAGAAATCACACTTCATTTTGCGAAGTCGAAAGATTTACTCGGCGTTGGCATTTCACATCTGGACCAGGTTTCCTACTTGAACAAGCTCGGGCTGAATACCGTCGCGCAACAACCAGGTGACTGCACGTTCAGCGTTCCCTCATGGCGCGTGGATATTAAACGCGAAGTAGATTTGATCGAGGAAGTTGGCCGGCTGTTTGGCATTGATAAAATCCCATCAACACCACCGCGCGGGGCGCTCGGCACGAACGCGTTTGATTCGGTCTATGACCAGATTGGTGACGTGCGCCGCATTCTGGCGGGCCTCGGATTGAATGAAGCGCAAGGGCAGACTCTGGTCGCGAAGGAAGATTGTCGCGTGCCCGCCGAAAGCATCGTCGCGCTGGCGAATCCGTTAAGCAGCGATATGGATGTGTTGCGTCCGAGTTTGCTGCCGGGGTTGCTGAACATTCTCCGCCACAATCTCAGCCGTAAAAATACCGACGTGGCCCTGTTTGAAATCGGCCGCGTCTTCACCAACGTCAATGGCCAAACGAAAGAAAATCGTAGCATCGCTATCGCTATCACCGGCCAGCGCGCGCTGCCCTTCTGGAGCGGCGACGAACGCGACGCGAAATTTGACGCGTATGATTTGAAGGGTTTGGTGGAAGAATTCATCGAGCAATTCGGTTTGCGTGGCGTCCTGTTCGGCACGCGCGCCGAAAGCACGGAAATGTTTTTAGAATCTGCCGCCGTGACGCTCGGCGGAAAAGTGCCGCTGGGCGAACTTGGTCAGTTGCTGCCGACGCTCGCCAAGAAATACGATTTGCGTGATGCGGTTTTTCTCGCGGAATTTAATTTGGATTTGCTGTTGTCAAAACGCAATGCCAGCAAGTCGTTCCGCACACTGCCGCAATTTCCTTCCAGCCGCCGCGACGTGGCGATGATCGTGCCGGAAACAGTCACGCACGACGCCGTTCTACTGGCGGTGAAACAGACGAAACCGGCGAACCTCGAAGTGGTCGAGCTGTTCGACGTGTTTCGCGGCAAGCACGTTCCCGCCGGTCAAAAGAGTCTGGCGTATGCGTTCACTTATCGTGCAGCGGACAAGACGCTCACGGACGCCGAGATCAATGCGGCGCAGGAAAAAATTGTCGCCGCGTTCAAGGCGCAACTGGCGGCGACGTTCCGCGAGTAAGTCATTTCGCAAATAAAAAAAACCGGCGGGAAATATCCTGCCGGTTTTTTGCCGTCAAATTTTTCAACTCACACCGTCAGGATTTCTCTTTCCTTGTGAGCGAGGTGCGTGTCAATTTTCGCGACATATTGGTCAGTGAGCTTCTGGATTTCTTTCTCCGCTTTTTCCTGTTCCTCTTCGCTCGTCTCGCTGGCCTTGACCGATTTTTTCAGTTCTTCCATCGCATCGCGGCGCACATGGCGGAGCGCGACGCGACCATCCTCGGCCATTTTCTTGGTGATTTTAACAAATTCCTGACGGCGTTCCGCGCTCAATTCCGGGAAAGAAATGCGGATGAGTTTTCCCTGCACCACCGGTGAAAGCCCTAGGTTAGCTTTTTGAATCGCCTTCTCAATCGCCTGTGTGCTGCTCGCATCCCACGGCTGCACCAGCAACTGTCGCGGTTCCGGCGTGGTGATACTGGCCACTTCGCGGAGGCGCATCATGGAGCCATAAACTTCGACCTGAATATTTTCGATAAACGACGGCGAGGCTTTGCCGGTGCGGACGCCGGCGAAATCATTCGCGACGACCGACTCGGTCTTGATCATTTTTTCCTCGGCTTCCAGCAAAATTTCATCGGGTGACATAGTGAATCAAAGCTAACAATGAAGTGACGGCGGGTCGAATGAAAATTACACGCCGCCGGACGGCAGACTTTCCGGACGCGCTAGCAACCCCTGGATCAGCCCTGTTTGGTCTTGAAATAGATCATTTTAATGAGCGTCATCACGGCGATACCCAAAATAATTGAAAACGCCACCACGCCAAACATGATTTTTGCATTGCGCCGCTGTTCCCACGCCTGTCGGCGGGGAAAAAGCGCGCGCCCCAACAGGGCAAAACATTTTTCAAAAAAAAGGTCCACAGGCTTAAGGTAAAACCATCTAGTGGAAAACCCTAGCAAACTTGTTAACCCTCAGCAACCTCTCAAAGGAAAATGAAGGTGACATTTTGGCGACGCAGGCGGAGCTTGTTTTTCAGGCGGCGACGCGTAGATTCTAGGCATGAAACAGGATGTCGTGCAGGTGCAAATTCGTGGAATCCTTCCCGCTAACAGCGGCTGTGCGCTGTTTGTCGGCAATGAAGACAAGGTTTTCGTCATCACCGTCGAGGCGCAGATGGGACGCGTCATCGCAGATTTTTTGAGCGCGGCCCCAAAGGAACGTCCGCTGACGCACGACTTGATCAACCGCGTTTTTCAAGGATTTGGCATCAGCGTCGAACGCGTCATCATCACGGACTTGAAAAATTCCACCTATTTTGCCCGGCTGATTTTGCAGGAGAAAAACGAGATGCACGCCGAACGTAAAATCGTGGAACTGGATGCGCGGCCGAGCGACTGTCTGGCATTGGCGGCGGCTCAAAAGCGGCCCATTTTCGTTTCGGCGGCGCTCTTCGCGCAAGTTGAAGACATGACGGAATACCTCCAAAAAATCAATGAATCCAGCGGCGACAGCAGTGATGATTAAAAGGTAACCGTAAAAGATCACGCTCCATGGCCAGTCCATCACCCACCCCTCAACACACCCCGGTTTACTTGGTTTGTGGGGATGATGATTTCGCCGTGAAGTCTCGCGCCAAGCAACTCTTCCAACAATGGTCGGCGGAACTCGGCGGCCTGGATCATGAGACCATAGACGCCACGGCGAGCAACGCTGGCGACGCGCTGACCATGCTCGGTAAGCTTCGCGAAGCCTTGAATACGCTGCCATTTTTTGGCGGTGGCAAAGTGGTCTGGCTGCGCGACTGTAATTTTCTCGGTGAAGAAAGGACGGCCTCGGCGGCGGCGGTGACGGAAACACTAGGCGAAATTGCGGACGAGTTGAAAAAATTTTCCTGGCAGAATGTCCGGCTGCTGATCAGCGCCGGCAAGGTGGACAAACGGAAAGTATTTTTCAAAACGCTCGATAAAATCGGCACGGTGGAGGTTTTTGCTGCGTGGTCCATGGAAGATAAAGATTGGGCGGATCGGGCAGAAACGGCGGCGCTCGGCGCGTTCCGGCATAAACAAAAAGCTGTGAGCGATGATGCGCTCGCCGAACTCGTCAATCGCGTCGGCCCCAATCCGCGCCAGTTGGAAACGGAAGTGGAAAAACTCTGCCTATTCGTCGGTGAAAAAAAACAGATTGAACTGACCGACGTAAAAACCATTTGTTCCCGAAACAAATCGGCGCGCGCCTTTGCGTTGGGCGATGCGTTGGGCGATCGTAATCTGCCCGCTTTGCTCAGCCGGCTTGATGAGGAGTTGTGGGAGACAAAATTTGACAAGGACAAATCGGAGATCGGCCTGCTCTACGGCCTGATCAGCAAAGTGCGGGCGATGTTGTTTCTGCGCGAAATGCTGCGCGAAGGCTGGATCAAGGAGACGCGGGACTATAATTCCTTCAAAGCCCAATTAGAGCGTGTGCCCGCAGACAAATTACCCACCGACCGGAAACTAAATCCGCTCGCGTTGAATCCGTATGTGCTTTACAAAGCCCTGTCACAGGCGAAAAAATACTCCACGGCTGAGCTGGTGCGCGCGCTGGAGATTCTGTTGCGCTGTAACCAACGGCTAGTATCGAGCGGGCTGGACGAAGCACTGGTGTTGCAACAGGCATTGGTGCAAATTGTGACGCCCGCGACGTTAGCGGCTTGAAAATGAATTTAAAATAAATATGGCCTCGGCAAAATTATCAGTTTTGGTCGGCAAAAATTTTGCCTGCGTAAAAATCGCGGGGCGCGCTAATTTTGCGTGCAGTCCCGATTTCAAATCCCTGCTTGATGGCCTGGCGCAAAAACAGTTCCGCCACTTCATCATGGATCTGACGGATTGCATTCTGATGGACAGCACGTTTCTCGGCGTCCTCGCTGGTTTCGGCATTAAGTTGAACCCGAAAGGCGCGACTGCCGAACACGGAATTGAGTTAAATAACGCCAGCGAGCGCGTGACTGATCTGTTGGAAAGTCTTGGGGCCGTGCATCTGTTCCGCTTGACGAAAGGAGATTTAAAACTGCCGGATGACGTGAAAGCTTGCACGCCTGAACCGATCAATCCGTCTCACGAAGAGATTGCCCGGACCAGCTTGGAAGCCCATGAAACATTGATGTCAATGAACCTCGACAATGTGGCGCGGTTCAAAGACGTGACCCAGTTTCTGGCCGAGGATTTACGGAACATAGAAAAATCCTCCTGAGCCATTCTGTTAGAGTTTTCAAAAAAAACGGCGGCCAAAAAGTTGGCCGCCGTTTTGGTTTTAGATTTTTCAGGTCGCCGGCGCGGGCGTGGGAGAACCGAGGCCACCGGGCAAAATGGGCGGAGCTGCCTTCGGCGGATTTTCCGGCAACGGCGTTCCCGCAGGGGCCCCCATCATCGGTTTAAGATCCACGGGCGGTTTTGGCGGCGGCGTGAAACTGCCGGTATTCACGATATCCGCGACCTGCACACCATCCAGTGTTTCAAATTCAAGCAAGGCGTTGGCGATGATTTCCAATTTGTCGCGATGCGTTGCGATAATGTTTTTCGCGACGTTGAATCCTTCGTCAATGATACGCTTAATTTCTCCGTCAATTTGTTCGGCCGTCACTTCGCTGTATTCTTTTCCGCGCTGCATCATATCGCGACCGAGGAAAACATATTCGTTTGCTTCTCCGTAGAGCACCATGCCGAGTTTGTCGCTCATGCCGTAATGCATCACCATCGCCTTCGCCATGCTGGTAGCTTGTTGGATGTCGCCCGCCGCGCCGGTGGAAATATCATCCGAAACAATCTGTTCGGCGATCCGGCCGGCCATCGTGACGGCAATGGTGTCGAGCATCTCTTTGCGGCGGCGGCTCAAGACATCATCCTTGGGCAGATACATCGTAGCACCCAAGGCTTGGCCACGCGGAATGATGGTGACTTTGTGCAGTGGATGCGTGTGTTTTAGGACCACGTTGACGAGTGCATGGCCCGCTTCGTGCCACGCAGTGTATTTCTTTTCCTCGTCCGTCATCGCGAGGCTGCGGCGTTCGCGACCCCAACGGACCTTGTCGCGCGCTTCTTCTAATTCTTTTTGCTCAACCGATTTTTTACCAGTGCGAGCGGCGAGCAAGGCGGCTTCATTCAACAAATTCGCCAACTCCGCGCCGGAGTAGCCGGGCGTGCCGCGCGCGATGACCGACAAATCCACGTTCGGTGCGAGCTTCACGTTCTTGGCGTGAACTTTTAAAATCGCCTCACGACCACGAACGTCAGGCAAGTTTACGGTCACTTGACGATCAAAACGTCCGGGACGCAGGAGCGCGGGGTCGAGCACGTCGGGACGATTCGTGGCTGCAATAATAATGATGCCTTCCTGCGTATCGAAGCCGTCCATCTCGACGAGCAACGCGTTCAAAGTTTGCTCGCGTTCGTCGTTGCCGCCGCCAAGTCCGTGGCCACGGCTACGACCCACGGCATCAATTTCATCAATGAAAATAAGGCACGGCGTGGATTTGCGCGCTTGTTCAAACATGTCGCGCACGCGGCTTGCGCCGACGCCGACAAACATTTCCACGAAGTCTGAACCGCTGATGCTGAAGAACGCGGCGTCGGCTTCGCCTGCGATGGCTTTGGCCAAAAGGGTTTTGCCCGTTCCCGGAGGTCCGATCATCAAAACGCCTTTGGGAATGCGACCGCCGAGGCGTTGAAATTTTTTCGGATCCTTCAAAAATTCGACTAGCTCGGAAACTTCATCCATCGCTTCTTCTACGCCAGCGACATCTTTGAACGTCGTTTTATTCCGTTCCTTCGCGAGCATTTTTGCTTTGCTTTTGCCGAAGCTCAATGCGCCTTTGCCAGCCGCCTTGATTTGACGAATGAAGAAAAACCAGAACAGCGCGGCGAGGATCACGAAGGGCAGCAGGCTCACGAGAATGTTTTGCATCACGACGTTGGGTGAACCGATTTTCACCTTGTGCGAGCGGACCAAGTCGCTCTGCATCTCGGGAGTGAGCCAAACGTTTTGCGCCACGAAAGCCACGGTGGCGTTGGTTGATTTAGAATCGCCGTCAAAATTAGTATTGATCACGTTACCAGTGATTTCCATCAGCGGGTAAGTCTGCTGATTGAACATGATCTTCACGTCACTGACTTGATTGGACGCAAATTTTTCAAGGAACTCGGACTGCGATAGCTCAATCCCAGACTTGCGGCTGTAAAGGCTCTGCATTTTGAAGAGCCCGACCATGGCGGCGATGATGGCCACCCAAGCAAGCAACGTGAACACAGAAAATTTATTCGCGCCGCCGGGCGGTTTTTTCGCGCCATTACTAGAGTTAGAATCGTCTTCGAACATTATGCGGGCATCATAACACGGGGTAATCGCTTCCGCAACGCACGACTTTGGCAGCGGTAACAAACGTGATTCTGTTGTTTCGGCACAACGGCGGGCGACTAAAGCAAAATCATGGCTCGCGCTAAATTCTAATTTGACAGTGCGAAGTCAATAAGCCAAGGTAGAGGCGTTGACTGCTGAATTCTCCTTGCCGGTTCTCGACTAATAAATCTAGACCGGTCGGCAAAATCAAATTGAACTTTTTCTGACGCAGCCCGTCCAATGCGCGTGATTCTTTCCTCGCATGGATTTGCTCCCGGGTGAAATTACCAGTCGCCAAACAAATATTTATGCCTAGAGTTTCGACGAAAAAACCTGCCGTAAAAAAACCAACCAAAGCCGCCGTGGCCCGAACCCCGGCGGAACCCATGTTCATTGATCCGCCGGCCGACGTGACGCCAGAGGCTATGCCGGTGGCGAAAACAGTGCTGGTTGAGCCAACCACTCCCCAGCGGCCACCGCCGGAAAGACCACGCCGTGTCCAGACGCCGACGCCGCCCGTGGAACCAGAGTTGCCCGCTGAACGCACTGTGGACAGCATCAAAGCGGCAGCTCAGGCCGACGCCCAACGCGAGGCCGCACAATCCGGCACCCCGACATCGTCCGATGAATTGCGCCCACCGTCTGCGCCCGTCGAACCGAACAACGAAGACACGCGCATTGTCGACCGGCGCGGCAGTAGTAACAACAGCCCCAGCCACCAGCGTGACCGGATCGCGGCCTCCATGAACATCGCCAAACTGCAAGCCATGCAGATGACCGAACTCAACACGATGGCGAAGGAATACGGCGTAGAAAATTTCGGCACGATGCGTAAGCACGAAGTCATTTTCCACATCCTCCAAAAAAATGCCGAACGCGCGGGCGTGCTGTTTTCCGAAGGCGTCATCGAAGTCTTGCCCGAAGGCTTCGGCTTTCTGCGCTCGCAAAGTTTTAATTATCTCCCCTGCCCCGAGGACATTTACGTTTCGCCATCGCAGATCCGCCGCTTTGATTTGCAGACCGGCAATTTGATCACGGGACAGATCCGTCCGCCGAAAGAAAAAGAAAAATTTTTCGCGCTGCTCAAAGTTGAAGCCGTGGACGGTGAAGAACCGGACAAGGCGAAAGACAAAACGCATTTTGAAAATCTCACGCCGCTGTTCCCGAACAAGCGTTTCATTTTGGAAACGGCGGCGGATGAATTGAGCACGCGCGTTCTGGATCTCGTTTGCCCGATCGGCAAAGGCACGCGCGGTCTCATCGTCGCGCCGCCGCGCACGGGCAAAACCGTGTTGATGCAGAAGATCGCGAATGCAGTTTTGAAAAATAATCCGGAGACATATTTATTCATCCTCCTGATTGACGAACGCCCCGAAGAAGTCACGGACATGGAACGCTCGTGCAAAGGCGCAGAAGTGATTTCCTCTACATTCGACGAACCGCCGGAACGCCATGTGCAGGTCGCCGAAATGGTCATCGAAAAAGCTCGCCGTATGGTGGAGCAGAAACGCGATGTCATCATTCTGCTTGATTCCATCACGCGTCTCGCCCGCGCCTACAACACGGTTCAGCCGCACTCGGGAAAAATTCTCTCCGGCGGCGTGGACGCCAACGCGCTTCATAAACCGAAACGCTTTTTCGGCGCGGCGCGTAACATCGAAGAAGGCGGCTCGCTCACGATCATGGCCACTGCGCTCGTGGACACCGGCTCACGCATGGATGAAGTCATCTTTGAAGAGTTCAAAGGCACGGGTAATATGGAAGTGCATCTCGATCGTGGCCTCGTGGATCGCCGTATTTTCCCTTCCATCAACGTCGAGCGCAGCGGCACGCGCAAAGAAGAATTGCTCTATCACCCCGACGAAGCCAGCCGCGTCATGCTGTTGCGCCGCGCGCTCACCGGCGTGCCGCCGGTCGAAGCGATGGACTTACTGCTCGGCAAACTCAAGAAAACCGGCAGCAACATCGAGTTCCTGCTGAACATGAACATGCAGTAAAAACCGCAGATTTTTTAACCGCTAATTTTCGCTAATCGCCGCTAATTTTTATCAGCGGAGATTAGCGCGGATTAGCGGTTAAATTTTTTAGTTCCCCACCGTCACCTTCAATGGCTGGTCGCGGCGTTCGGCGAAACGTTTCAGATAATTTTCCCACTGGATGTGGTTCGTGAAATCGCCGCTGCGATCCCAGCACGCGCCGAAATAATATTCAAACGGTTTGCCAATTTCAGTTTGCGTCACGGCGAGCTGCGTGCGGATGGGCGGATAACCTTCATGTGTCGGCTGCGGCACGTTCGCGTGTTTTACGCTGTCGGGCATTGACGGATTGTCGTTGGTGAATTCTTTCACGGAATTGCGCGGCAGCAAGATTGCCACCGCCGTCGTGCCTTTCGGCTGATCTTCCGGCTGCCAGTAAGTCAGCCAGCCTTCGGTCAAATCGTTCGCGATGAATTCCTCGCGGTTCGTCGGACACGCGCGTTCGGCGAGGCCAACGCCAATCGTCAGCGGCAGAGATTTATTTTGTTCGCTGACAATCATCGTGCTGCTCACCTTCGTCAGCCACGAGCCGGCGTCAATGCTGAAACGTTTCACTTCGGAGACCATGCGACCGTTGCCCGCGTCCCACGCGTCGTAGGTCAATTCAAACTCCGAACGGATCGGGCCAGTGGTGATGAGCTTCCAGTTTTTCCAGTTGCTCGACACAAAAAGTTTTTTGCCGTCCCAGATGCCGAGACCGCCGCAGCC
>JANYFN010000283.1 GCA_025362675.1 Limisphaerales bacterium | reverse complement strand
ACGCCCGGCATTTTCCGATTCGCTTGCGGGCGACGCCAAAGACAAAGGCGAAAAAGAAAGATGATGGGAACGGTGAGTTCGGAAACATTTTACACGAAGCCGCGCCCGCCTACCATGCAGGCAAAATCACCGCGAACCTTTCGCCCGCCGCCCGCGCTTATCTCGCCAAGCTCGGCATCCAAAATCCCGACGATGACGCGGACACGGCGGCATTGATCTGGATGCACGCGCTCGCCATCGGTTATTCGCCGGCGTATCTCACGGAAAACGCGGACGGCGTTCGTCAGGATTGGCCGCGTATTCCTTTACCAGATTCCAAAGCCGCGTTGCTTGCGTCGGCGGAATTGGGCAAGCAAGTCGCCGCGTTGCTCGACACGGAAACGCCGTTGACTGGCGTTACAAATGGCAGTGTTCGCCCGGAGTTGAAAACGATTGCCGTGTTGTCTTCGACAAAAAATCTTTCCGTCACCGCCGGTTGGGGCCACGCGGGGCAGAACGGCGTGACGATGCCCGGCAAAGGCAAACGGGAAACGCGCGCGTTCACGGCGGAAGAAGTGGAGGCTTTGGCTGGTAGAGCGGACAGTCCTCTGCCCGCCGCCGATGGCAACGAAAGCGTTCAGGTTGGCGATGCCCGGCGCGCACGGAGTGACGCGCCCTACCTGGGCAACCTGACGCACGATGTTTTCCTGAACGAGTCCGCCTGCTGGCGCAACGTGCCGGATAAAGTCTGGGACTACACCATCGGCGGTTATCAGGTCATCAAGAAGTGGTTGAGCTACCGGGAATTTGAATTGCTCGGGCGCGCGCTCACGCCGGATGAGGCGCGGGAGGTCACGCACATGGCCCGCCGCATCGCCGCCTTGATTCTGCTCCAACCAGAACTGGACGGGAATTATCAGGCGGTCAAAGCTGCCACGCTGTCATTATAGGCTCGCCATCGGCTCGCGCCGCCTTTTCCGCCGTAACCACCTGATTTTAAGAGGTCTAAAGGTGTTTAGGCCGGGTTTTAACGGCTTCAAAATGTTCCTCCAACGGTTGGAGCGCAGTTTTAACGGCGTTAAGGTGGAGCTCAAACGGTTGGAGCCGGGTATTTACGCCGTAAATGTCGGGGTCAAACGGTTGGAGCTTGTCCGTAAGGCCTTAAAGAATGACCTCAAACGGTTGGAGCGGTGTCTCAACGCCGTTAAGACCGGCCTCAAACGGTTGGAGCTGCTTGCCAACGCCGTTAAACTGGGTCTCCAACGGTTGGAGGCCGATATTTACGCCTTCAATATGTTGCTCCAACGGTTGGAGCCGGGTCTGAACGCCGTAAATATCGGGGTCAAACGGTTGGAGCCGGGCGTGAAAGGGGTTTTTGACGAGGTCAAACGGCGGTGGATGCCGACTTCCTCGCCCGCTTAGGGCAGCGGATTGAGGTGAGAGGGACGGCATGGCCAGTTCTGAAAGTTGAGCGGCCGCACGTCTGCGGCTACGGCGAGGGGGCGTAATGGGATCGCTGCGGTCAGCCAGATCAAATCCGTTTTACCTACCACGCGAGTTTTTGATGGCAGTTTCGACTCTGCGATTGGTCAATGCGTTTTCCCAACGAGTCACTTCACGGTGTCCAGCTCGGGGCGCATCAACTGCAACTGGGCGAGCCGGAAAAATTGTCCTTCGGCTTTCATCAATTCCGCTTGCGTCCCCTGCTCTACGATTTTCCCCTGCGACAACACGATAATGCGGTGCGCGTGGCGGATGGTGGAAAAACGATGCGCCACGATGAGGGTGGTGCGGCCTTTGGTTAATCGCACCAAGGCTGCCTGCACCAGCCGCTCGGATTCGGTGTCGAGCGCCGAGGTGGCTTCGTCGAGGATGACTAGCCGTGGATCACGCACAAGGGCGCGGGCGATGGCGAGGCGCTGACGTTGTCCGCCGGACAATTGCGTGCCGCTTTCGCCGAGGGGCGTATCCAAGCCCTTAGGTAAGGCGCGCACAAAGTCCGCCAGGTTCGCATCTGCCAGAATTTTCCAAAGAACGTCGTCCGAAACTTTGTCCAATCCGTAAGTCACATTCTCCCGCAGCGTGCCGTTGAACAGCAGTGTCGTCTGCGGCACGACGCCGATCTGCCGCCGATACGTTCGCAAATCAATTTCACGGAGATCGCGACCATCGAGCAGAATTTTTCCCGACGCTGGCTGACGAAAACCGATGGCGAGATTGACGAGTGTGGATTTTCCCGCGCCAGACTCACCAACGAACGCAATGGTTTCACCCGCTTTGATGTTCAAAGAAATTTCCCTCAACGCCACTTCCCGACCACGCGGGTAATTGAAGGTGACGTGTTCAAAAACAATTTCGCCGCGCAACGGAATCGGTGCTGAAGGCTTGCCGTCGTTGCGCTCAATGTGGTCGGCTTCGAGCACTTCGCCGAGCGAGCGGATGGCATCCGCACCTTGCGCGAGCGCGGGGAAGACGCTGAGAAATTGTTGCACCGCGCCGATGAGCATCCCGAAGTAGGTGTGATACATCACGGCGTCGCCCACGCTGATGCGATGCTGCACGACGAGCCACGCGGAGAAAACGAGGCACGCGAGTTGGAACAGCATGAAGGTGAACCAGGAGCTGGAGGCAAAAAATTCCGTGAGCGTATCCACTTCCATCCCGCGTTTGCGGATGCGGCCAAAAACGGTGCGCACATCTCTCGCCTCGAAGTCTTCCAAACCGTGCGCGCGCGTGACGGGCAGCATCTGCAACATTTCGCCGACGCGCGCATTCATCTGTTCCGTCTCCACGCGCATGGCCTTGTATTGTTCTTTGAAACGGCGATCGAATAATTTCAGCAACGCCACGCCCGCCGGCACGGTGACGAGAAAATACAGCGCGAGCAAGGGCTGTTTCACGAGCGCGATGATGGTGACGTAAGTGATGACGAGCAACCCATTCAAGCCGGTGTTCAACAGGTGGCGGCAGAGTCCATCAATCGCATCCACGTCGCGGAGAATTTTCGTCTGCAACGCGCTGGACTGCGTCGCCTCGTAGAAGGTGATGGAAAGTTGTTGGAGCCGTTCGACGAGGGCGCTGCGCAGATTGAATTGCATGTGCCGCAACGAGCCACTCATCAACCGCACGAACGCGGTGTGAACAAAAGGATTTTGCAGGAGTAAGAAAAAATATGCGCCCGCGATCCACAGGATGCGATGGAAGGCGCCGTCGCCACCATGCGTGAGCGTGTCCACGATCAAGCCCACGGCGAGCGGCAGGAGCGAACCGGGCGATTGCTTGATGATGTAAAGCGTCACGGCGGCGGCCACGCGTCCGCGCTGATCGGAGAACAGTCCCCACAACGTGCGGCCCGGATGTTTCGAATCGAAACGTCCGTCGAGCAATTTTTCCCAAGGCGCAGTGTCGGCGGCTGAATTCATCGGCGCGGATGGTAGCTGAACGGGATCACAAATCCAGTTTGTGAGGACCCGCGACTGCGCTACAGTGAATGCATGGCCGTCCAAAACCGCATTGTTAAAATCCAGAAACGGAATCGCGCCTTGGTCAAGTTCGATGCTGGTCGTATTGGCAAGGCGCTGTTGCGCGCGGCAGAATCCATCGGCGGTTTTCAGCAAGATTTCGTTGCGGGGGTGAACGAAAAGATTTTTGCGGCAAACCAATCCGACCTAGAAATCGCGGCGCTGCTCGCGGACACCGCCGTGGTCTGCCTGAATTCTAACCCGCAACATTTCATCTCCAATTTTCCGCCGACCATCGAGACGATTCAGGACGAGGTGTTGCATGTCTTGCGAAGCTACGGGTTCCAGAAAACTGCCGATGCGTATGAATGTTATCGCTGGGGACGGCATTGGCTGCGCGAAGGTGCCATCGCGCCGGAGCAATTCGCTGGCAATGGTTTTCCGCGTGAACGGATGGAAAATATTCTCGCTTGGAACCGACAGCACGGCGTGGATACCGTGGCGGGCGTGAATGAAAAAATCCGCAGCGGAAAAATCGGCGGGGTTATCGAGGCCTCGCTGGCAGCCTACGAAGCTTCGCTCGACGAGGCGGCCAATAAAGTCGTCGCGCGTCTCAACGCGGGTGATCCGTTGCGCATGATCTGGGTGAGCGGACCGAGCTCTTCCGGCAAGACCACGACTACCGTTAAGCTCACGCAACGTCTCGCCCAACACGACCTGCGTTTCCTGATGCTGAACTTGGATGATTATTTCTGGTCAGCCATCGAGCATCCGACAGATTGGTTAAATGACCGAAATTTCGAAGCGCCCGAAGCGCTCGATATCCAGTTGCTCAACGAACATCTCCGCGCGTTGCTTGCTGGTCAAACAGTGGAGAAACCGATTTATAGTTTCAAGGAAGGCCGACGCACGGGCACCAAGCCGGTGAAGCTGGAGCCGGGGCAAATTTTATTACTGGATTGCCTGCACGGATTTTATCCGCCGATCACCGAAGGCATTGATGGCTCGATGCAATTCCGTCTCTACATCGAGGCGATGAACGTGCTTTACGAAGGCGATGGCAGCACAAAAAAATTGACGCAGTTCACCGACGCGCGGCTCGTGCGTCGGATGTTGCGTGACGCGAAGCATCGTAATCATAGTCCGCTCGCCACGATTCTGCACTGGCACTATGTGCGCTACGGCGAAATGTTCAGCATCATCCCGCTCATGGGACTCGCGGATCAGGTGGTGAATGGCGGCACGCCCTTCGATCTCCCGGCGTTGAAACCGTTTTTCTCCGGTGCGGGCAGTCTGTTGCCGAAGCCGGAAGATTTTAATTCATACGCGGGTTTTCTTGATGCCCGCATCCGTTACGACCGCGTCAAGACGTTGCTCGAATCGGTCGAAGGCTTTTCCCTGACGCAAGTCGCCGACACAACTATTATCCCCGGCGATGCCGTCATCCGCGAATTCGTTGGTGGCAGCACCATCCAGATTCCGCACAACGAATAAAGGGTTTCTGTCCGCAGTTGCGACGACAAAAAATCACGTCGCCATGCCGATGTCAGCCACGATTTTGTCGGCACCGGCCGCATCCACCCACTTCGCGAGCGCGATGAAATTCACGAGCGCCGGACTGTCGGCCTTGACCTTGTAGAGGTTTTTAAGCGCGTTCAAAACTTTCGCATAAATCGCCGCATACTTCTCGTGCGTGAGACGCGTGACATACGTTTCCAAAACCGCGCGCGCCACGGGATCCGTCGTGCCATCGGGCAGATATGGCAACAGACAAAACACACGCACGAATACAAGCGGATCGCCTTCCGTCACCGCCACCCAACTGGCCTTGATCTCATCGGCATCATATTTCGCGTGCAACCGTTTGCGCACGGCGGTGGCAATTTCGCTCGGAGTCGCGCGACTGCCGATGAGGTTCTTGATATTTTCCCACGCGTGCTGTGATTCGCGTTCGGGCGTGAGCACGGTTTTAGTATTGAGCTGATTTTCGATCTCCGCCAAACCCAGTTCCTTCGCCAGCACGCGGCCCAAGGCTTGCGCCTCGTCCTTCCGCAAACGATCGGAATCCATCATCGCGCGCACCACCGATTGCTGCATGTGCGGATTGAATAACCGCAAGACCGGCAGCAACGCTTCCGCCGTGGGCAGTTTGCCTTGCGGCAGCATAAATTTCACACACTCCTGCGTCACCGGATCAATATCGGAAAGTTTCTCGGCGCGAAACGCCAACGTGTAGCGCAGCAGACGTAATAGACCGCCGCCCTTGCCGATATTATTGATGACGGAGTTGCGGTAATCGGCGGACAAAATCAGGGCGAGCAAACTTTCTGCCTGCACAATCAATTTTTCATCCAGCGCCTCACGCTCGCCGGTGATGACGAGCTGCTCGATGAGCGGCGGCATCCGTTGCGCGAACACCACATCCGGCGATTCCGTGTCCGTGTGATCGTAGTAATGGATCAGCTCCAACACGAACGCCAGTCGCAGAAACGCGTGCTTCATCGCGCGCGATTGTTCCGTATTCTCCCGCGTCGCGCGGACTTTCTGGAACAACGCCAGCAGTTCGCCCCGCTGCGCCGCCAGCGCGGGATTTTGCGCCAGTTGCGCTTCGAAATCGTCCGCAAAGACGAACATGATTTCTTCCGGCTTTGGCCGCGGATTGAATTTCAAATCCGTCGTCACATCGCGAAACAATGGCAAGGCTTCCACGCCAAAATCTTTCAACACGCGTTCCCGTGGCAACTGCCCCTTCACAAAACCCCGGCTCGCGCGCACGGCGGCGTGCGAGAAAAAGTTTTCTGGATTAGCCACGAACGATTGCAGCATCGCCGGATCAAGCGGCGAATCCAGCTTGATTAATTCCGCCACCGCCGGTGCCACCATCGCGGTGAGATCGCGCTTGGTTTTATCCAACTGCTTGAGAATGGCCGGTTGCAACTGGTTTTCTTCCAGCTTGCCTTTGATCAAACTCGCGCTGACCTCGCCGACATGCGTGTTGTGCTCCACGAGCTTGGAGACAATGATCCCCACATCATTCAAGGGCAGCTTGCTGACGAGCGTGGCCAGAATATTGACAAGTTCGGTGTGGGATTTCTGGCGATGCTCAATGGCGCGTTCGAGCAGCGTGCGCAGATTTTTATTATCAATTTCCAACGCGGCGCGTTCGGTTTCCGCCTGGGCCACTCGCAACGTGAGATCGTTCCAATCCCGCTGAATGTTTTCCAACGGAGCGGGCGCCGCAGTTTGAGGCTCTGACATGGCAATAAATTAACCGACGAAACAATTCTTGCCATCCATTTTTTGCGCTATTGACGGACAGCGACCGAGGACGGGCGGATTCGGCTGCCAGTGCGCCGGGGACTTACACCATGCGCATGCAGCGCCATCATTATTTTATTTACCGCCGCGAAAACCACCCATCAGATAAACGACAATGCAGATCACCAGAACCAGGCCAAGTCCACCGCCACCATAAGTCGGGCCGCCGTAGTAAAAGCCGCCGCCGCCACCCAGCAAGAGCAAGAGAAGTAGGATTACGATTAGATTCATGCCCGCAAAAATAACCGACGGCGGCGCGTTGCCATATGGGGACTTCACCCCATGCCGGAAAGGTGATTTTTATTTGACGTCTTAAACGTCAATGCGAGTCTGGAGAAATGAACAACGAATTTAAGATCATAGATTATCGGACCGCCTGCGGCTCCACGCCCGGAGAATTAGACACGGCCGTCATGGAACTGCTGGGCAGCGGCTACGAACCGTTTGGCAGTCCGTATCTTTGCAACAAGCCGGTGGAAGGCGTCGGCGGCGAACTGGCGTTTTATCAGGCCATGGTTTTAACGAACAAACCCAAGGTAATGCTGCGCGAATTTGCCGCGCACGAAACTCCGCCGAAGGAAATGAATATCTCCGTAGTCACGGATGATGCGCCCGCCGCTGATATCACGCGGTGATGGGGAGGGGCAGCGCGCCGTCGCTATCCTCTGTCCGCACGAAGCCTTCATCACAAACCACTCATTGATCCACTGGCAAATTCAGTCTGGAGTCTAATTGTGTTGACAAAAAAAGCGATGCGCCGATAACTAACATCTTGTTTAGAAAGAACTTTTACACGTGCGGTTTGCTATCGTTACCTTCAGAAGTGTCTCCGTTTAGATAGCGCCACGTGGGGGGAAGTTTGCGGCGAACAAATTTCGGCGGCCGCACCGGATCTGATGTCGAAGCTAATTTTATGAAAACGAATCCATTTTCTGCGGCCATAGTGTGCCTGTTATTCCTCACGCTCTGTTCCAGCCGCGCCGGATTGCCGCCTGCGGTGCCGGTGTTTCTGATCGCGACGACGACGGACAGCACCGGGATGAACCAATATTTCAATTTCAATGACGTGCCGGGCACGCACACGCTGACGTATTCAACGCCGGAAGGTAATGGCACGGCCACGGCCACGATCACGGCAGGGAATGATCCGTTGCTGCACACGAAGGTCATTTTGACGACGTTCACGCCGGGCGTCGGCTCGGAGTTCGTCGATGCGCTGGCGCAACTTGATTACTATTTCCAAGTCAACGGTCCCGCGGGCAATGTGCCGCTGAAATTTGTCGGCAATCTAAATTATCCGAATCCTTTGCCGTCAAACGCAAACGGCCGGATCATGGAAGCGTCGGTGGTGCTGATCGACGCTTTTGGGAGCGTAACCAACCTCGCCTACGTCAACAACTCCGCCACGCCGACGATCAAGCTGCCGACCAGCGGTGTGCCGGGGGGAAATCTCAACCAGACATTACTCGTGACGGCCAATACGACGTATCGCTTTCGGCTGTCGGTGCAAACTCATGTGCAAGACGAAACCTCCACCTATGAGATGACGATGGATCCGAAGGTGACAATTGATACGGCTTTTGCGGCGGCGCATCCGGGTTACACATTGGATTTTAGTGCCGGCTACGAGCCATCCACCAACAAGCCTGATACTAGTCGTCCAACATTAAGCCTCACGAACATTCCGGTCATTGGGAGAGTAAGCAATGACACGTTCACCGTTTTAGGCCAGGCCTTGGATAATGTCGGGGTGACTGGGGTTTATTATAATTTTAACCACTCAGACTTCCTGCTTGCCCACAGTGACAATAATTTCACCAATTGGTCAGCAGCTTTGACGCTGACTCCGGGAACCAACACGCTTGCGGCTTACGCTGCGGACCCGAGCGGCAATTTTTCGCTCACAAATATCGTCAAGTTGATTTATGTAGCGAGCGCGCCGCTCACGGTGAGCACGAATGGGCGCGGCAGTATTTTGCCGAACTATAACAACGCGCTCTTGCAGATCAGCAACAGTTACGCCCTGACGGCCACGCCCGCCGTTGGCTTTGCGTTCACGAACTGGACGGATGGCGGCAACATAATTCTGACGAACAAACCGACCTTGCGATTCACAATGGCTTCCAATCTCGTGTTCATCGCCAACTTTGTGGATGTGCAAAAGCCCACGTTCAGCATCACCAACATTCCCGTGAACGGCAAGTTCAGCAACGCTACGTTCATCGTGAAAGGTAAGGCATTGGATAACGTTGGAGTGACGAATGTGTTCTTGAACTTGAACAACGCCGGTTGGAACGGCGCGAACACAGGAAACGATTTCACGAACTGGTCTACCAACATGAGCCTGATTTCCGGCATGAACACGATTGCGGCCTACGCGGTGGATGCTGCGGGTAACACCTCGCTCATCACCACTTCCAAGGTAACTTATATCGTAAGTGCGCCGCTGACGGTCAGCACGAATGGGCGCGGCAGCATTTTGCCGAACTATAACAACGCGCTCTTGCAGATCAGCAATACCTACACGCTGACCGCCACGCCGGGCGTCGGGTTCGTGTTCACCAACTGGACAGATGGCGGCAGCACCATTGTCACTAACAAGCCCACGTTGAAATTCACGATGGCTTCGAATCTCGTGTTCATCGCGAACTTTGTGGACATCCAGAAACCGGTTTTGACGGTGATGACGCCGACCGCTGCCGCTGGTGCGAACAAAGAATTTTTTCTGGCCAGCGGTCAAGCCAGCGACAACGCGGCCGTGCAAAGCGTTTTTTATAAGTTAAACAATCTGGATTGGATCCTACTCGACAGCACTAACGGCTTCACGAATTGGAACGTAACGCTGGATCTGACTCCGGGCACAAATGTCTTGGCCGCTTATGCCGTGGACACGAGCAGTAATGTTTCAGCGACGAACACCACGAAGTTCCTTTACACGACCGCGCCCACGAGCTTGAGTGGTTTAGCGGCCGAGATCGCGCCGGATGGAATTTCACCCTTTGGCGTGGCTTTTGGAACAACGACCTTCAGCCAGTTTTCGCGAGACACCAACAATGCGAACGGGGTGGGAAATTATTCCTACACCAAACAATCGCCGACCAACGGACTGCTCAAAATCACCTACACGGCGCCACCGTCGGCTACCAATGGTGGCCCGGAAAGTATCCAACTATCTTTCTCCGCTCCCGATACCGCGCGCTTCACAAATGGCGTGAACGCCGGCGGTATCCGCTTCACCTCTACCCCCACGCTGGTGCCGGCTTCCTTGCTCAACCAGACTTTGATCCTCGTGGATAGCCAGGGCCTCGGCAAACGCACGACCTTCACCCCCGGTAAATATGTCTCCTTGAATTTACTGACCGGCCTGACTAATAGCGGCACGACTTACAGTCACACGGTTTATAGTCCCATTGGCGCGCTGGTGAAGGTCAGCAGCACGAACAGTGTCAGTTATTTTGTGGCCACCTTCACGGCGACCAACTATGGAACCTCCTACGAAGAGCGCTACAGCTTGGCGGGCAGCAACACGCTGACGGACTTGGGCGTGATCGCTTTGACCACGCAACGCGCCAGCGGCAATGCGCCGACAAATATCGTGGGTCGCTCGGTGGTGCTAACGACCGATGGCGGCGCGAATCAGTTGTTTTTCCAGGACACCGGATTCATCGACGTGAACCCGTTAGACAACCCGGTGGTCAATGGCGAGGGCAATTATTCTTATCGGCGCACCGCGACGAATAGCGGCAACCTAAACCTGAATTACACCAGTCCGGTGCAAACGGCAGCGTTTGAATTCCTATTCGTGGCTCCTAACTTTGCGATTTTCACTAACACCGCAGACAGCACCCTTGGCACGGCGGCTTTTAAGTGACGAACCGTTGGAGAAGAGCCGACGGAAATACTGCTCCATACAAATTTCTCCGCCATTAAAGCGGATGATAATTCACCGCGCCGGATTTCTTGGGAATTTTGCGAACGGCAAACGCGCCCCGCGAATTTGCATCTGGTCGGCGCGGATCGCCACGGGCGCGGGAAATAGCGACGCTCCACTCGCGGAAATCAGATCATCTTGGTCAATGCCATCGCCGCTCACGCCGATCGCACCGATGAGCGCGCCATTGCGGTAGAGCGGAAAGCCACCGGGAAAAATCGTGATGCCATTCGGCAGATTCGGATTCACATTCGTAGCGGTTGTGAAATGCGCGCCGTTCACTGGATTCGTGAACGGGATCGGCGTGGGCGTGATGGCGGAGAACTGTTCTTGCAGCGTGAAAAATAATCCCGGCGCGGTCTGGTTGATCCCCGGTGGATACAAACTTTGCGCGAGAAAACCAACCGTGCGGCAGGAGTAAGCGCGGTTCGTGGAGGAAAAGAAGAGCGCCGTGCGCGCTTTCTGCACCGCCACATCCCAACTGAATCGGGTCGTATCCGGCGACGTGCAAAAGGTTCCCAACACTGTCGGCGCGAGGCCGTCGGCATTGGGATTATTGACGACGGTGATGAAGACTTGCGCGCCCGTGCCGCGCGGCAGCCGGATGCCCGCGCGCGTGGTGCGGCAACGATTCGCAGCGGCCACGAGGATGTTGGACACTTCCATGGCCGTGAGTCGCGGGACGGTTCCGATCGGCACGCTGATGGGATCGTCCATGATCGGTTGGCGCAATTCGCCGGTCATGCCGCCGAGCGTGGCGACCGGATATGCAAACGGTGCGGGCGACGCGATGAGCGTGTAGGGCAAAATATTTTTCCCCGGCAAACTTCCAAACGCCAGCACCGCGCCGAGGCGCGTATAACTTTCAATATATTCAAAACGGATGCCGTCGCCCAAGACTTGCGACCCGAGAATTCCATTCGCCGGACGAAAACCCGTCTGCCCCGCGAGCGCCACATCTTCATCTAAGTCTGGCCGCGCGATCACGGCGGGCGTGACGGCGAGCGGCGAAACGGCGTTGCCCGCCACGCCGATGCCGCCCACGAGCACGCCGTTTTGGTAGAGCGGCAAACCACCGGGAGTTCCCGCGAGTCCGCCGGTGACCGGCAACGGTGGCGCGACGAGATTCGTGCCGGGCGAACTCCCATAAGTGATGACGCTGCCCGGCGCTTTGAATGTATTGATGTCGGAAAAGGCGAGCTGCGAAAAATTCACGCCCACGAGCGGCCCCGGCGGTTTGTAGGCGAAGCCCGGCGGAAAATGTTGCTGCACGATGAAGCCAGCGGTGCGCGTGCTGAAAGCGTTTTGTCCGCTACTCAAAAACGCGGCGGTGCCAGCCTTGGCGATCGCCTCGCCGATAAGCGCATCGCTCGCGGCGAGATTCGTATTCACCGACCATACGCCGAGCACCCAGCCTTCGCGATCGGTCACGGCAACGACGGCGTTGGTTTTAAGTTGCGAACCGGTAAGCACGGTCGCGCGCGTGACGGCTTGGGAGATGATTTTTTGCACGTCCGGCAAGGTGAGTTGCGCGGAAGCCATCTGCGTGGACAGGACGGCGAAAAACAAAATGGAAAAGATTCGTTTCACCACCAGGCCAGCCTAAGTGCTCGCCCTCCGAAAACAAACAAATTCTCGTTGCCACCGTGCGAACTGGCTGGAGTGATGGAGTGTTTCGAAGCGGAAAACTTCCACCCGTTGAAGCGAGCCGTTCCCAGCGGCCACTCGGTAAGCTTGAAGCTAAAAAATAAAAAAGCCGGAGCGGTTTCATTTACCGTTCCGGCCTGAGGTGGTCGCCTTCGGATTCTGCCTTACACCCGTCACCTTATTTTGTTCACGTGACCATCTGGCTCACCGGCGCGCTCCAGAGGGAGCTGCCGGTGCTGCCGCCGATCGCGCGCACTTGCAAGTCATACACCGCACCCGGCGTCAGACCATCCAGCAGGATATTCCGCGCCTGCGCCGAGACCGCCACCGTCTGCCAATCGTCCGTGCCCGTCCGCGCCTGCACCTCATAGGAACGCGCATTCGCGATCGCGCTCACCGAGAGCAACAATTGCGTGGTGTCACCGTGTTCAATATCCGTGATGTTCGGCGTGTCCAGCGGCGACTGCGCGCGACTGCTACTGACCGCCTCGAAGCCGGAGGAGAGCAGCATCGTAAGGTTTTGACCGGCCACACTCTGCACATACGCCGCGATGGACCGCAGTGACGTATCCAATACTTCCCGCGCGGCATCCCGCGCGGCGATCGCCACTTTGCCCCCACCCGACGCCGCGTTGGCGACATGGAAGACATTGTATTGCCCCGATAGCGCCGCGACGGTGAGCGGCAGGTTGGGAAACGCCGGGTTCCCGGTGAGTTTGACAATGACGTTGGCCGTGAACTTGTCGGCCTCCGCACTGTTTAGTTTGATGAAACTAAGCGACACCCGATTATTTGCATTATTCATTTTCTATGTTCTTTCCCACTGTATTTCCCAGGCCCACCCCAGTCCACCGCATGGCAGACGAATTAAGACAGCCCGCTGCGAATGGTTAAGCACCGGCCATGCCAAGCCGAGTTACGCAACATTTCCACTAATAGAGAAAATCACCAAAACTGCCGAACCTGTTGCAAGCCATTCAATAGTAAAATTAATTAGCAAAATGCAATTTTCTAAATTATCAGCGCGACCGTTGCCGGAAAAAGCGATCCGGGCGGCAATTTTTACCCCTCGACGGCCAAAAACACCCCTCGCTGCTGGCGAAAAACCGGAGGGAAAAAGTTTTTTCCTAAAAGGAAAATGAAAAAACCTCCGGTATTTTCAAAAAGCTAATAAGAAAAACAAAAAAACCGGAGGGAAAAGGAAAAATCTGGAGGGAATATGGCCGAGCAGCTGATTTTGTAGGAGACGAGGTGACGAGACTCAAACTCTGCTTTCGTTTAGATTTGAGTCGCCTGACGTTGTCTCGTCGTTTCCTACGGATGATTTGTCGGCGGCGAGGTGACGAGACTCTGATTGTTTCGTTTCGTCACAATTCAATTTCGGATGCCTTGATGGCAAATAAACCTATTCTGCTCTCGGAGAACTTTGCCTAAACGCTTGCTTTCCGAAAACAAACAAATTCTCATGGGCGGGTGCGTCGGCCTAAATCCATGGCAGAACGAACCGCCCTTTCCCGGCTGGTTTTGGCCGGCGTGCTGACGGGCGCAGTCTCGGCGGGGTTCGCGGAGGATATCTTAAAACCGAATCAAGTGGTCACCACCAATCCGCCGCCTGCTGCGCCGGAGGATTTCAATCCCGATCCGAATCGCGTGATCTTGCCGGAACCGCCGCCCACCGATTTCCGCTGGACGCGTCGCGTGATCGTCAGCAGCAATCCGCCCGCGCTCTTCAATCCTGATCCCGGCGCGAGCTGGCTGGTGCCGACGAATTTGCCCACGCCGTTGTTCACCGAGCCGAGCGCCCCTGCCCTGTTCACGCCGCCGGCGATTCCGGCGGAGTTAACCTTGCCGCGCGCCGAGGTGCGCGGCGGAGAAATAATGCCCCCGACGAATCCGCCGCCGCGCAGTTTCGGCGACGAGCCGTTACCGCCGGAGTTGAAATTGCCGCGCGAGAGAACGCGCCGGGAATTGCGCGTGGAAAAGGAATTTTTTGCGCAGAAATACGTTCCCGTAAAAAACAGTTATCCCACGAACACCGTGGCGCGACCGGATCGCTGGCGCATCGGTTTCACGCCGTGGAAACGTTACACGAGCGGCGCGGGCGAACAGCCGTTCGAATCGCCGGAGCCAAGTCTGTGGCAGCCTTACCATCAAAGCGTGCTCAAGGGGGATCTGCCGATCATCGGCCAGGATATTTTTCTGGATCTCACGGCCTCGGCGCAAACGATCAACGAATTCAAGCGCGTGCCCACGCCGAGCGGCGTGAGCGCGGCGAACGCCGGGGCCTCAGAATTTTTCGGCCAGAGCGAACAGCTGAGCAGCCAGAATTATTTTGGTTTCGAGATGAACTTGTTCCAAGGCGAAACGGTTTTTCGGCCCGTGGATTGGGCGATAAAAATTGAGCCGGTGTTCAATGTGAATTATCTGGAGGCGCAGGAAACCGGCGTGGTCTCGCCCGATCCGCGCGGTTCGCTGGGCGGCGACGCGATCAAAACGGAGCGCACGAAAACGTATTTCGCCTTGCAACAAGCCTTCGTGGAATTGCACTTGAAAGATTTATCCGCGAATTATGATTCGGTTTCGGTGCGCGTAGGTAACCAGCCGTTCAATGCGGACTTTCGCGGGTTTCTATTCAACGATGTGAACTTGGGTCTGCGCGTGTTCGGCAATTACGCGAACAATGTTTACCAATACAACCTCGCCATTTTTGATATGCGCGAGAAAGATACCTTCTCGGATCTGAATACGTTTGACGCGCGCGATCAGCAGGTGTTCATCGCGAATCTGTATCATCAGGATTTCATCTGGCCGGGCTACACGGCGATGTGGAGCGTGGTGGGAAATTTTGATCACGGCGGTTTGCATTATGATCGCGCCGGCAACTTGACCCGCCCGGCCCCGCTCGGCACGGTGCGCGCGCATGATGTGAACGCGATCTATCTCGGTTGGGGCGGCGATGGCCACATCGGTCATTTCAACATTTCACACCAATTTTATCAGGCGATCGGGCGCGATGAATTCAACGGCTTGGCGGGTCGCGGCGTGGACATCAATGCGCAGATGGCCGCGCTGGAAATTTCCTACGACCGCGATTGGGCGCGCTACAAAATTTCCTTTCTCTACGCATCCGGGGATGGCAACGCGACGGACGGACAAGCGAATGGCTTTGATACCATTGTGGATAATCCGAATTTCACGGGCGGGCCGTTTAGTTTTTGGACGCGGCAAGGATTTAATCTGGGCGGCACGATGGTGGGCCTCAAAACGCCGAGCAGTTTGTTTCCCAATCTGCGAACCAGCAAAACGGAGGGGCAGGCGAACTTCGTGAATCCCGGCGTATTTATTTTTGGCGTGGGCGCGGAGTTTGATGTGACGCCGAAGCTGCGGTCATTTTTCAACGCCAATTATATTCGCATGGTGGAAACTGATCCGATCCAGACGGCGTTGCTCACGCAGAAAATTGATGCCGAGATTGGTTTCGATTTGAGCCTTGGTTTTCAGTATCGCCCGGTGCTGACGGATAATATTATTTTTTCTGCGGGCTTTGGGGTTTTAATTCCCGGCCAAGGCTACAAAGATATTTACCAGACCAGCACCGAGACCGTGCCGGGATTCACCAGCGGAGCGGCGGGCGCGGTGGATGATTTTCTTTACAGCGGGCTGATTGCGGTGACATTTACCTATTAGCCATGAAAGTTTATGACGAACGCGACCTCGCCGAAATCACCGCGCCCGACTATCCCGGCGAGCGCCTGGTAGTCTGCCGCAATCCCGACCTCGCCCGCA
>JANYFN010000279.1 GCA_025362675.1 Limisphaerales bacterium | reverse complement strand
GGACTCCGACGGCGACGGGTTGCTGACGATGGAGGAAATCCTGACGCTGAAGCTGGACGCCGACTGGGTCGTGCTGTCGGCATGCAACACCGGGGCGGGAGCAGGAGCTGGAGCGGAGGCCGCGTCAGGCCTTGGACGCGCCTTTTTCTATGCAGGCACGCGGGCGCTGCTTGTCACAAACTGGTCGGTGCATTCACAATCGGCACGCGAACTTGTGACCGACCTGTTCAAACGACAGGCGGACGATCCGAAAATTACCCGGGGCGAGGCATTGCGGCAGGCGGCCAAGGCTTACGAGCGCGAGGAGGTTCCCGTCGGCGCGGTGATTGTGCGAGAGGGACGGATTATTGCCCGCGCATTTAATCAAGTGGAGCTGCTGAAGGACGCCACCGCGCACGCGGAGATGCTCGCGCTCACGCAGGCGGAAAATGCGGTAGGCGACTGGCGGCTCACGGACTGCACGCTTTACGTGACGAAGGAACCTTGCCCGATGTGCGCGGGCGCGGTGGTGCACACACGTTTGGCGCGCGTGGTTTTTGGTTGGGGCGATCCCAAAGGCGGGGCGGCGGGTGGCGCGATGAATCTGCTGCAATTTCCCACGTTGAATCACCAGTGCGAAATCACGCACGGCGTGCGGCTGGAAGAGTGTCGCGCACTGCTCCAACAATTTTTTGCGGAACAGCGCGCGGCGAAAAAACTAGAAAACTCCTGACTCAAGTCGCGGCCATCATGTGGCTCATTTCCGTGGCGGCTTCATGCACGGTGGAGACCAACCCTTCGAGCCGGCTTTCATCAATACTCAAGGCGGCGGCAACTTCCGGATTCACCTCGCCGGCGGTGGCATCTTCCCCCGCCATCGGACAGGCCCGATGCGCGAGTGCGTTGGCAAGATGGGTGATGGCAGAAAGTTTTACCTGCGGAACCAAGGGCGGCTGGTGATGATAGCCCACGGCTTCGATAATTTCTGCCGGCAGCCGCCAGCTCTTGAGCAAACAAGCGCCGACTTCAGCATGATCGGTTCCCGTGACTAATTTTTCCGCCGCGAGCCGCGACAGGTTTTCGTTATTGATGCGGTCACGGATTTGCGCTTGCAGTTCCGGCGTCAGCCCCTGACTCATGGCCAATTTGCCGATGTCGTGGAGGAGTCCGACGGTGAAGGCCACGGGCGCCTCGATTTTTAAATCGTAAGCTTCGGCGGCGACAATTTCCGCCGCGGTGGCGGTGACGAGTGAATGTTGCCAGAGCGCACTGGCTTCGGCGGCATACGCGGGCAACGTCACGATCATCGTGTTGCCGAAAGCGAGCGTGAGCACGATGTGCAAAATCTGCTGGTGGCCTAAAATCAAAACCGCCTGGTCCACCGTGGCGACCGGTTCCGCAAGACCGAAATAGGGTGAGTTGCAGGCTCGGAGTAACTTCGCGGTGAGCACGTTATCGCATTTGATGACCTGCACCACGTCGTCGTTGCTGATGGAGGCTTGCTCCAGGAGGTTGACGAGTTTGAGGGCGGCCTGCGAAACGGGCGGCAGGTTTTTTACTTTGCTGATGATCTCGTTTGGTGTCATGGCGTTGGGGGTTATTGCCGAAAAATTTATTAGTTGGTCAGACCGACATAAAACTCACGTGTGTCCGGCTTGGTATCGGCGGGGCAACCCACCGCTTGAGGAGATTGTTTTGCGGCCTCAAGTCAACGCCGATTCCGCCGAAATGAAGTTGGAAAAGAATTTTTCATTTTGGCCACCAATTCAATGAATCTAACGTCGTGCGAAGAAAATGTAGCACCGCCACCTGCGGCGCGAGCGGAGCAGGAACTGTTTTGGCAGAACCGCGAGCTGACGGCGTTTCATCGCATCTCCGAAGTGATGCTGACCGGTAAGTCCGAGCAGTCTATTTTTGATACCATCGCGCGCGAGGCCAGCGGCATGTCGGATTTTCCCATGGTCGCGATTGAATTATGCGACTTTGATCGCGCAGTGATGGTCTATCGCGGCGCCTACGGAATTCCGCTCGATGAAATGCCGGCTCCATTCGAAGTGCCGATGGACATCTCACTCTCAGGTTCAGTGGCCTACAGCGGTGAGTTGCTCATTGAAAGCGACATCGCCTCCCGGCGCGAATACGCGGCGCCCATCCTAAGGTTGCTCGGCGTGAAAACGTTCGTTTGCGTGCCGATCAAATCCGACGGCAAGGTCGTCGGCACGTTGAGCCTTTCGCACCGGGAAAAAATCACCGTCGCGCCGCGGGTCATCAAAGCGGCCACCAGTCTGGCCAATTATCTGGCGACCCTTTTCGATCGCTTGCACGCCCGCGCCGAGGTCAGTCGCAGCGAGGCGGAATTGGCCACGGTGTATGATCGCGTGCCGAGCGTGCTGTGTTTGTTTGACGAGCATTTGCAGATCGTCCGCGCCAACGTGGCGGCCCATGAATTTGCCGGCAGCGACAGCAAGAAAAAGATGCCGGCGAGTTTCGCGGAAATATTTTCCTGCCTCGGCGCACCCGCGAAAACCGGCCTGTGCAATCCGGACTCGGACTGCCTCGGCTGCAATCTGCGCCACGCCTTGCACGCCACGCTCACCACCCGCCATTTTTTAAGGCAGATGAAGGTGACCAAAAAGATTATCCGGGGCAATCAAACGGTCGAAGTCGTGTTGCTCGTCTCGACCGAACGCATTCATCTCAGCGGCGACGTGCGCGTTTTGATGTGCTTGGAAGACATCACAAAAAGCGTCCGGGCCGACGAGCAGATCCGTTCTCAAGCCGCGCTGCTGGACATTACGCACGACGCGATTTACGTCCGCGATTTTTCTGACCGCATCTTGTTTTGGAACCAGGGCGCGCAAAAACTTTACGGCTGGAGCGCCAATGAAATCGAAGGGCGCACCAGTTCGCAACTACTGCCTGGTCCTGACCCGTTTGAAACTGCCCGCGCGCTCCATGCCGTCCAGCACGCTGGCGAATGGGCCGGTGAAATCAAACAGAAATCGCGCGACGGCCGCGAGCTTATGATCCAAAGCCGCTGGACTTTGATGCGCGAAACCGATGGTAAGCCGCGCTCAATCCTCGTCGTCAACACGGACATCACCGAGAAAAAACGGCTCGAATCTCAGCTCCTCCGCAGTCAACGACTGGAAAGTATTGGCAACCTCGCCAGCGGGCTGGCGCACGATCTGAACAATGTGCTCGCGCCGATCATGATGGCCGTGCAGTTCATCAAGGATAATGCCGAGGACGAAAGCATGCGGGCCTGTTTCCAAACTTTGGAGACGTGTTCCAAGCGCGGGGCCGACATCATTCGCCAGGTGCTCATGTTCGCCCGCGGCGTCGAGGGCGAACGCATCGTGATGAATCCCAAGCATCTGATTTTGGAGATGCAACGCATCGCGCGGGAGACGTTCCCACGGGGCATCGAAATCAACACGAACATTTCCAACAAGACCTGTGTCATTCATGCGGACGCTACGCAGATTCAACAGATCATCATGAACCTCTGCGTGAATGCGCGCGACGCGATGCCGAACGGCGGCACGCTCACCATCACGCTCGATCAGATTGTGCTGGATGCTACCACGGCGAAAATTCATCCCAAAGCGAAGCCGGGAACGTATGTGGTCACTTCGGTGAACGACACGGGCACCGGCATTCCACCAGATATGCTGGACAAAATCTTTGATCCGTTCTTCACCACCAAACCGCTTGGCCAAGGCACGGGCTTGGGCTTGGCAACGGTGATGGGGATTGCTGAAAAACACGGCGGCTTTGCCCACGTGGAAAGTGCGCTCGGATTCGGCACCACTTTTGCGATCTACATTCCGTCCTCGGGAAAAGAAGCGGAACTCGCCGCGCTGGGTGGTCGTAAGACGGATGTGGCCCGCGGCAACGGCGAACTCATCCTCATTGTGGATGACGAGCCGGCGGTGCGCAAATTGGCCAGCGCCATTTTGAATCGCAATGGCTACCGCACCATCATGGCGGCGGACGGCCGCGAAGGTCGAACCGTATTTGAACAGAATAAAAATGAGATCCGCCTCCTCGTCAGCGACCTGATGATGCCGCAAGTGGATGGCCCGACGATGTTGCGCGGCTTGAAGGAAATCGCCCCGGATTTGAAGAGCATCATCATCACCGGGCTGGGCGAAGAAAACCGCATTGGCGAGGCGAAAGCGGCGGGGGCGGACGCGGTGATGAATAAGCCTTTCACGGCGGAACAATTGTTAACGCTGATCAAGAATTTGTTGACCGCTAAGGTGGCGCCGAAAGCGGACTGATAGTTTTTAAAAATAGTTAAAATCAGCGGACGTGTTCTCAGGTTCCGTTGGTTGGGATTGGGGCGTCCGCTCATTCTGGGTATGAATTGGCACCGGCAGAATTCGCCGCAGGAATTTTAAGTTTAGCATTGCCATGCGATTCCCTGCGGCCTAGCGTTTTCCCTATTCGGGAATTTGCCATGAAACAGGATGTTTTGAGCATCGTCAGCGGACGGCGACCTGGATTCAGGAGCTGTGCGTCACGCCAAGATTTTCCCCAGACAAGAATCACCCACGGTTATCGCTGGGTGAAAAATTTTTCCCGCGCCGTTTTTTGAGCGATGTCCAACTCCACCCAACCGCCCGCCAATTTTCTACCGGCCGTCTTGCGTGACATGGTGCACGCGGTGTTCGGCACGGATATGGCCGGGCAGGTGACGGGAATAAACCCGGCGGCCGAAAAATTATCCGGCTTTGTCGCAGCGGAAGTGGCGGGGATGCGGCCATTGGACACATTCTTTGCCGCCGAACCGGGCGAGGCCGGCGCGAAAAAATTTGAGGAAGCGATGTCGGGGGCGCGGCGCGGGCTGGCCGTGGAAGTAGAGTGCGAGGCCATGCTCAAGGGCGGTGGCAGTGTGCCGGTGTTGCTGGCTGTCTCCGCCTGGCGCGATGATCACGGCGTCCAGAAAGGGTTCCTAGCTGTGGCCGTGGACATCATTCAACGGCGCCACACGGAGCAGCAATTACAAGAACAGGAGGCCCTATACCGGGCGCTGTTCGACAACATGACGACCGGTTTTTTGTTGAGCGAAATCGTTTCCGATCCGACGGGCAAGGCGGTGGATTTCCGTTTTTTGCAAGTTAATCCTGCGTTTGAAAAATTGACGGGCATGAAGTGTGCGGACGTGTTGAACCGCACGGCGCGAGAGGTATTGCCACAAATTGAGAAATACTGGATTGAGATCATCGGGCGGGTGGCGCAGACCGGCCAACCCATGGCGTATGAAAATTATTCGGCACCGCTGCGCCGGCACTTTGATTGCTGGATTTTTTCATCATCGCCCGGAAAAGCCGGGGTGATTTTTACAGACGTCACGGAACGCAAGTTGGCGGAAGCAGAATTACGGCAGAAAAATTCCTTGCTCGCCGGCACGCTGGAAGCGACGGCGGATGGCATTCTCGTGGTGGGTGGCGATGGCCGGATAACTAGTTTTAACCGGCAGTTTGTTGACCTTTGGCACGTGCCGATGGAGTTGCTGGAAAGCAGAGATGGTGATGCGCTGGCGCATTTTTTTGCGCAGCAGTTGAATAATCCGGCGATGAAGATGCGACGGCTGGATGAGGTGACTAACTCGGAGACGATTGACCGCCTGGACTTTGCTGATGGCCGCGTGTTTGAACGGTCTTCGCGGCCCCAAATCGTGGAAAAAAAAGTGGTGGGCCGCGTGTGGAGTTTTCGCGATGTCACGGAGCCGCATCAGAAGGAAGTGGCGCTCCGAGAAAACGAGTATAAATTCAAAACGCTGTTCGAGACGGCGAACGACGCGATTCTGCTCACGGATGGCTTGGTTTTTCTGGATTGCAACCATAAAGCGGAAACGATACTGGGTTGTTCCCGGGAAAAAATTCTCGCGCAACCAATCGGACATTTTTCACCGGCGCGGCAGCCGGACGGCACGGAGTCACGGCCGAAGATCAACCAACTGATCGCCGCCGCCCTCTCGGGCACGCCGCAGTTTTATGAATGGGTGGGCCGCCGGGCCGACGGCACACCTTATAATGCCGAGATCAGCCTCAACCGCATCGAAGTGCGCGGTCAGAACATCGTGCAGGCGATTATCCGCGACATCACCGCCCGCAAACAAGCCGAGGCCGCGCGGCAGGAAGCCGAGTCACTGTATCGCACGCTGGTGCACGCCTCGCCCAATGCGATTTGCGTGGTGGATCTCGATGGCCGATTTATTTTCTCGTCTCCGAAAGGTTTGGAACTTTACGGCCTGCCCGATTTGGCTTCAAAACTGGGCCGCAACGCCATTGATTTTGTGGCGGAGGCGGATCGCCCGGCGGTGAATGCGATGATCCGCAGCGCGCTGGCTGGCGAGCCGGATGCCGGCGGCCGTTTCAACATGATCCGCGGCGATGGCACGCATTTCATTGGTGAATTCAACTGTTGTCCGTTGCGTGACGCGCTGGGCGTGGTCGGGGGCGCGATGATCATTGCCCGGGATGTGACCGAACGTCAGCGGCAGAACGATGAGTTGAAAAGCAAGAATCAAGAACTGGAGCGTTTCACCTACACGGTTTCGCACGATCTGAAAAGTCCGCTCATCACTATCAAAGGTTTTGCGGGCGCGCTGTTGAGCGATGTGAGCGCGGGCCGCACGGATCGGCTCGGTGATGATCTGAAACGGATCGTGCTCGCGGCCGATAAAATGACGGCGCTGCTTAACGGCCTGCTGGAATTGTCGCGCGTGGGCCGCATCGTCAATGCCCCGGTGGAGGTCTCGATGGATAAAGTGGCCCGCGATGTGGTCGAGCTGCTTTCTGGTCCGATCAAGCAACAGTCGGCAGTCGTGACGGTGCAGCCGGAATTGCCAGCCGTCCACGGTGACCCGCAACGGCTCCAAACCGTGTTGCAAAATTTGGTGGAGAATGCCCTGAAATTTCCCAAGCCGGGGACGCCGCCCAATATTCAAATCGGCACAGAAATTTTATTTGGTCGCAAAGTTTTCTTTGTGCGCGACGACGGCCGGGGCATTGAGCCACGGTATCACGAAACCATTTTCGGCCTGTTCAACAAGCTGGATGCGCGCAGCGAGGGCGCGGGCATCGGGCTGGCGCTAGTAAGGCGCATCGTGGAATTCCACGGTGGCCAGATTTGGGTGAAGTCCGAAGGGGCTGGCACCGGCACCACCTTTTATTTCTCACTGCCGTTCACACCCGCCAATGCGGGCAAGCAAGGAAGCTCAACATGAATGTCAACATCACGATTCCCCATCTTCTGCTCGTCGAGGATAATCCCGACCACGCTGAATTGATCCGCCGCCAGCTCGAACAATTTCCGGCCGATGTGCGGCTGCATCACGTCGAGGACGGCGAGGCGGCGCTTGATTATATTTTCGGCAAAAATGATTTTGCCGACCGTCACCGTTTTCCGTCACCGGACGTGGTGCTGCTGGATTTGCGCTTGCCGCGAGTGGACGGTTTGGAAGTGTTGCGGCTGGTGAAGACCCAAGCGCGGTTTGCCAAATTGCCCGTGGTGGTGCTGACTTCCTCGGATGCAGAAAATGACGTGGCTCGTTCATTCGAGTTGCAAGCCGACGGCTTTCTCACCAAGCCGATCGAAATGGACACGTTGCAAAAAATTCTTTGTGGGCTGGGCTTTGGCGGCGGACTGATGGCCCCGGAAGTTTTCGCCCGGCGCAATGTGAATTGCCCACCATGAAGCATATTTTAATTGTCGAGGACGAGACCGATCACGCCGAATTGCTCCAGCGGGCGCTCCAACGCGCGGATGAAAAATTTCAGGTGACGTGTCTGGGCCGGCTCGATGAGGCACAAAAGTTCATCACTGAAACCTTGCCGGACCTTGCGCTGGTGGATTTTCGTCTGCCCGACGGCCACGGAAATTTATTTGTGGAAGCGGCCGCCGGCCGTTTTCCGGTGATCTTGCTCACGGCTTTTGGTAACGAGCGCACCGCCGTGGATGCGATCAAAGGCGGGGCGCTGGACTACGTCGTGAAATCGCCCGAGATGTTCGCCGACGCGGCGCATCTCGTCGAACGCGCCTTGCGCGAGTGGCATCATGTGCAGGAACGCAATCGCGCCGATGCCCGCCTGGAGGCGATCAATCAGTTGTTTGTCACGATGGGTGCGGATTTTGCCGACAACGTAAATCGCCTCATCGCGCTGCTCGGTCGCGAGGTCCGGGCGCAGATGGTTTTTTATAATCAAGCTTCGGGTGGCCGAAACATGAATACCGTCGCGAGTTGGCGCACGACGAAACATCTGCCGGGCTGCGTGCAATGTCAGTGCAGCGCCTGCTCAGAAATGCTGCGTTATGCGGCCGGCCATCCGGGAGTTTTTGCCGACGTCTTGGCGAAACCGAAGTTGGAAAATCTCTTTATTCATCCGGCCGAAAAACACTCCGTGGCCGGCCAGGTCATCTGTTTGCGGCAGGTGCCGGTCGGAATTTTATGCGTGTTTTTTGCGCGGCCCTGCGATTTGAATGATGCGGACCGACGGCTGCTGGGGATTTTTTCCTCCGCGCTCGCCGCCGAGGAAAACCGCAAGCGCTCCGAGGATGAGCTGCGGGCGAGCGACGACCGCTTCCGGCAAATTGTCCAAACGGCTATCGAAGGTATCTGGGTGACGGATGAACATGACTGCCTCACGTTTGTGAACCATCGCGTCTCGGAAATGTTGGGCTACCGGCCGGAAGAATTGCTGCAGCGACCGTTGCGCGATTTTATCGCGGCCAGCGAATTTTCCGATTACGAAACGCAACTTGCGCGGCGGCGGCAGGGTGAATCCGGTCAGTTCGAGCGCAAGCTCCGGCACAAGGACGGGCGAGAAGTGCTGGCGTTCATTTCCGCGTGCCCGCTCTTCGACAGCGCATTTGCGTATCGCGGCGGCTTCGGGATGGTCACGGACATCACCGAGCGCCGGCAGTTGGAGATGCAATTGCGGCAGGCGCAGAAATTGGATTCCATCGGCCAGTTGGCGGGGGGCGTGGCGCATGATTTCAATAATATTCTCGCGGCTATCATGATGCATTTGAGTTTGCTGCAACAGCATCCCAACTTGGATCAAGAGACGACGGATCAGATCAAGGAATTGGAATCGGAAACGAAGCGCGCCGCAAATTTGACCCGGCAACTACTGATGTTCAGTCGTCGCTCCGTGATGCAAGTGCGCGTGCTGGATGTGAATGAAGTCGTGCAACATTTGTTAAAAATGCTGCGCCGTCTGCTGGGCGAACACATCACCGTGCATTTCGAAAGCAACGCGAATCTGTCGCCGGTGGAAGCCGACTCCGGCATGCTGGAACAAGTCGTCCTGAATCTCGTCGTCAATGCCCGCGACGCCATGGCCAAGGGCGGCAAGGTGACCATCACCACGCGCACCACGGAAATTGATCTCGATTCGGTGCGGCATCATTCCGAACGGCGACCGGGGAAATTTGTGGCGCTGTCGGTGGCGGACACCGGCACCGGCATGGATGAGCAAACGCTCAAGCGGATTTTTGAACCGTTCTTCACGACGAAAGATGTGGGCAAGGGCACTGGTCTCGGTCTGCCTACGGCTTACGGCATCATCAAACAGCATCAAGGCTGGATTGAAGTGTATACGCAACTCGGACAAGGCAGTGTCTTTGAAGTTTTTCTGCCCGCGAAAAATGTTCCGCACGGCCACGCCGAATTGCCCGCGGCGGCGGGGAAAGCCGTCGGCGGGAGTGACACGATTTTGCTCGTCGAGGACGAAGATATCGTGCGCCGTCCCATTTCCATTTTTCTCCGCAAGTTGGGCTATACCGTCATCGAGGCGGCGAACGGCAAACTCGCCTTCAAATTGTGGCGGGAGAATCGGGACAAGATTGACCTGCTCTATACTGACATCATCATGCCGGAAGGTATTTCCGGGCTGGAATTGGCCGGGCAGTTGAAGATGGAAAAACCGGATTTGAAAGTGATTATCTCCAGCGGTTACAGCACGGAGATCAGCACCCACGGCGTGACAGAGAAAGATGAGTTTGTCTATCTCGCCAAGCCCAGCAGCTCGTCCGTGATCGCCTCAACCATCCGCGCCTGCCTCGATAAAAAAACAACCGAGTAAAAAATTCAGAGCGGGAATTCCCGTTCCGTCGGCTGCACAACTTCACGGCGCGCGGATGTTTTTGGCGGCACCGGCAGCCCGGAAATTTCCGGTGGCAAAATCACTTCGGGCGCGGGAGTAGTTTTTTGCTCGTCGAATTTTTCTGCAAACGCCGGCTGTAAAATCCTTTCCTCCACGGGAATTTCTTCCGTCGCTGGCAACCGGGCGGTCCTGGGCGCGCGTTGCACGAGCGCGGCGAGCGAGATAGCTGAAGCCGCCGCGCGCTCGGCCTGCTCGATGCGCGCGAACTCACCGTAAATTTCCGCCAGTTCCGGCTGCTGACGCTGCGGCAATTCCTGGCCGTTGCCCGTGCGCATCGCGAGCAAAATATCGTAGGCGGTGATGTCTGGCAGCGGCCGCGACGGCACGAAGGCCGCGTCGGGTCCGGCGATTTCCGTCACCAATCGCGAATGCGTGAGCGTGCGCAAAACCGATTGCGTGAGGCGACTGGGAATTTCCAGCTCAGTGGAAAGTTGCGGCACCGTTGCGGGGCGCAACGCATATTGAAAACGCTGGCCGAGACTCGTCATGATGCGCAACGCGACAAACTCGCGACCGCGCTGGTTCACATTATCGGCCAGCCGGTCTTGCAAATACGCCGAGCGATTTTGATAGGCATAAGCGATCTGCGCGCCGAACAGCAGAATCAGCCAGACGATGTAAAGCCCGCCCATGAACAACAACACCAGCACGATGCTGCCATAAATCCGGCTGGCACCATCCGCGCGCGCGGCGATCAAATAACTGACTTGAATATACAAATGCCACGCCGCACCGGCAAAAAATCCACCGAGCAACGCCGCGCGCGTTTCCACTTTGGTGTTCGGCGTGAGTTTATAAAACAATGCCAGCGCGAGGCTCAAGATGAGAATGGGCAACAGGTGTTCGGACACCAGCGAGAAGTGTGGCGCAGATTCCAGCAAGTTGCGCGTGGTTTGAAAATGTTCGCCGCTGGCTTGCTTGAACGCCGCCAGCAGCAGGAGCGGCCCCAGCGTGATGATCGTCCAATAGAGCATGATTTGCAGGAACCAGCTCCGGCCACGCGTCACGCCCCAGATGTCGTTGAAGGTTTCCTCGATACCGCGCAACAAGGAGATGGCGGTGAAGATTAGAAAGATCATGCCCGTCACGCCGAGCGCGCCGCCGCTGGTCTTCTGCACGAATTCGTGGATGTGATACGCGATTTGTTTCTGCGTATCCAAGGCGACGGCGGGTGCGGCGTTGAGGAGATCGGCGGCGATGGCGAGATTTGGCGACCAACTTTTTTGGTCATTGAAATAATTTTCCAACGCCGGCGCATTGGTTCCGATGTTTCCGGACAGCGGAATCAGCGCGACCATTTTTTCGATGGCGGCATCAAATTTTTGCACATCCTGATCTTTGAGCAGACTGCTCGTCACCCCGACGGCCACGGCGAGGAGCGGAATCAGCGCGAGTAGTGTCGAGTAAGAAAGTGCCGAGGCGCGCACGAGGCAGCGGTGCCGCACAAATTGCCGCACCACCAGTGCCCAGAAATGCACAAACCGCTCCAGCCGGCTATTCAGCTGGAAGATTTGTTCGTCGGCATCTGAGTCCGCGCCGGATAAAATTTTTCCGAGACGGGAGTAGTTGTTTCTGGCCATGCGCCGTCACGCTAACAAATCGGCGGCGAGGCGACAACCGCTTTGCCCATGCGGATTTTAGCGGAAGCGCTTGTCCGGTGCCCTCGCAAATTGGTTGGTAACGAATAGCACTTGAGGCAGTAGCCACTTTGGGACAGTCTCGCCGAATGCGGAATTCAAAATCTGGCTGAAACGAGTTAAACACAAACACCGAGTAAGCTCACCCATCTGGATCACCGTGCAAAATCATGTCAGCCGAATCAAACCATTCGCCAGCAAATAGCCTTTCTGAGAAGGCGGTTGTGGCCCCGCCGCTGCTGGCGGAAACGAAGCCATCGGCGACGCGACAGTTTCTCGCCTTTCTACTAAATTTAGCCCTCGGATTATTCTTAGTAGATGCGGCGGTCAGCGTATTAGATGACTCAGCAGCACTGTGTTTCAACCTACACGCCCTCTTACTCTTGCGATTGATCATCGGCCTGTTCGCCGTTCTGCTAGCGATTCTGGTTTATCTCCTAATGGGGCTGACGCCGGCAATTCCCAAATCCATCTTCGGACCGCTGGCGCTATTCTATCTGGCGTCGCAACTAATCATTCTCCCTTTGGTTTTGATTTACTTTCATCAATCGCAACGACTAGCCTGGTTTGCTTCCTTGTCCCAGTTAGCGTTCGGCCTCGGCATGGTATTCTACGCGCGGCACAATTTAAAATTAGCTTGGCCGCTAATGCCGCTCGAACGACTCGGCAGCCTGCGATTCACCTGGCGCAACTTTTTCGGATTTTTCGCGGCGAATATCTTCATCCTGTTGCCGCTGGTGCTGATATATTTGTTCCTTTGTTTCGCCGGGCTGGTCAGTCATTTCACCGAAGGCTTTATGACGCTGCACCCAAGCGGATTCACGATGCAGGCGAAAAAATATGTCCGCGCCGACGGCAAGACGATCCAACTCTTTCCGATGGCACACGTGGCCGATGGAAATTTCTACGAGGAGATCTCGCAAACGTTTCCGACCAACTCGTTGATCTTGATGGAAGGCGTGACGGACGAAAAAAAGCTCCTGCATCAAAAAATCAATTATCAGAAAATGGCGCGCTCCCTGGGATTATCCGAGCAACATGAAAAATTTGCGCCGACGCGCGGTGAAATCGTCCCGGCGGACATAGACGTCAGTGAGTTTTCGACCAACACGCTAGCCTTGCTGAATGTGATCTTCCGTATTCACGGCGGAAACCTGGACGCCGACACCATCCAAAAGATGATGCAGTTGGAAGCACCAGACTTGCCCGACCAACTGCTGAACGATCTACTGCGCAAGCGCAACAAACATTTGCTGGAGCAGATTCAACTACACTTGCCCAAAACGGAGCATATCGTATTGCCGTGGGGCGTGGCGCACATGCCGGAGCTTGCGCGGGAGATTCAAAAGGTCGGCTTCCATCCGACAGAAACGAATGACTATGTGGTGATCCGTTTCCATGGGTCTGGAAATTCTACTGTGGAAAAATCAAAGCCTGCGGAGAAGAAATAATTCTCTCGGCTGAGCGTTTTTTCTAGTTCACCAACTGATACCAATTGTTCCGCTGGTGCGGCTCGTAGCCGAGGTCTTTGATCAGGCGGTGCATGTCGGGCACGGTCATCTGGAACGTGGTGCCGGCTTGTGACACGACGTTTTCCTCGATCATGATGCTGCCGAGATCGTTCGCGCCGTATTTCAATGCGACCTGTCCGATCTCCAAACCCTGCGTGACCCAAGAGCTTTGGATGTTGTCGAAGTTGTCGAGATAGATGCGGCCGAGCGCCTGCGTTTTCAGATACTCATGCGCGCCAACCGTCGGGGCTTTTAATTTTGTGTGCTCGGCCTGAAACGTCCAGCAGATGAACGCGGTGAAATGCCCCTTCTTATAACCGAGCGATTTGTCCTGTTGCACGCGCAAACGATCCAGATGCGCGATGCGATCTTCAATCGTCTCGACGTGACCGAACATCATGGTGGCGCTGGAAAAAAGTCCTTGCCGATGCGCCACGTCCATGACTTCCAGCCAGTCGTCGCTCATCGCCTTGAGCGGTGCGATGCGTTGGCGGACGCTGTCCACGAGAATTTCGCCGCCGCCGCCGGGAATGGAGCCGAGTCCCGCTGCCGTGAAATCGGCAACAATTTTTTCCAGCGGCTCGTTGAAAACTTCGCGGAAATGGATGAATTCGCTGGGACTGAAACCGTGAATGTTGAACGTGGGAAATTTATTTTTCACGTGCGCGAGCAAATCGAGATACCACTGCTTCGTGAGCTTGGGATGATGTCCGCCCTGCATGAGCATCTGGTTGCCGCCGAGCGCGATGGTCTCCTCGATTTTTTTATCAATCTCCGGCAGCGTGATGACGTAGGAATCGTCGTCTTTTTCTACGCGATAAAACGCGCAGAACTTGCAATAGACATTGCAGACGTTGGTGTAATTCACATTGCGATCAATGTTGTAGGTGACGATCTCGTTGCCGCGACCGTTGTAAGCCTTGGCCTTGGCGAGCTGGCGGCGGCGGTCGGCGAGCGCGCCGAGTTCTTCGAGCGGCAGCACCCAAAGCCGTTTCGCTTCGGCTTGGTTGATGCGTTGGCCGTCCCAAACTTTTTGCAAGAGCGTGTCGAGTGATGCGTCGTAAATCACGGGCGCAGTTTAACATTCCCCGACGGCAAAACAACTTTTCATCCGTGGCTAAAAAATTGCGTGCAGCCGAGGCTGGATTTCTGCGTGGCTTGGTGTTCACTGATGCGCAAAGATGTCCGTCCCGTTGCCAGAAAACCTAGACGCCTTGCTCCAGGCCACGTCGCGCTCGTTTTACCTGACGCTGCGCGTGTTGCCGCGCGCCATCCGCCCGCAAATCGGCCTCGCCTATTTGCTCGCGCGCACGACGGATACCATGGCGGACGCGGAAATTTTGCCAGTGGCCCGACGGCTGGAGGCGTTGAAAACATTGCGCGAAAAAATTCTCGGGCAGAATTCTGCGCCGCTCAATTTCAGCGAACTCGCGCAATCCCAAGGTTCGGCGGCAGAAAAGTTACTGCTGGAAAAAATCAGCGAAAGTCTCGCGCTGCTGGACACACTTTCACCGGCGGATTTAAAATTAGTGCGCGCCGTGCTGGTCACGATCATCAGCGGACAGGAGCTGGACTTGCAGCGTTTTGCGAATGCTTCAGCGCAAAAAATTGTGCCGCTCCAAACCGCCACCGAATTGGATGATTACACCTATCGCGTCGCTGGCTGCGTGGGCGAGTTCTGGACGCAGATGTGCCGCGCGCATTTGTTTCCGCACGCTAATTTGGATGAAAAACAATTTTTCGCCGATGGCATCCGCTTTGGCAAAGGATTGCAACTCGTGAACATTTTGCGCGACCTGCCGGCGGATTTTAAAAATGGCCGTTGTTATCTGCCGCTGGAACCATTGTCGGCCGCCGGGCTGACGCCAGAAAATTTGCTTCTGCCCGCGAACGAAAAAAAGTTTCTCCCACTGTTCCACAACTATCTCGACCAAGCCGAGGCGCATCTGGCGGCGGGCTGGCGCTACACGAACACGCTGCCGTTTGGACAATTCCGGGTGCGGCTCGCCTGCGCGTGGCCGGTCTTGTTTGGACTGCGGACGATTTCAAAACTGCGGGCGGCAGGCGTGGCGGATTTACCGGGACGCGTGAAAATTTCGCGCGGCGAGGTGCGAAAAATTATTTTCTTTTCTTTGCTGGCCAGTCCCGTGCCATTTGCTTGGCTCAGATTATATTCCCCGGACGGAAAAGCAGTTGCTTCCGGCGAGGATTTGGCGTAAAAAAACATCATGCAGTTCCCTAAAATCGCTTTCGTTATTTGCGCCTTTGCACTGGTAGCCACCGGCGTTCGTGCCGAGGACAACGCTGATCAGGCAGCCGCGCGCGCCTTGCTGGTCTCCAAATTATTTGAAATCAGCGGTGAGTCCACCCCAACAAATACGGTCAATCAACAGCCCAAACCGTTCGTGCCGAATACGGCTCCATCGTTTTCCACGACCACGAAAGTGATCCCTGCGGCGCCGGTTGAGTCGGCCGTCGTGATGCGCCCCGTCAATCAAGTGTCGGCACCGAGGTTGGCTGCGATGCCAATGCTAGATAGTGAGGCTCATTACCGCATCCTCCGTTCCCCGCGCCAAGAAATGGAAATCGCGCCGAAGAATTGGAGCCCATCCGCAGCGACTGCGGATCGCAGTTACTCGGCGAAACCGGAACTGAAAACCACCCCTAAAAATCCATCTGCTTCCGCGCAAACGATCAGCCAGTCAAACACAACCGCCCCTGAACCGATGGTAAAAACGAGTTCGGAATTTGCTCCAATCTCGGCCCCAGCATCGCCGATCGGCGCGGGCAAACAGCAGAAACTTTTGGATCTGCTCACCAAATACAAGGCGGATCAAATTTCCCCCGAGGAATATCACCGTCAACGCGCGGCCATCATCAACGGGATGTAAAACACAAATAAAATTTCCAACCCGCTGGATCACTCCGGCGGGTTTTTTATTGGGAAATTTCAACGGTATTTGTGGACTGGATTTTTCCCGCTTGACGCGCTCGGCAACGCGGCGCAAAGTGACTTCATTAAGGAATAGCAACGCTTCGGAAATGAGGACGATATTTGCCCGGGGGCAGGTATCAAGGCCGTGTCTGATTTGTTGTGAATAAGAAACGGTTCGTTCAGGGTTACGCCATGCCTATGTCGAAAACCAAAATAGCCACGACGCGCTTCGTGACGCTCGCGACCTATGCCGCCAATCGGCCGGTCAAGGGCGCGGTCATCACCGTGCTCGACTCCACGCATGAGACGCGCGGGCTGAAACTCATTTCCACTTACTCGCGGGCGTTGCCGAAAAATTCCATCCACGAACTCATCGCCACGGACGAAATCGGCAAGAAGCCCGGCGACACGGCGAATCGCATCGCGTATCTCGCATTTTTTGAAGTGTCGTGCGGCGGTTGCATCATCGTTGGCGAAACGCTGTTTGTGGATGGCAAACTGATTGGCGAGATCATCGGCTTCGATGAGACGCATGAGCCGAACCATAGCAACATCATCATCGGCGTGAAAAAACGGCAGACCGGGCCGCAGTTGAACATTTCCATCGGCAGCAAAATCAAATTCGC
>JANYFN010000018.1 GCA_025362675.1 Limisphaerales bacterium | reverse complement strand
AGAAAGACGTCATGGCGCAACTCGCCAGCAAGGACAGCCCGGCCAAGCCGAATTAAAATACGCCTGTTCGTTTCAGTAGAAAATCCCGGCGGAAAGTGATTTCCGCCGGGATTTCTGTTTGGAAACGGCTGTAATTAATTTAAAAGCTGCGGCCGTTCGTTGTAGGTCTTCAAGACGAGTTCGCCGAAGATAGTGTTGGCCCAGGCGAACCACGCCCGGGTGAATTTTTTCGGGTCGTCCTTGTTGAACGCCTCGTGCATGAAGCCGGTGCCGGCATGCGTGCGTTGCAAGGTGTCGAGGCATTGGCTGATTTCACGGTCTTCCGTGGCAGTCAAACCCTCGGTGATCAGGCCCAGCGGCCAGATCATGTCCCTGCCGACGTGCGGTCCGCCCAAACCGTTGGCAACTTTGCCAATGCAGTAATACGGATTCTTGTCCGACAGCAGCAGCTTGCGGGTGTTTTGGTAAACCGGATCTGTCACCGGCACCGCGCCGAGATAAGGCAGCGTGAGCAGGTTCGGAATATTCCCGTCATCGGTGCAATAATAATTTCCAAAGCCGTCCACCTCGTAGGCATAGACGCGGCCGGCTACGGGGTGATTCACGATGGCGTATTCATTCAAGGCTTTCTCAACTTCGTCAGCCAGCGCTCGGCATTGGCTGGCCAATGATTGGTCGTGCCGGATAGTTTCCACCATCTCCGCTGCCTGGCGCATGCTGACCACGGCGAAGAAGTTCGACGGCACCAGGAACGGGAAGATCGTGGCGTCATCGCTCGGACGGAAGACCGAGCAGATCAGGCCGACGGGCTTGACGGGATTGCCGTAGCCGCGACCGGGAACCGTGTCGGTCTGCCATTCTGTCCGGCGCATGAAATGATACAGACCCTTGCCGTGTTTGCGCTGCTGTTCGCGGAACGTTTGCAGGATGACCGCGATGGCGTTTTGCCATTGTTCGTCGAACGGCTTGGTGTCGCCGGTGTCTTTCCAATATTTATACGCCAGCCGGATTGGGTAGCAGAGCGAATCAACTTCAAATTTACGCTCGTGTAAACCGGGCTTCATGTCGGTCATGTCGCTCTTCCATTCGCTCACCTTGGTGGCGTCCTGGTAGAACGCATTCGCATAAGGATCGAGCAGGATGCAGCGCGTCTGGCGGTTGATGACGCCGGCGATCAATTGTTGGAGATGCGGGTCGTCTTTCATCAGCGGCAGATACGGATAAACCTGCGCCGAACTATCGCGCAGCCACATCGCGTCAATATCGCCGGTGATGACGTAGGTATCCGGCTTGCCGTCGATGATTGCGAAATCCACCGTCGTGTCCAAGGTGTTCGGGAAACAGTTGCCGAACATCCACGCCAGTTCCTTGTTGCCGATGGAGGCTTGCACTTGCGCGATGGTTTTCTCCACCGCCGCGCTCTTGAACTTGCGCTTGGCCTCCGGCGTGCGGACGACAGGGAACGAGGTTTCTGCTGCCGCCCACAAGTTGGGAGCGACCGCCATAGTGGAGGCGATCACGGCAGTGCTACGAATAAAGTCTCTGCGGTTCATATGGCTTCGATTTGTTTTTTACCGACTTTGTGACCGATGGCACCGTAGAACGCCACATAAGCGTAAGCGATCAGCGGCACGATGAAGGAGATTTGCAGACCATGATGGTCGGCGATGAAACCCTGCACTGGTGGCAGGAGCGCGCCGCCCAGAATCGCCATCACGAGCAGCGAGGAGACCTGGCTTTTCAAAACGCCCATGCCGTCAAGCGCCAGCGAGAAGATGTTGGGCCAGCCGATGGAGGTGAACAGGCCGATGCCCACAATGCACCACATGGCGAGCTTGCCGCCCTGAATCATGGAAATCGTCAGTAACACCACGATGGTCGTGCCAAAAATCAGCAGTGTGCGGCCCGCGAGCGCCTTGCTGAACTGGAACAACGCCCAGCACAGGAAAAGCAGCGGCAGATAATTCTTGATGATGTTCCAGCCGGCCGCAAAATCGAATTGATGTAGGTCGGAATTCCAACTGCGCAAAATCCAGAATGCCAGAAAACATACAATCGGAACCACCACGAGCAGGATTTGCTTGTTCATCTTTTTCATTTCACTCAACTCCACCGCGCCCATGAAGCGGCCGATCAGCATACCGCCCCAGAACAGCGAAACATATTTGCTCGCTTCCACCGGATTCATGCCAGCCACGCTCGGCTGGCCTAGGAAACTGATGATGGCGCTACCGATCGAAACTTCGCCGCCGACATACATGAAGATCGCCAGCACGCCTAGCACGACATGTGGATATTTCAACGCGCCAATGCCGGGTTTCGCATCGCCTTCGCCGACGTGAGGCAATCGGATGGAAAAAAAGATTCCCGCTAGCGCCACAAACAGGATGCAAAAAATCAGATATGGAATTTTGACTGACTCCGCGCCGTGTGCGCCGGTCTTGGCGAAGTATTGAAAAATCAAGTAACCACCAATCAACGGCCCGACTGTGGTGCCGACGGAATTAAAAGCCTGCGCCAGATTCAAGCGGCTGGAGGCCGTGCGTTCCGGGCCGAGAATCGTCACATAAGGATTGGCCGCAATCTGCAGCATGGCGAAACCGAGTCCAACGACAAACAGGCCGGCGAGAAACAACGGATAAGAAAGCATCGTGGCGGCCGGCCAAAACAGCGCGCTGCCAGTCGCCGAGATCAGCAGGCCGATGATCACGCCGTTTTTGTAGCCGATCTTGGCGATGGGATCACCCGTCAACGCCGAGATGATGAAATAAATCAGCGAACCGATGAAGTAGGCGCCGAAAAAGGCGAACTGCACCAGCATCGCGTGGAAATAATCCAGCGTGAACGCCTCCTTGAACCGCGGGATCAGGATGTCGTTGAACACCGTCATGAAGCCCCACATGAAAAACAGGACGGTCATGATAGCGAACGGTCTGCGATACGACGCGCCGTTGTTGGAAGAGGTTTGGTTTCCGTGACTCGTTGGGATGGCTGCCATATATTTGATTAGCGTGGATTGATGTTGGTGCGCAAGATTGTTAAGGGTAAATTACGGTTTTGGATGACCGCCACTATGTCGGGCCGGTTAATGGTTAGCAATTATTTCTGTTTCACAGAGCCTTCGCATCGGGTCGCGCCCCGTAAATTATTCCATGCCGAGGTGTTTTTGTATTTGTTCGAGGGGGACGCCCTTGGTTTCGATGACCATGGTTTTAACCCAGATCAGTTGCAGCACCATCATGCCGGCGAAAAACAGGAAGACGTAGCCCGGCGCGAAGACGGTGACCATCTTTGGAAAAAACGTTGTCAGCAGTGCCGCAAAGATCCAGTGCGTAAAACTTCCCAACACCTGGCCTTCGGCGCGATGCCGGTTCGGAAAAATTTCAGAAATGAACACCCAGATGACCGCGCCCTGGCCAACTGCATGCGCCGCGATGAAGGCAAAGATGCACGCCGGCACAATGTTGTAATGCTCCGTAAAAAATGCCCAAGCAGTGAGTCCCAGCGAGATGATGTAACCAAACGAGCCGATGAATAACAGCGTTCGCCTCCCCAACCGATCAATCAACCATAAACCGACGAAGGTGAAGATTAGGTTGGTCACGCCGATGCCGATGGATTGCAGCAGCGCGGCTTTTTCGCCCAAGCCGGTCAGCTCAAAAATCCGGGGCGCGAAGTAGAGGATGGCGTTGATGCCGGAGAGTTGGTTGAAGAAAGCGACCAGGAAAGCCAGCAGGATCGGAATCCGCAACCGCCAGGTCCAAAAATGACCAGCCGACGCCTGTTCCGTGGAACTGGCGATGATTTCATTTGCCTCCGCCTCAATTTCAGCCGGGGCAGCCTCTGGTTGGATGCGTTGCAAAACGGCGATGCCGCCCCGGCGGTCGCCCTTGCGTGTTAGTAACCAGCGGGGGCTTTCGGGGATGCCAAAGCAGAACACGGTGTAGAGAAGTGAAGGAAACGCCGCTACGCCCAGCATCCAGCGCCAGGCGTTTTCGCCGTGACCGGCGAGGAGCGCATTGGAGGCGAAGGCAATGAGGATACCGAAAACGATGTTGAACTGGAACATGCCGGCGAGCCGTCCACGATATTTTGGCGGCGCGATCTCCGAAATGTAAAGCGGTGCGACCACGGTGGAGATGCCGATGCCCAAGCCGCCGATCATACGGGCGACGATGAAGAAATACACGTCAGTGGCGAACGCCGTGCCGATGGCGGAGATGAGATAGAGAACGCCCAGCCACAACAAGGTTGTCTTGCGGCCGAAGCGGTCGGTTGGCCAGCCTCCGACCAGCGAGCCCAAGACGGTGCCGTAAAGCGCGGAGGCCATGGCGATGCCGTGCATCCCAGCTCCCAGATTCCAGAGCGTCTGGATTTTCTGCTCCGCTCCCGAGATCACCACCGTGTCAAAACCGAACAGAAATCCCGCCAACGCAGATGTCAGCGACCAGAAAAATAACCGGCCGTTGAGGCGGCCGGATTGAATGGTGGTGGTGCTCATATCATTTCTTTTCCAGCAATCCGAATAATTATTCAGCCAGCAAGGCCAGATCAATGAACTGGTCACCGCCCGTCTGGTGCGTGTGAACCGCTACGATGTTCGGACCTTTTTTGACGGCTTTCTTCAACGCTTCACTGATGTCGAAAATTTCATACGAACCATTGGCGCCGGCATGGCTCCAGATTTTCTGCCCGTTCACCAGCACCTCGGTGTCGTCATCGAAATGAATGACCAAGGCGGCGCTGTTTAAGTTGCCGCCATTCCAATCAAAGTGACGGCGCAGCCAGATGTCGTCGGATTTCCAGGCTGTGCGCACGCCATTGGGATTTCCGAAAGGTGCCAAGGCTTCCGGCCATTGGCTATCATCAAAGGTCGCGCTGCTCCAATCTGCCGGCGGAGCTTGGTTCGTATAATGAAATGGCTTAGCCAGTGTTCCATCCAGCGCCGCCCCAACCAGCACTTGCCACCGATGCGATATGGCCGACAAGCTGGGCACCGGCGTGACCGGGCCAGTCTTCTCATAGGCCGCCGCGCGCGCGGTGATGGCGTGCAGCCGCTTCAGATCAAACTTGGGCCGGCGATCGTAGTAATAAAGGCCGTTGTGTTCCTGTTCCACATCGGTGAGTTGCGTATAGCAGAAGCCGAACATGTCGGGATTATCCAGCAAGGCATTAACCAGCCCTTCATAGCGCGCGTAAAATTCTTCCTCGGTCTTGGGGCCGTTGCCGTAGCCCCAGCCGCCGGCGGTCGCCCAGCCGATGCCGCCAAATTCGCTCACCATGAAGGGAACGCCGATTTCGCGAGCCGTCCGGTCTTCGCCATACCGGGCCGGCAGTTTTAAGCTGGGGTGCGCGGCAAAAAAATTCAGCCAATGGCTTTTGAGACTCGCCGGACTTTGATCGTAGTCGTGCGCATCGCGGACTTCGGCGTTCGGAAGCGTGTGCGGCCAACCGCTGGTTTCCAGCACCGGTCGGGTCGGGTCAATGGCCTTGGTGGTGTTCCAGACAATTTTTTGAATTTCCACCAGGTTTTGCCCTTCCTCGTTGAAGGGGCACCAGCCGATGATGGCGGGGTGGTTGCGGTCGCGCTGCAACACTTCGATCCACTCGTTGATATAATTGCCCGTGCCGCCGGCTTCCGGATCAAATCCCCAACTCGGGAATTCGCCCCAGACGAGATAGCCCAGCTTGTCCGCCCAATACAGATAGCGTGGTTCAAAAACTTTTTGATGCAGACGCGCGCCGTTGAAGCCCGCCGCCAGACTCATCTCGATGTCCTGTTTCAACGCCGCGTCCGTCGGTGCGGTCCAGATGCCGTCGGGATAAAATCCTTGATCCAAAATGGTGCGTTGGAAAATCCGCTGGCCGTTGATGAGGATGGCGCGGCCTTGAATGGAAACACTGCGCAAACCGAAATAGCTGGCGACTTCATCAATCTTTTCGCCTTTGCGAGTCAGGGTGAATTTCAGGTCATACAAAAACGGATTGCCGGGCATCCAAAGTTTCTTTTTCTTGAGATTTACCACCAGCCGATTGTCGCGCCAGCTGGCCGGGCAGGATTCTTTGCCGACTGATTTGCCGTCGGCAAAAGCTTCCGCCGTCAGCGTTAGATTCGTGTCCGTGCCATTGATCGTGGCTTCAATCAACACACGCGATTGGTCGGGATCGGACACGACGGAAAAGGATTCGACAAACGAAGAGCCGACCGCTTCGAGCCAGACCGGCTGCCAGATGCCTGTGGTGCGTGTGTAAACGCAGCCTTCACTGACCGTATGGGTTTGTTTACCAGTTGGCTGCTTGCCGCTGGCGGTGTCATCGAAAGCGCGGACCACAAGCTCGTTCTGACCGGCACGCAGGAAGGGCGTGAGGTCAAACGCGAATGCGGCATTTCCGCCGATGTGCGAGCCTACCAACTGGCCGTTCAGCCACACCCACGTCTGATAATCCACGCCGCCAAAATGCACCAGCACCCGTTTGTTTTGCATGCGGGCGGGCAGCTCAAACATCCGGCGATACCAGACATTTTTCATCAAGTCATAATGTCCGACGCCGCTCAATTTGCTCTCCGGGCAGAACGGCACGATGATTTTGGAATCCAAGTCATGGCCCGCCGTCAGCCCGCGTTTCGCACCGTCGCCCTGCTGGTCGATTTCAAACTGCCATTCGCCATTGAGCGTCATCCAGTTTTCGCGGAACGCGTCCGGGCGCGGATGTTCGGGGCGCGGCACGTCATCGCCCAAAGATCGGAGGGTTGCCAGCGTCAACAAGACGGCTATGGCGGCAAGCAAATTCAGTTTTTTAGCTTTCATAAAATTAGACGGGGAAACGTGGACACTACTTCAGTTGTCGGCCAAGCGACCGGCGGATGGTGAATCGCTCACAAGTGAAGTGCTGTTTTTGGATGGCTCATTCGGCGGCACCACTTGCAGGATGACGACGGAGCTGCTGCACGCCCATGAATTCAACACCCGCGCCGGCGTTGGCCGGTCCCATCGCGACCACGAAAGGTTATCCGCCTCGCGGCGGTTTTCCCAGGCTGCATCGGCGTTGGCTTGCAGCCACTTTTGGTAGGAAGCTTGCAGCCCTCGCTCTTTCATGAATTTCGCCAACCAGCGCACGCAAATGCCGTTAAATCCGGCGGCATCGCCGGTCTGGCCATATCCAGGCATCACCCCGCCATTGGACAAGACATTCTTGGTATAATCCGCCGCGAGTCTGGCGTCGTTGGTGTGCCCGAGAAAATTTGCCGCGCCGATAAAGGTGCCCTGATTGTAGGTGAACGTCATCGGGTGAACTTGTCCACGACCATCAATGTTGTCGTAAATCTGCCCGCTCTTTGGATCAAACAGCGTGGCGCGCTCCCACTCATAGATGCCTTGCGCTTTAGTGAGATAATTGGTGTCGCCTGAAATCTGATAAAGCAGGCAAGCGGCGATGGTGCCGGGGCCGTTGACGCAGGCGTTTTTCGAGGAGGTGTCGGTCTTCCACAAAAGTCCGCCGCCTAGGTTCGTGGACCACGCCCGGGCGTAGCACATGTCAAAATTCGCCTTCGCGAGGTTGCGATAAAAAGGTTCTCCGGTGAGTTGGTGGGCCCGTGCGCAGGCGATCACCATCCACATGATGTCGTCGTTGAAATCGTTGCGTTCCCAATTCGTGCCGTGGTCTGCGATGAAGCCCTTGAAGACATTATTGAAAATCTTCAGGCAGGCGGTGTTTGTCGTCCGTTCGTAGGTGTCCAAGACCATTTCCAATTGTTCGGCCCGATCCCAGAAGAGCGTCTTGCCGCCTTCGGTCGTGGCGCGGTAAAAACCTTTGCCCCCTTTGGTGAAATAAAAGGCATCGTGATACGCGGCAAAAATTTTGTCCGAATCCGCCGGGCTGAATGCGTGCGCACCCATCGTCGTGGCAAACAGAACAACCAAGATGATGGCCCGGTGGTTAAATAAGTTTTTCCCCCCGCTCATGATCATTGCCCGTAGATACGGTAAAATGCGGCATCATTGGTGGTGGGCAATGACAAAGTATTCACATTGATGGGCGCACCCCAGTTTTGCCAGTTTGGATTCGTGAGATTTGTGGTGAACTGCACTTGATACGGGGCAATCCCGCCAGCCCAGTTCAATTGCAAATTATTTCCTTGCAAGAGCGCACTGTTGGTGATCGGCGCAGCGGGTGTGACGGTCAGATTCATCGTCGCTGCGTTGAACAATCCGCCGGCATCGCTGGCTTGCACCACGAAAGCGTTGGTGCCGGCGTCAGCGGAGAGCGGGGTGCCGCTCAAAGCGCCGTTGCCGGCCACGCTCAACCAAGCGGGCCCACTGATTTTAGTGAAACTGAGTGTGTCGCTGTTGGGATCGCTGGCGGCGCTGGCGATGTTGCCGGCATAAGCCTGACCGGCAGTTATTCCCAGCATGGCAAAAGGATTCACGGTGAACGCCGGACTGCCGTTGACATAAATATAAAGCGTCGCCGTATTTGATTGGCCGCCCGCGTCCCGCGCGCTGACCACGAAGGTGTTGGTGTTCGCATTCGCATTGGCGGGCGTTCCTGACAGCGCGCCGCCGGCGGCTACGGTCAACCAAGCCGGACCGCTGACTTTGGCGAAATTGACGGGGTCGCCGTTCGGGTCGTTGGCGCTGGTCGCGATCGAGTCTGCATAGCTTTGCCCGGCGTTGACGCTGGCTCGTATGATCGGATTCGACACGAAAACCGGGGCCCGGTTGGACGCTGTTATGAAATGGGCCACCACTTGGTTGGAACTCAGCGCGTAATTATAAACGGCCACTTCTTCCATATATCCCACAAACTGGTTGTCGTAACTTGTGCTGGCTCCCGACGGCCGCGAGCCGATGCTCATCGGCATGGTCGAATACAGAAGCCCGGTATTGGGTGTGATCGCGCCTTGGGCGGCTTTGACGCCGTCCACATACAAAAAGACATTGCTGTTCACTTGGTCACAAACCCCGACCAGATGGTGCCATTGATTGTTGGGAGTCACGCTGCTGGTGGCCAGATGCACTCCGCCGGCTGCGTCCCGGACAAAGAAGCGGAAGGCATGGCTGCCGCCGCCGCAATCCAGATTGAACTGTTCCCCGCCGCCGCCATAACCCTTGGTGACCAGTCCGGCGTCGGTCGTCTGTGTGCCGCCGTTGACCCAGGCTTCCACGGTAAACGGGACATTGCCAGCTGCAGCAAAATCCACGGGCACGTTCATGACGCAACTGTTGGTGGTGGCGAGCGAACCGAAACGGGACGCCGTGTGGGTGTCGATCAACTTGTTGCCGGTCTGGCCGGGAAGAGCCGTGGCAGTGTAAGTGCCGTTATTGTTGGCTATGTAATCGCGGGCGATCGGACCGCTGCTTTCATCCAGACGCCAGTAACCAATCGGGCCATCGGCCAGCACCGTCTGGCCGTAGGGATAACTGGGAGCCGACACGACGGTCAGCGCCGCGATGCTGCTGGTTACCGCGCCAAATGAATTGCTGATCACAACTGTGTAATTTCCGGAGTGATTGGTTTGCATGTTGGCGAGCTTGTAAGAAGTGTTGGTTGCCGCCGGAATGTTGGTTCCATTCAGACGCCAGTTATAACTTATTGGGAATCCGGCATTGACGGCTACGGACCAAGTGTTGGTCGCGCCAGCAAACCGGAATAGATTGGCCGGCGTGGGTTGCTGGGTGATGACTGGCTCGCGATAGGATATCGTGCCGCTGACGGCTAGGATGGCAGTGGTCTGGGAGCCGCCCGGTTTGGTAAAGGTGACCGATGCAATCATCTGATTCAAACCCAAGGCTCCCAGATTAAACGTGGTCTGATACAAGTTGGGATTGACTGGTCCGCTATCTTCCGCCCCAAAGCCTGCCCCCAGCTTTAGCCGTCCGATTGCTGAAATGGCAACGTTGCTGGTGGTGCCAAACCAGTCTTGCGCGTTGAAATTTAAAGCCTGGCTATGAGTGCCATTGGTGTAATTAAGCACGAGCGTGCCCAAGCCGCCGCCATTCGCCGAACTGGCCAGAATGTTGATGGAACTGTAAATCTGTGGCGTAGTCAGCGTCAGCGTGACGGAACTGGGATAAGAACTTCCCAAGCAGAGGGTGTTGGTGCTGCCGTAGGGCAAGAATTGAAATACGGTCGTCGCATCCCACAAGCTCGTGAAGGTTCCATCAGGCGGCAACCCACGCGTGCCGGCATTCAGTCCCGCTTGATAGAAACAGTAGTTGTTGGCAATGTCGAAAGCCGTCGCATTCGGCGTGCCAGCGGTGGCAGTGTTTGCGGCCAGCAACGCGGCGTTGTATCCGGTCAGCGCGATGGGGGCACTTCCGCCCGAAATAGCCAACGTGAATAATCTATTGGCAATGACTCCGCTGGTCAGATTCGTCAGACAGATGTTCGCAATATAACGACCAGCTGGCAGATTGGTGGTTGCGGATGGAATCAGGTTGACCGTGATATTGGTCGAACTGGCCGGCAACAGCGTCCCGCTGCCGGCCGAAACATTCAGCCAGGCAGAGGTGTTGCCCAGCGACCAGTTGAAGGAAGCGACATCGGTGTTGGTCAGGGTCAAAACAATGCTTGTGTAATTGGGCTGACGTGAAGATTGTGATGTGGCGGTAAACCCGGCACTTGGGGTGGTTTTTAGTGCATCCGACGGGCTTGGGTCGGCGATTTGCATGACGATGACGGCGGCGGAACAACCCCAATCTTCCGGGGCGTTGGTTCCCATCGGTGTAGCCCATTTTTGCCACGCCAGATTATTGGTGTTGCGCACGCTCCAAGCGGCGTTCGCGTTGCTAGTCAGCCATGGGCCAAAGGCGGGCCAGATATTTTGATCCTTGGCAAAGCGCGCCATCCAGCGGGCAAAAATGCCGTTGAAACCGGAAAGATCTGATCCCGAACCATACTCCGGTAAAATGCCGCCGGAAGTCATGCTGTTTTGAGTATATCTCGCGGCCAAGATGGCATCTTGATAATAAAATGGTAATCCGGTGGCACGATAAAGGAAATTAGCCGCGCCGATGAAAGTGCCTTGGTTGTAAGTGGACGCCCACATGTTATACGAATTGTTGGTGCCGATGCTGTCATAGATTGCCCCGCTATTGGTTTGAAACAGCACCTGCCGCTCCCAGGCATAAATGGACTGCGCTTTACTTAAATAGGAAGTGTCGCCGTAAATGCTGTAGAGATAACAGGCGGCAACTGTTGCCGGCCCTTCGACAGCGGCATTTTTGCCTGCCTTGTCAGATTGTCTCCACCACAGGCCGCCGCCCAAAAAATTAGTATCCCAAGCCCGGTTATACATACCGTCCCAATTGTTTTTGGCGACATCTCGAAAGGTGGTGTTGCCGGTGATGAGATAGCCCCTAGCCATGGCGATAACCGCCCAGCTGATGTCATCATTGTATTCGTTATAACCGGAGCCGCTGATCCAGTTTGAAGTGTGGTGTGAAATAAATTGACTGCAGGCATTGGCGACAATGGTTTGGCGGGCGCTGGTAGACGAGTTGTCATAGGCATCTTCTGCCATCTCAATCTCTTCAGCTCCGGTCCACCATCCAGAATAATAGCCGCCGACCAGAAAGGCATTATTATAGGAGTCAAAAATAGTGACGGCATTGCTTGAAGTGAATGCGAAGGCTGAAACTCCGCCACACAGCAGGAGTGCTATACATACCAGCCGGTTTTTGAGGTCGGTCATAAATATAATTACAGCATTGAATCACCCCAAACAGCCCAGCATGGAAAATGATGATTTATTTGATAATCATAGATTTCAAACGCTCTAGGTTCAATACCTCAAAAGAAGTATGAAGGGCTATTTCTCAATGGCCTTGCATCGATTTGGTGGACAAGCGTTGGGCGACGCATGAGGGATAGTTTAGTTGATTTGGTTTTCAAGGTCCACAGGGGATTTGAAACCAAGCGCGCTGTGGAGCCGCGTGCGGTTGTAAAAGAGTTCGATGGCGTTGCGTGAGCGCCATGTCCAGCGCGGCCAGTGGCAGGGTCGTGGCCAGCGAGTCGCCCATCGCCCAGCCGATGCAGCGGCGGCTGCACCGGTCCAAAATCCCGGCCACATACAAGAAGCCTTCCCCCGTTTCGACATAGGTGATGTCCGCCACCCACACCGCATCGGGACGCACCGGTTGGGTCCGTTGCAACAAGCGGTTGGGAGCCCGGGCAGGGCGTGATCGCTGTCGGTCAGACTCAGGGGGCGGGAGCGCCGCCGGGGACGGCGGTTCACGCCGGCCTGCCGCATCAGCTTGGCCACGCGCCCCCGGCTGCACGGCTGGCATCCTGCTCGGCGCGCGATTGGGCGAGCGCGGGACTTTGGGGATGGCCTATGACAAATCGCCTTGCGGCACTTTGCTTTTTGACGAAATTGAAAAAGCACATTCGCGCGTGTTGGACGTGTTCCTGCAAATTCTGGATGCGGCGCGCGTGACGATGGCGAGCGGCGACACGCTGGATTTTTCAAAGCATTACATCGTGCTGACTTCAAACATTGGGGCGGCGGAAATTTTGCACATTCAACAGTCCACTCAAGCCACGATGGAGCGTCACGTTCTCACGCGAGCGCAACAATCCCTGCGCCCTGAAATGTTTGCCCACATCACAGAAAAACTGGTCTCCAATCGTTTGAGCTACGACAACCAGCTTGAAATCGCCGGTCTGATGCTGGCGAATGAATTGAAATTCCTGCGGGAAAATGGCCATTCACTCGCGCCAACCGCATCCGTGCTGACCTTCCTAGTGCGACGCGGTTTTCATCCGAAGTTGGGTGCGCGACCACTGCGTGATGTGATTGAAAAATTGCTCGGTGATGCCGTCGCCGAAATACTTTTGAACGCAGAAAATCCGCGCGGTGCGCTCGATGTGTGCGAACCGCGCGGCCGTCTTATCGTGCGCTAAGAACCGCGAAATTCAAATTGCGTTTGATAACTAATCCATCGGATACAACTGTAGTTCCGCCACGCCGGGCGAACCCTTGTCGCACTCCATCGTCAGGCGAAACTTCTGCGCGGTGACCGGCGTGCTGTTCTTCCTCATGCCATGGCCGTTGGTTTTGCCATCGGCAATCTTCTTCCATTCGCCACCGACAAATGCCTCAAGGGTGAACTTATGGCTCATGCGCGGCCACACATCCGGTTCGTCGAGACCGAACGCGCCAATCGTCGTCGGCTTCTCCAACTCGATCTCCAGCCACGCGGACTTCGCATCCAGCGGCGGTGTCACCGGCTCGCCTTCGATTTGCAGCGCGATGACCGAATCCGCCGCATCGGGCGCAGTCGCGGGAACTTTGATGACCAGCTTGCCATCAGCGCTCGTTACAGAAAGTTTTTCACCCGACGCCAGCAGCTTCGCGGACTTGGCCTTGTTCTGAAGCGGCACGACCAACTTCCCATCCTTCGGCCAATCGAAGACGTGGAGATAACAACGTCCCGTCTTTGCGCGCGGCCACGCCCCACGACAAATACGCGAACGGACTGCGGCTCGTGCTGTAAATCGCATCGCCGTTTACGCGCAGCCATTTGCCAACTTCCTGCAAGCGCTCCACGCACACGGGCGGAAATTCGCCTTCCGCAGTCGGCCCGACGTTCAGCAAAAAGTTTCCGCCCTTCGCGCAGATGTCCGCAAATTTTTGGATGAGTTCGGTGGCGGATTTCCAGTTGTGATCAAAGGCGTTGTAACCCCAGTGACCATTAAGCGTCGTGCATGATTCTCAATCGCCCGGATAGCCTGTGACCAGCACGAACTGTCCGGCGTCGCGGTGCCGCCACCAAAGCCACCAAAGCCACCGCCGAGACGGTTGTTCATGATGAGGCCAAGACGCAGCTTCGCCAGCGCGGCGAACGGCGCGGCGCGTTGCGGCGTCATCAACATCGGCGTGTCCCACCAGAGAATGTCAATCGGGTAGCGCGTCTGCGGCACGGCAACGGTTTTCAAATACTCATAATAATCGCCCTTGTGCGCGTCATCCCAGCCTTCGCCTTCCTTCAAGCCGCTCTTCGCGCCGCCGGGATTGTTCCAATCCTGCGAGTGCGAATAATAGAAACCGATCTTCAATCCTTCCGCCTTCGCCGCGCTGACCAGCGGACCGAGTAAATCCTTTTTGTAAGGCGTCGCGTCGGCGATGTTCCACTTACTCGCGGCGGACGGATAGAGCGTGAATCCGTCATGATGCTTCGAGGTGATGACGATTTATTTCATGCCTGCGTCCTTCGCGGTCTTCGCCCAGAGTTCGGGATTGTATTTCACCGGATTGAACTGCGCAGCGAACTCGGGATACGTCGCCACGGGAATCTTCGCCGAGTTCATGATCCACACGCATAGCTCGTCTTGTCACCAGGTTTTCCAGCGGGCACGGAGTAAACACCCCAATGGATGAACAGCCCGAACTTCGCCTCGCGCCACCACTTCATGCGCGCATCACGCTGGGCGGGAGTTTCCTTGATGGCGTCCAAATTTTCGGCGCTGGCCTCGACGGTTATGCCCTCGGCAGGCGCGGAGTTGGTGGAAATTTCGGCATGCGATTGCAGCAGATCTGCCGCGAGCACGCATGATGTCAGGAGCATTTTGATTTTCATTTTTATGAATCTATTTGGCCTTGTCTCGGATTTGTGGGCTACTGGGGAGCGCATGAGGCATGGTTAAAGGTTAAGTTGAGTTGTTGTTCAAAGTCCACAGGAGACTGGAAGTCGAGCGCGCTGTGGAGCACGTTAGTGATGGTCACATCGCCGCGTTAGGAGCGCCCGGATAGAAAGTTGTGAAAGTTAAACCGTGATCTAACTTCCGACCGAAACGCCTAAAAAGCCAGAACACATCAGCTCGCGATGTATCGTTTAGAGCAGATTAAACAAAACTGTAGCCGTTTTTGGGTGGGTCTGTCAGACTGGGGGCATGACGACCATTTCGTTGGATTTGCGCGAGCGGATTTTGGCGACTTACGACCAAGGGGAAGATACCCGGGAGACGGTGGCCCGCCGTTTCCGCGTCTCGCTGGGCCTCGTTAAGAAACTGCTCCAGCAGCGCCGCCGGATTGGCGACCTCCGCCCCCAGCACCATCGTTCCGGCAGCAAGCCCCGGATCCTCGACCATCATCGGCAGCAGCTGCGCGTGTTGCTGCATAAAAAGCCCGACCTGACCCTCAAGGAACTGCGCGTGGCCACGCGACTGGACTGCACGTTGCCCGCCATCCATTACTTCCTGGCCGGGCTGGATCTGACATATAAAAAAAGACGCTCCGCGCCAGCGAGCAGGATCGTCCGGACATCCGGCAAGCCCGCCGGATCTGGCGGCGGCAGCAGTCCAGCCTCGACCCGGCGAAACTCGTCTTCCTTGATGAATCGGGCGCGAAAACGAACCTGACCCGCCTGCGGGGGCGTGCGCCGCGGGGCGCACGGGTGCATGCCTGTGCCCCCGGCGGATCGTGGAACACCACCACGATGCTTTCCTCCATCCGTGCCGACGGCACGACCGCCTGCATGACCATTGCCGGAGCGACCGACACGGAGGTTTCCAGACCTATTTGCGGGACGTGCTCTGCCCGACCCTGCGACCGGGCGACCGGGTGGTGATGGACAACCTGACGCCCCACAAAAATGAAACCACCCTGCGGCTGATTGCCGCCACCGGGGCGCAGGCGTGCTTCCTGCCAGCGTATTCGCCGGACTTCAACCCGATTGAAAACATGTGGAGCAAGGTCAAGCAGTTCCTCCGCAGCGCCGAAGCCCGAACGACCGAGGAACTTCAGGCCGCCATCGCCGCGGCCTTGGCTACCGTCACCGCTCAAGACGCCCTCAACTGGTTCGCCTCGTGCGGCTACAGTTTTATTTAATTTGCTCTAAGTATCTGAATTGCTGATTATAGGTGAATCAAGTGCCAGTGAAAGTGCCCGTGAACGGGTGATGAATAAGTAATTAGCGAGTAATTGATTGGTAGCGGCTGCGTGGTGCCGAGTGCTTGACACGCACACGAAAACGCATGATTCTATTGGCGTTCGTCAGTTATGAGGCTGTTCGCCTCTGGTAGTGGGGTAGTGATTGCGGAGTAGTGAGTTTCGAAAAAACTCCCTGGTTCTGTCCGATTCCGACCCTCGCCTCCAGCTTAAACGCTGATGTTTTAAGGCTTTCTGTGAGGTTTTTGGGTCAATCGTGCGTGAAAACGTGAGTAAAAATCACACTTGGAATTGCACGTTTAGAATTCCGATTTGCACTCACACTACACGCTAACGGTTTCTACCAAGGTTCGGCCATACTGTGACAATGAAAGAAAACAGTATGAAAAATCAGTATCGGATGTATATCCGCGATAAGTCCAAGGGCGCAAAGCTCTGGTGGTGTCAAAACACTGAAAACGGCAGACGGGAAAGTCTAGGCACGACTGATAAAAATGAAGCCAGACGCCTGCTAGACCTCAAAAACCAGCCTCACAATCACGCGGGCTTCCACGTCCAAATGGCGCGGACGCATCTGCTAGTCAGCGACCCCAA
>JANYFN010000190.1 GCA_025362675.1 Limisphaerales bacterium | reverse complement strand
TTCCCCCAGCGGCGGGCTGATTTTGGCGGCGGCGGGTTCATCGGCATTTCACGGCAGCGCGTCGAGCGCGGACAGTTCGGACGGCTTGGCTATGTTGAAAAACCGTTCCAACATTTCGTTGATGACCACGACCGGTTTCTGTCCTTCGATCTGCGTGGCCTCAATTTGGTATCTCCAGAAAAAATCCACTTCACGAAACTGATGGCCAAAAAATGGGACCCAGTAGCGGCCAAAAGAATCCTGATAAACCACCATCCGCTCGCGGCCCTGTGAATTTTTGGTGCGGGCCATGTCCTTGGTATGTTCAAGGACGGGCACCAAGGTTTCCAATGTGGGCAACTCTGGTTTCGGAGTGAAAAAAACCGCGTTGCTTTCGGTGAGGCTCAAGCCGAGGCCGCGCACCAGATCACCGCCCGGAGCCAGCCGGTTGGTGCGATAGAAATCATCCAGTCTGAACGGAGACAACCACGGCAATTGATTCGCGGCGAGGGCGCGGAAAACCGCATCGCCCGCCACAAACGCGCCGAATTCATTCCAGTGCGTATCAGTTTTTTGATAAACGGGCGCGGACTTTTTTGCGGCCAACAAAACCGGGCGCAGGTCGAGCACCTCCACGTTAGAATGGGCTTTCAGGTAGTCAAAAAATTGATCAGCCTTGGTGCGACCACGCAACGGCTGGAGCCAGCCGGGAAGATTTTCGGGATAAATGGATTGCTTGTCCGGCGCGAGCACAAAAAGATATTTGATACCGCGAGCGGCCAGCCAGTCGCGGCGATGCTCCAATAGTTTCTGCCAGTCGCGCAATTCCTGATCTGTGAATTGCAGCGCGCCGCGATAATGCTCCACCATTTGCGCCGCAGAAAAAAACAGCCAGCCGTCCGTGCCGACGATGACATCGCGGACACTTTTCTCCCGGAACAACGACCACTTGAGCTTGTTCTGCCACATGACCAGCACATTGCGGCAACCGAAGTGATCCGTGAAATAAGCTTCCCATCCTGAAATGAATTTTTTAACACTGCCAAAGCCATCAGGGCGCTTCGGAAATTCTGCCAACAGCCGTTTTTCATTCGGTGCCGAGGTTGGATCAACGTGGAAAAAAAAGTCGAGCAGCGGCACGCCGAGAACAATAAAAAAAACCACGACCAGCGCGCGAGCGGGCCAGCGAGGAATTTTTTTGGCGGTGCTTTCCACAGCGGATTAAAAACGAAAATAGATGAACGGATTGTAAGTGCCGCCCGCGAGCCATGCGGATGAAATTATCAGCAGCGCCAGGACAATGACGATTTCCACAATGTGGCCAAAAACGCCTAACGCAGTGCCCGGCGCGCCGGAAATTTTTCCGGTCTGCTGTCCGCAAAATTCCTTAAACCGGTTCCATTGAAAAAAACTGAACCAAACGCCGAGGCCGATGGCCAAAAACGCTTCATTGCCGGTGTAGCGCGCGAGGGGTTGCGGATGCGCGGGATGGCCTTGGCCAAACAGCGCGCAAAAATAATTCGCCGCCTCGGGGAACGTGTTCGCGCGGAACAACACCCAGCCCATCATCACCGCAAACACGGCATAGAAATGCCGGAGCGGACGCGGAATTTTATCCAACACCGCGCCGATTTTCGTCCGCTCCAGCACGAGAAAAAATCCGTGGTAAAACCCCCAGGCGACAAACGTCCAGCTCGCGCCGTGCCACAGGCCGCAGAGGAAAAACACGGCGACGAGGTTGAGGCGATTGCGCCATTCGGGAACGCGATTGCCGCCGAGCGGAATATAAACGTAGTCGCGAAACCACGTTGAAAGCGAGATGTGCCAGCGACGCCAGAAGTCGCGGATGGATTGTGCGGTGTAGGGAAAATTAAAATTTTCAATGAAGGTGAAGCCGAACATTTTGCCCAAACCCACGGCCATGTCCGAGTAGCCGGAGAAATCAAAATAGATTTGCAGCGTGTAGCAGACGATGCCGAACCACGCGGTCGCGGGCGAAAGTTCATCGGCGGACAGCGCGAAAATTTGATCCGCCGGGAGCGCGACGGCATTGGCGATGATCATTTTTTTTGCCAGACCACCAACGAAGCGGCGCACGCCTTCGGCAAAAACGTCGCTGCTGAATTTTCGTTCCAGCAACTGCGGCGCGATGGCGTTCCAGCGGAGGATTGGCCCGGCGACGAGTTGCGGAAAAAAGAAAAT
>JANYFN010000213.1 GCA_025362675.1 Limisphaerales bacterium | reverse complement strand
CGCCGTCGCCTTTCACCTTCACGCCGTCGCCGACCGAGCCGCAGAAGTTTTACAAGGTGCAGGTTCAATAAGGCCGCTGATTGCAACGATAAATCTGCCGGGGTCGCAAGACTCCGGCAGATTTTTTATGAAGTAGGCGCGCGGCACCGCCGGCCATCTCGGTTTCAATTTCGGTTATATCGCGGAAACTTTTTCGGACGTTGGCCGACACATCTAGTGCGATAGAAATTATTAATCAGTGGAAGATATTTACGGAATACCTTATTTACCAATAACCATGAGCGATATCACGCTGGCGCTGGAATCGGTTGGTCGTGGCGAGCGAACGGCCTCGGAAGAATTATTTCCGCTAGTCTATGAGGAATTGCGCCGATTGGCGGCGGTGCGGATGGCGGGTGAAGTGGCCGGGCATACATTGCAACCGACGGCACTGGTGCATGAGGCGTGGCTGCAATTAGTGGGCGACGGCGGACGGACCTGGAAAAATCGTGCGCACTTTTTTGGCGCGGCAGCAGACGCGATGCGGCGTATCTTGATTGATAATGCGCGGCGTAAATCGGCCTTGAAGCGCGGCGGCGACCAGAGTCGCGTGCCGATTGAAGATTTGGAAATTACCGCCAAGACGCCCGATGAACACGTCTTGCTGATTGATGAAGCGCTGCAATGGTTGGAAAAAGAAGATGCTGCCAAGGCGCGGATTGTGTCGCTGAAATTTTTTGGCGGATTGACGAATGAGGAAGTCGCGGAAAGCACCGGCACCAGTTTGCGAACCGTGAATCGCGAATGGGTCGTGGCCAAAATAAAATTGTTTCGCTGGATTCGTGAACAGACCACATGACGCCGGAATCACAACTCGAAGAAGCCGTTTGTTTCGCCGCGCTGAACGTGCCGGATGCGGCGTTGCGGGCAAATTTTTTGGATCGCGCGTGCGCCGGTGACGCGCGTTTGCGCGTGGCTGTGGACGAAATGCTGCTGGCTCATGCGGACGCCGAAAAGTTTTTTGCGAAGGGTAAGGCGGCGGTAAATGCGCCGGGTCTGGATATGCAAGCAGCCGCGGCCATCAGGGAATCAAAAGGTGAAATTGATTTCACCGACGAGCAGATCGGCAGCCGCGTCGGCCGTTACAAGCTGCTGCAAAAAATTGGCGAGGGTGGTTGCGGCGCCGTTTATCTCGCGGAACAACAGGAGCCGGTTCGTCGCCACGTTGCGCTGAAAGTCATCAAGCTCGGCATGGACACGAAAACTGTCATCGCTCGGTTCGAGGCGGAACGGCAGGCGCTGGCGTTGATGGATCATCCGAACATCGCACGCGTGTTGGACGCGGGTGCGACGGAAACCGGCCGGCCATTTTTCGTGATGGAACTGGTGCGCGGGGTGCGCATCACCAAATACTGTGATGAGAATAATCTCAACACCATCCAGCGGCTCGAATTATTCATCCATGTTTGTCGTGCGATTCAGCACGCGCATCAAAAGGGAATCATCCATCGCGACATCAAGCCCTCGAACATTCTTGTGACGTTGCATGACGGCGCGCCGGTGCCGAAGGTGATTGATTTCGGGATTGCAAAAGCGACCGAAGGCCGGCTGACGGACAACACACTTTTCACCGCCGTTGAGCAGTTTGTCGGCACGCCCGCTTACATGAGTCCTGAACAAGCGGAGGTTAGCGGGCTGGATGTTGACACGCGCAGCGACATTTATAGCCTCGGCGTTTTACTTTACGAACTGCTCACGGGTCGGACACCGTTCGACACCAATGTGCTGATGAAGTCGGGGCTGGACGAACTGCGGCGGACATTGCGCGAACAAGAACCGCAACTGCCTTCGACGATGATCACTTCGCTGGGGCGGACGGAGTTGATGCTTACGGCGACCCAGCGACATTCAGAAGCGCCGAAATTGATTTCAGAAATCAAAGGCGATCTCGATTGGATCGTGATGAAGGCGTTGGAGAAAGACCGCGCGCGTCGTTACGAAACGGCTAATGGTTTGGCGATGGACCTCCAGCGTTTTCTCGACAGCGAACCCGTGGTGGCGCGTCCGCCGAGCCAACTTTACCGACTGCAAAAACTGGTGCGCCGGAATAAAATTGTTTTCGCCGCCGGTGGCGCGGTGGCGCTGGCGCTGCTGCTGGGGTTGGGGTTATCCACTTGGCTTTTTTTCCGCGAACGCGAAGCGCGTTTTCATGAGCGCGATGCGCGCGAACGCGAGGCGCATTTGCGCGCCGAGGCGGAAGACCGAGCTAAAATCACGCAGGCCGTGATGTTCGTGAGCCAGAAAAAATATGCCGAGGCGGATGACCTGCTCAACACCGTTAAATCGTTTCC
>JANYFN010000159.1 GCA_025362675.1 Limisphaerales bacterium | reverse complement strand
TGCCGCTGCTGCCGTTGGTTTTGACGAAGGCTCTTTGGAAGCAACCTATTTTGAAGAAACCGAGCGGGCGACAAAAGAGCAATACGTCCTCGAAGTTAGTGCTTATTCCTAAGTTAGGCGGTTGATTCTTATCGCTGTCTTTCTAGCTCTCGAAACCAGAATGCAGTCGGTTGCTTCCGTTAGTCGTAAGGAATTATTTCCCTGTAAATATATTCAACTGTGTCTGGTAGAGATAATAGTGTCCGTCTGGGGTTGCTGGTTGATTTCAAAGACACATTCTACTTTCGTGCCGCCACCAAGCTCGGAGTGGATAAAAAGTTTTCCGCCTAGACTGTTCGCCCGGTAACCCATGATGCCGAGTCCGCGACCATGATGCTTTTGGCCTGACGTCAAAAACCCCCGACCATTGTCGCGAATCGTTAGAGTTAATCTGATATGTTCAATCTGAAGCTCTATGTCAATCTGCGTGGCATGACCGTGGCGCAGGGCGTTATTGGTCGCTTCCTGGGCGATTCGGAAAAGCGCGAGGTTGATTTGTTTGTCAAGATTTAACCGGTCCGTTTCGCAATGAAAATGGCAGGCCATGCGATGGGTATCGGCAATCTGCTGCGTGAATTTTTGCAACGCTGTGGGCAGGCCGCCCACTTCGATCTCTACCGGGTCAAAGCCACTGACGAGTTGGCGTGTCCGTTGCATAGCTTCGTTGGTCAGCTCCACAATTCTTTTCGCGTCCGCCGCCGAGCCAGATGATTGCTCGGCGAGGTCATATTCCAGCGCTTTGGCTTTTAAAGCTATTCCGGCGAGATGTTGTCCGAGTCCGTCATGCAGCTCGTGGCCAACACGCCGCCGCTCAAGCGCGCTAATTTCGAGAACCGTCTTTTCCAATTGTTTGACGAGCGTTATATCGCGAAGAATTCCCGCGATGCCGATGACGTTATTAGATTCGTCGGTGATCGGCGAGACGCGGACGGAGACGTGTCGTAGCGTTCCGTCTTTATGTAGTCGCACTGTTTCAAAGCTTTCGGTTGGTTTGCCATGCATGGCCAGGCGGATGATTTTCTCGGCTTCCACCAAGTGATGGGGTGAAATGATCAGCGATAGATTTTTGCCAATCGCTTCGCTGGGGGTATAGCCAAAAAGTTTTTGCGCTCCTGAGTTCCAACTAATGATCACTTTCTCCGGAGTCGCACTAATGATGGCATCTTCCGAACTTTGGACGATCGCGGCGAGTTCCTGTAGCCGGGCTTCCATCACTTTTGCCGCAGTGATGTCTTCCTTCACCGCAATGAAATGGGTGATCTCGCCGTTCGCAGCGAAGACGGGCGAGATAGAAGCTGCTTCCCAAAATAGATCGCCGTTTTTTTTCCGGTTATGGAATTGGCCGTGCCATTCCTTCCCGCTGCGGATCACGTTCCATAGTTGTTGATTTTTTTCGGCACTCAGTTCACCCGACTTCAGCAAGCGCGGATTTTTCCCGAGCACTTCCTCTATTTGGTAGCCCGTCAAACTGGTGAACTTAGGATTGACGTATTCAATCGCGCCGGAAAGGTCAGTAATCATGATGGAAACCGGGCTTTGCTCGACCGCATGAGACAGTTTGCGCAATTGTTCCTGAGCCAATTTACTGTTCGTGATGTCGCGGCCAACGGACAACGTCTCTATCAAAATTCCATGTTCGTCGTAGGTGGCGCGATTAACAAATTGAAACCAGCGCACCTCGTTCTTGCTGTTATAAATCCGGTTTTCTATGACAACTAAGGGATTAGTTGGCGAGAGAGATTGTAACTGCTGTTTAATCATAGGCAGATCTTCTGGCACCGGCCGCAACTGCCACTTTTCACCGAGTAATTCGTTTCTCGATTTACCAAAGACCCGGCAATAAAAATCATTGGCGAACGTGATAGTTCCATCTGCTTTGAAACGGCTAATCACATCCGTCTGTTCATTCAAAATCGTCCGGTAACGTTCCTCATTCAATTGCAACGCCAGCTCCAATTGTTTCCGCGTTTCGTCACTGGTAATCGCTGCCAGCGCATGCGAAATATGATCGCTCAACTGTTCTAACAGATGCAATTCGTTCTCATCAAAGAACTCAGCCACTGGGGCATAGACGACGAACACTCCGGTGGCCTGTCCCGCAATCCGAATAGGAAAGGCGGCGACATAATTTAATCCCACATGTTCGGCCGCGTCGCGCCAGGGAGCCATGCGCGAGTCGAGGCGGATGTCTTGGATCATCACCGGGCGGTTTTCGAGGATAGCCCGACCGGCCGCACCTTTGCTGCGAGGTGAGTCAGGTTTGATGTCGGCAAAAACTTTTTCCACGTAACCGCTCACGCCCGCTTGCGCGACGGGTTGAACTGATTGGTCCGGGGCGACCATACCAATCCATGCGAGTTGAAAACCGCCAGTTTCGACCGCCACCCGGCAAATAGTATCTTGGAGTTTCTGTCGGTCGTTGATGCGTAGAATCGCATGATCAACCCCGGCAAGAATGGCCCGCATCCGCGAAAGTTGGGCGATCCGTTCGTCGGCGCGTCGGCGGGCAGTGACATCCCGGACCGCTCCTAATAGCAACCTCCGTCCTTTTGATTCAAAAGAACTGGTTGTGATTTCGACCGGGAAGCGTTCGTTGTTTTTTTTTCGATGCCAACGAATCGAAACAAAAGAATTGCCCGCCTCAATCGCCGTTCGCGATTCTTCAGGTTCTGCTGAAAAATCATCGATTTTTAATGCCAGAAACTCAGCAAGCGAATAACCATAGAGTTGCTGAGCGGCCTTATTCACGTGCAATACTTCATACGTGTCGCGATCTACTAAAAAGTGGGCGTCCGACTCCATTTCTATGAGTTCGCGGAAACGCTCATCGCTGGCGCGCAATGCCACATTTGTCCCGATGATTGATTCGATGATCAGCGCGATCAACCCAAAGCCGGCGACCCCAACTAAACGGCTAAACAATGCTAGCGGCGCCAAGGTTCCTGTTGGCGGGAACACTAACCCGCCTAAGGTGAGTAGCGATAGGATTGCGGCGAGCAACCAAGGAAGATTTTGGCGGTGGACAAAAGTAGAAAATAATAACGGAAAAACATACCACAGCCATTCGGAACTACCCCGGGGACTGATCAAATCGTTGATGAAGATTACGACTACCATGACGGCGATGAATGCCACCATAATTTGGGGCGGCAGCGTGGCAAAAAATAATTCCGCGCGCTGGCCCCAAGATTTCCGCCCGGTGTTTTTGATGATGGAGGGCATAAATTAACAGCGGTATTCTCAGCTACCATTCGCCCGGCGCTGCCCGCATCGTGCAGGATATTTGACCATACTCGCCACAATACAAGAATTTTCCGGACACGGTTTTCTACTCTTGGATGCAACTGGTGTTCTGAACCCGCTCGCATTCCGCATATATTAATCACGACGTGAATCCACCAATTTAAGATGCTATCAAAAACACGTGAGTTGACGTTTTTAGCAGACGCGGTATAAGTAAACGCATACCGGATAGTGAAATATTTTAATTTGTTTCCACACTCGGTAATATCGTGCGGGTGCTTGGAAAATAATTATTAGGCCTGATTCATTCGCGTCTATAACTGAATTTGGGAAACTTTTTGCCATGAAAAAAAATGGAGTGGGAACCGCGCCGCCAGTGCGCGTGCTGGTAGTGGATGATCATCCGCTCGTGTGCAACGGACTCAAGGACATTCTGAATCGCACGCCCGATCTGGTCTATTGCGGCGAAGCCGCCACGGTTGCCAAAACCAAAAAACTTATCGTGGACTTGAAGCCGGATCTGGTTCTGCTTGATTTACAACTGGGTGACGGCGACTGCCTCGAATTCATCAAAGAAGTTAAATTGCTCTGGCCTTCACTCAAAATTCTCGTGCTGTCCTATCACGATGAAATGGTTTATGCCGAACGGGTGTTGCGCGCTGGTGGCAAGGGCTACTTGATGAAAGAAAATGCCACCGGGGAGATCCTCTCAGCTATCCGCACCGTTTTGGCGGGGAAGATTTATGTCAGCCCAAAAATTAGCAATCTCGCCGTCCTCAAGCTGGCCGGAAAGAATCATCAAGGCAACCCGGACGATCCGACCAGCCTGCATAATCTAACGAATCGCGAGCTTCAGATATTTCAACTATTGGGGCGTGGATCGAGCACCAAACAGATCGCCGCCAATCTTGGGGTGAATTTCAAAACGATTGAATCGCATCGGGAGAATATCAAAGAAAAACTGCAATTGCTGGATGCGACCGCATTGGTTCACCGCGCGATTTTATGGGTTCAAAAGTCGGTTTAAGCGTTTGGCACCGCAGCAAACTTGACTAAATATCGCTCTGGGGCGTGGTGCGGAGTAGATAATTGTCTAAGGGATTCCCCTAGTGTCGAATCAGGCTTTCTACCTGATGGTCGAGGGTCGTGCGGGCGTCTAAATTATGCGCTGAAAGTTTTAAAAGCTGAGTAAATGTTGGGTTTAACGTGGGCGACTTTATGAAGAAATCAGAAAAGCAGAGGGTCTTGTTGGTGGAGGACCATGAGGTAATCATCGCGGCACTGAAACGTTTGATTAACCTTCAAAGTGACATGGCGTGTTGCGATGCCGTTCAATGTTCCAGCGCGATCATCGGCGCGGCTAGAAAACATCGCCCAGCGGTTGTCTTGCTGGATATCCATCTGAAAGATCATGATTCAACGGATGTGATTCCAGCGCTCCTTTCAGAATTTCCCAAGCTCCGGGTGTTGGTGTTTTCGCGCCTTGATGGCGCCTCGCATGCGGAGGCAATCTTGCGGAGCGGGGCGCACGGTTTTATCACTAAAGATGAAAAGCCGCAGGAACTTTTGACGGCGATCCGCACAGTCTTGAACGGCGAGATCTACCTGAACCGGAAAATGGCCGCTCTGTTTCTGCACCGGTTTATCTTGGAAAAACCAAGTAAACACCCTGCCGCTAAAATTCCAGCCTTACCGCTGTCCCGGCGTGAAACGCAAGTATTCGAGCTGATTGGTTCCGCAAAAAAAACCTCCCAGATAGCGTCCGACTTGAAGTTGAGTGTGAAGACGGTGGAAACGCACCGCGAAAATATCAAGCGTAAGTTGGGTATTCAAACCGCCTCCGAACTGATGTTGCATGCGGTGAAGTGGGCGGAGAGCCAGGTTCCAAAATCATTGATCCTCAAAAAATAGACTAGCCCGGGGCGGAACTTTAATGGAATAAATCTGAATTATGCGTAAACCCAAGTCATCGCCTAAAAAATCAACGGGGCAGTGGAATAGTGGTCCGTCAATTTATCAAAAGCGCATGCGGCTGTGGACGATTATGGTTATTCTGATCGTCATCGCTCTATTCGGATCACTCTTTTATTTCGTGAGCAAATGGAACCTCGCTTCGATGCATTGAATCCTAAAAATTTGTGCAAAAATTGGGTCTGAAGGTTTCTAGGTATAACTCCTAGCTTGCAATCAGTGTTTTGACCCGAGACCGCACTGGGTGTCCTTAAGGTGTCACCTTGATTCGAAATATGAATAAGTAAGCGGGTGTGAATAGTTGGAAATATAACCTGAAAAAATTTATTAAAAAAGCCGCCCGCCCATGAATGACCCCATTTCAATTTGCCTGAATGAGTTGTTGCTATTGTGTGCGCGCGATTCATCGGTTAGGACCACTGACGGCAACTTAACGCGATTTGCAAATCTGCCTCACCAAAATCTTCAAGTTCAATTAAGCCCTTCACGCAATGGAATTTGAAAATCACAGCGCCGTGCAGTCCTGCATTATTGGGTTTGCGATTTTGCTTTTGTTTTTGCTGTTGCGCGGACGGCGCAAGTGAGTTTTTATTCGGACAACAATAATATTTGAACCACCCGGAAGCGGTGGGTCGGAGGTGGGCGTTTTCATCTTGGCCAGTTTCTCCAACAGATATATCATTCTCTGCCTTGTCAAAATATCACGACACCGAAAAAATGGTGCTTTATCGTCTCTCGGTTTGTAGTCATCAAATGTAGCCGAAATACGATCGGTGCGATGGATTACGGAGATTAAATTACGAGTTGAATGAAAATCACCGACCTCAAATGTTACCCAATTAAATCTCCCGATTCGGGTGCGCGCGCCGCGACGGTGGGCGAATCCGAATACCGGGACGGCGACGGGCAGGCGCTGACGTTCAGCTCCAATCCCATGTCCATCCATCCAAAATACTCGCGCAGACCTGGCTTCGGCGTCGAACTCCAACGGGAATTACTTGCTCCTTACAATCACTGAATATGAAATTGCTTATACGGAGTGGGATGAGATCAAGGCCGCCAAGCCGCGCTTCCCCGGACAGGTTCAACCCAAGCCCCCAGTCTGGGGTTATCAAAATGAAGCGTTGCCCGAAGTCATGGCGCAGAAAATTAATGCCGCTGCCGACCACGGCGTGAACGCTTTTATTTTCGATTGGTATTATTACAACGACGGGCCTTATCTC
>JANYFN010000094.1 GCA_025362675.1 Limisphaerales bacterium | reverse complement strand
CGCCCTCGAATTTCACGGGGCGGTGATGGATATCACCCCCCGCAAAACTGCGGAGGCGGCGTTGCGGGAAAGTGAGGAGCGGTTCCGGATGATGGCTAATTCCATGTCGCACCTCGCTTGGATTGCCCAACCGGACGGTTTCATCACTTGGTATAACCAGCGCTGGTATGAATACACCGGCACCACCCCGGAACAAATGCAAGGCTGGGGCTGGCAGACGGTGCATGATCCGGCCGTGTTACCCAAGGTCATGGAAAATTGGAAACGCGCGATTGAGTTGGGCGCGCCGTTTGATATGGAATTTCCATTGCGCGGGGCCGACGGACAATTCCGTATTTTTCTGACACGGGGCCAACCCCTCAAGAATGTCGCCGGTGAAGTGGTCCAATGGTTTGGCACCAACACGGATGTAGAAATTTTTAAACAGGCGGAGGAAAAAATCCGGCGGCTCAATGAGGAGCTCGAGGAACGAGTGATTGAGCGCACGGCGCAACTCCAGACGGCAAACAAAGAACTCGAGTCTTTCAGCTATTCGGTTTCTCACGATTTGCGGGCGCCGTTGCGAGCAGTGAACGGGTTTGCGGATATCGTGCTGCAAGAATACGGACCAAAACTGGATGCCGAAGGGCAGCATTTTCTGGAGCGGATTCGCAATGGTGGTCAACGGATGGGGCAGTTGATTGATGACCTCCTGGCTTTTTCAAGATTGAGCCGGCAATCCATCCGCTCCAAGACCGTGGATACAAGCCAGCTCGTGCAGACGGTGCTCGACGAATCGGCAGCGGAGCGGGCGGGAAGAGAGGTGGAAGTGCGCCTTGGGCAACTACCGCCCTGCCACGGCGATACGGCTTTGATCAAGCAGGTGTGGGTGAATCTCATTTCCAACGCGGTGAAATACACTCGCGGCCGCACGCCGGCGATCATCGAAATCGGCTGTGAACGCCAGGGCAAAAATAATGTTTTTTTTGTGCGCGACAACGGCACGGGCTTCGATATGCGATACGCGCACAAATTGTTTTCAGTGTTCCAGCGGCTGCATCGCGCCGATGAATTTGAGGGCACCGGCGTGGGCCTTGCCATCGTGCAACGGGTGGTGCATCGCCACGGGGGCCGCGTCTGGGCGGAAGCCATCGAGGGGAAGGGCGCCAATTTTTATTTTACCTTGAAAGAAGGAGCTCAATTATGAATGAAAATCCCGGACACGAAGTGGAAATTCTCTTGGTGGAGGATAGTGCGGATGATTTGGATCTGACCTTGCGGGCATTGCGCAAAATGAATTTGGCGAACCACATCCAGGTGGCGCGGGATGGGGCGGAAGCGCTGGATTTCATTTTTGGCCGCGGCGATTTCTCCGGCCGGAATGCGGGCCGAAAGCCGAAATTGGTTTTGCTGGATTTGAAGCTGCCCAAAGTGGATGGCTTGGAAGTGTTGCGCGCCGTGAAAGGCGATCCACTCACGCGCAGCATACCCATAGTGGTGCTCACTTCCTCGAAGGAACAAAGCGATGTGGTGGAGAGCTACCAATTGGGGGTGAACAGCTACATTGTTAAGCCGGTTAATTTTGCGCAATTCGCCGAGTCAGTGCAGAACCTGGGGCTTTATTGGCTGCTGTTAAATACCCCGCCAAACGTCTGAATTATGACTAAACCATTGAACGTTTTAATTATTGAAGATTCGGTGGATGATACCGAAATGATCGTCACGGCCTTGCGCCGGGCCGGATTTGATCCAGCTTGGAAACGCGTGGAGACGGAGGCGGATTTTTTGTTGGCGCTCAAAACTCCACCGGACTTCATCTTGTCGGATTATTCGATGCCGCACTTCAGCGGCCTGCGCGCAGCGGATATTTTGCGTGAGTGCGGCTTGCACATCCCGTTCATTCTGATTTCGGGGACCATTGGCGAAGAAATTGCGGTGGAGGCGATGCGCCATGGGGCCGCAGATTATCTCTTAAAAGACCGGATCGCGCGGTTGGGCAGCGCTGTCAAACACGCCTTGGAGACGAAGCGGATGCATGATGAAAACCAGCGCACGGCCGACGCTTTGAAATTGTTTCGCAAGTTGGTGGATCTGTCTAGTGACGGCATAGAATTGATTGATCCAACGACCGGACGGTATTTGGATGTGAACGAAACGACCTGCCACCGGCTGGGCTACACGCGGGAGGAGCTGCTCGCATTACGGGTGCCGGAGGTGGATGTCGGGGCGGCGGATTATCTCGAATGGGAAAACTATATCAGCAATCTGCGCCGTTCGGGATTAAAAATTATTGAAGGGCGGCATCGCCGTAAAGATGGTTCCACTTTTCCGATCGAGGCGAATGTCCGTTATGTGACGCTGGAACGGGATTATCTGATTTCTTCGGTGCGCGACATCACGGAACGCAAAGAGGCGGATGCCGCGTTCGAAAGCCAGTTGGAAGAATTGCAGCGCTGGCACGAAGTCATGCTCGGTCGCGAGGAGCGGAACGTGGAGCTAAAACAAGAGGTGAATGAACTGCTCGCGCGCCTGAATCAACCACCTCGATACTCCGAGTATAAGAATTCATGAGCTTGCCTTTGCCTGCCAATGAAGCAGAACGTCTCGCAACACTGAAAAATTACAACGTGTTGGAGACGTCGCCCGAACAGTCATTTGATGATCTCACATTATTAGCGGCCGAAATCTGTCAGACCCCCATCGCCTTGGTCTCGCTGATTGATGAAAACCGCCAGTGGTTTAAATCCAAAATTGGTATCACCTTGGATGAGATGTCGCGTGATACGGCGTTTTGTGCGCACGCCATCTTGCAACAATACGAGGTCATGGAAGTGCGTGATGCGCGTCTGGATGAGCGTTTCGCACATAATCCTTTGGTCACGCGTTTACCCCATATCCGCTTTTATGCGGGCGCACCCTTAGTGACTGGCGATGGCCACGCGCTCGGAACGATTTGCGTGCTGGATGACAAACCGCGGGCACTGAGCCGCGAGCAGTTGGACGCTTTGCGGGCATTGAGCCGCCAAGTGGTGGCCCAACTGGAATTGCGGCGGCAGACGACAGATGTGATCAAAGAAGTGGCCAACCGCAAGCTGGCTGAGACCATGTTGATGAGGCAATTCGAGGAACTGACGGCCAGCAAACACGAGGCCGATATGCTGCTCACGCTGGCGCATCAAAACCGCCGGGCACTTTTAAATGTCGTGGAAGACGAGAAGCGAGCCGGGCAGAAACTGCGCGAGAGCGAAGAAAAATTTCGCCAGATCGCTGAGACTATCAACGAGGTTTTTTGGATCACGGACCCGAACAAAAATCGGATCATTTATATCAGCCCGGCCTATGAAAAAATCTGGGGGCGCAGTTGCGAAAGTGTTTATCAATCGCCCGACAGTTGGCCGAATGCCGTTCACGCAGATGACCGCGAGGCTATTGACCACGCCGTCCGCAGCAAACTGGTAGCTGGCGATTACGACGAAATTTATCGCATCCATCGGCCCGATAATTCGGTGCGTTGGATCCATGATCGCGCCTTTCCCATCCGCAACGCCGCCCACGAAGTCTATCGCGTGGTTGGCACGGCGGAGGACATTACGGAACATCGTAAACTGGAGGAACAATTCCGTCAGGCGCAGAAAATGGAAGCGATTGGCCAACTGGCTGGCGGGGTGGCGCATGATTTCAACAACATTCTCGCCGTAATCCAGATGTATTCCGATCTCATGCAGCTAGATGGTAATTTATCCGTTGAGCAAAAAGATTCCCTTGATGAGATCGCGGCCGCTTCCCAACGGGCCACGAATCTGACCCGCCAATTACTCGTCTTCAGCCGTCACGAAAAAATTAAGACCCGCAACCTCGACCTATCAGAATCCATTTCCAATCTTGCAAAAATGTTGCGCCGCATTTTAGGCGAAGATATTCAGATGCGCTTCCTATTGGCGACGCAACCGCTATTGGTTCACGCGGACTCCGGCATGATCGACCAGATTGTATTGAATCTCTCCATCAATGCCCGCGATGCCATGCCCTCGGGCGGAACCCTCACCATCGAAACCACCGCCGTTGATTTTGATGAGGTCGCGGCGGTGCAATCCGCCCGGGCCCGGGCTGGAGCGTTTACCTGCCTCAGTGTGAGCGACACTGGGTGCGGCATTCCGGAAGATATTTTACCACGCATTTTTGAACCGTTCTTCACGACCAAAGAAGCGGGCAAAGGCACGGGGCTTGGCCTCGCCACTGTCTTTAGCATTGTTGAACAGCATCGTGGCTGGATTGAGGTGCTGAGTGAGCCCGGTCGAGGAACCACCTTCCGACTTTATATTCCAAGGCTCGCGTCCGGTTCGGTGCAACCTGACAAAAAACGCCGCCCTGCGGATGCGACCCTTGCCGGCTCGGAAACAATCCTGCTCGTGGAAGATGATGAATCTCTGCGCTCGATTTTCAAAAAATCCCTGAGGCAATTGGGCTACCGGGTGTTGGATGCCGAAAACCCGGCCCGCGCCCGCGAGCTCTGGCAGCGATACCAGCCAGAAATCCGACTATTGTTGACCGATCTCGTCATGCCCGGCGGGATGGATGGAAGAGAGTTCGCCCAGAACCTGCTCGCCACCGCGCCGCACTTGAAAGTGATTTACACCAGCGGCTACAGCTCGGAAATGCATCTAAGAGATTTGAAACTCGGGCCCGGCGTCAGCTTTCTCTCCAAGCCTTTTGACATGCTCACCCTGGCACAACTCATCCGTGACAGTTTGGCCGGCAAATGACCGAACCAACGTCAAAGAACCCGCGTGCGACTTCGGGCCGCAAAAATCTCCATTCAACGTTCGTGACCGAAAACTGAGCCGTTGACGCGTCCGGAAAATAGTTGGCAAGGCCGCCCCAAGACGCAACACTTTCATTATGATAATGCTGGCTTTTCCGGACCTTGATCCGGTGCCTTTTCGTCCACTATTTCCAATTGAAACCATCAGTGAAAACCGGCCTCACGTTGTTGTGCCAGACCCCGTGCGCGCTCACCCGCGGTGAGGGTTGAATCTCCGAGTATGATGCCCTTAAGCCTGCCAAATGATTATCGCCGCATCCGGCGGGTGCACAGTTTTCAGGAACTGATTGGCACGCCGTTTGGCGATGGTGTGAACGCGCTCGTTTGGGAGCGCGCGTTACCGGGAGATTTCCGCGAGGTAGTGGAGCGGCTTGGCGCGGGCGAAGGTATCGTGGCGCTGGAGGAATCCCAGTTGCGTTCGCTGCCGGTGAGTGCGGCAGGCCTCATGGCCATTGAGGTGATGCTGGCCGATCTGAAATTACTTCGCACACATGATCTCGCACCGGTGCTGAATTGCATCCACGATTATCCGCACGACGATCAGCCGGGATCGGTCGCCACTGATGTATTTTCGTTTCACGCAGACAGCGCCCCGGTGGAAGCCGATACGTGGCTGTGCACGTATCACGGCGCGCCGAGCGAGGGCTTGCGTAACGAGGCTGCCCAGCGGCGCGTAGATATTCCGGCGACGCGGGCAGAATTGCTGCAACTTTATGGCGGTGCGGATGATGCCGGTTTCCGGGAATTTCTGAATGAAAATTGTTACGACCTGCATTACGTGGCACTGCCATCAACACCGCTTTTTACTTTTGGAATCGGCAACTTATGGCGCCTCGCAATCGAATGGCCGGGAGCCGCGGTGCCGCCGTGCATTCATCGCGCCCCGGCACAATTACCCGGCCAGCCGCCGCGTTTGTTGCTGATCAGTTGACGCGCACAATGAAAGTGGGGATCCGAAAACTATCTTTCCAGCTCGCAGCCGGCGGGCTTTTGATTGCGCTGCTGGTGGCGCTGGTGAATCTCTTGCTGCCGGAGAGTGAACCGCTGGCGCACGGACATTCATTGTCCGAATGGCTCGATGCGTATGACAGTCACAGCCGATTTGACGAAGGTGATTCGCGCCGGTCGCAGTTTAGTGATGAGCAAATAGCTGAGGCGCTGGAGACAATCGGACCGGCGGCCTTGCCGTTTTTATATGAATGGCTCACCGCGAAATCCGCCCGATGGCGATCGTGTTGCAATCAGCAGTTGGCGCGGCAAACGTGGATCCGGTTTCGCTTCCGGGACGAAGCCGTCTTCCGTCGAAGCTGGGCAGAAACCGGTTTTATGTATTTTGGCCCGGCCGCGCAACCGCTTTTGCCCCGATTGATCGAACTCTCGCAAAGTCGTGATCCTGAAAACCGGTTGCTGGCGTATGAGGCGGCGTTTTTTACCCGGCCAGCTAGGGAAGTGTTTCTGCCGCTCGCTCAACGCGCGCTGAAGGAGCCTATCGAGACGTTCAAGAAATGGCCGCCGGTTGGATGGTCGGCCGGTTTCCCGACGTAGCGGAACAGGCGGGATTGCGTCAGCGATTTCCCATTTTTTACGAGGACGAGGCGGCAACGAACGTCATCGCCTCGCCATAAAGCCTCTCGCGGGTCAAGCGACCTGTTGAATCATAAAGCGTTGCTGCCCCGCGTCTGGATTACTTGGAGGCGGATTTCAAGCCCAGCGCCCATTCGATGCCACCGAGGACATGCGCTTGATAAGCTTTTGAAATCTCCACGGAATTTTTGCGGTCTTTCAAATTCGGGTCGGCGTCAATCACGTCTTCGCGGTGGCCGAGCGAGGTATAAAAAACTTTTCCAGTGCCGTAGTCTTTACACCACGCGACGGCGAAATGGCCCGTCTGTTCTTGATGTTCGGGATGTTTGTCCATGATGAGCAAGTCGTGAACTTTCGCGGCGTCATAATTTTTGAACTGATAAATTTCCTCCAGCGAAACGGAAAAAGATTTCCCCAACATCGCCGTCGCCGGATGCGTGGCGTCTTGGTTCAAACAGATCACGTTGGTCTGTGCGCCGTGATGGGCGAACTCGCCGCCGAGCATTTCCGCGTAACCTGGCCAGCCGTGAAATGTATCCGCCGCCGCATGAATCGCGATGAATGCGTGCCCCGCCTTGATCCAATTTAAAAAACCATCCTGATCAGGAATCGGCAGATCGCCCGTGGTGCTGGCGAAAATCACGCCGTCGTAATGTTTCAAATTGTCCGGCGAGAGTTTTTGCAGTTCGGCTTTCAGCTTTTCATTCCACGCCACCCCCGCCGCATCGAACGCGGCTTTGTCAGTCTCAGTGGCGTCCTTTTTTAACTTCGCCGGAAATCCCGTCGGTGCGTGACCTGCTGGCTGCTGGACAAAATCCACGGTGAACTCGCCACTATCTTTCGCGAGTTGCGACAACATTTTTTCCAGCGTCGGAATCGAAGCGTGCCGGAAGCCGGTGGTCGTGGTGACAACGAGCAATTTTTTCGGCTCGGCCTGCAATGTGGCGGCTGTCAAAGCGACCAGCGCGAGGGTGAATAGTTTTTTCATTTTGAATTATGAATTTTTAATTTGTCCTCACGGTTCATTCACCAGCGGCACATTCCGCACCCAGATGTTGCGGAACGAAACGGAGTTGTTGTGATACTGCAAGGCCAGCGGCATTTCCGGCGCATGGGCGGAATAACTTCCCGGCACGCGCCAGTTCGTCGCGCCGCGAAACGCCTGATGATTTTGCACGACGACACCGTTGAGCGTCGCGGTGAGATACGCGGGGGAAATCAATTTGCCATCCGCATCAAAACGCGGCGCGGTGAAGATGCAATCGTAAGTGGACCATTCGCCGGGCGGACGACAGGCGTTCGCGAGGGCAGGGTGCTGACCGTAAAGTCCGCCGGTCGCGCCGTCGGCGTAGGTTTTATTAATGTAACAGTCGAGAATCTGAATCTCGTAAAGGCCCATGAAATAAATACCGCTGTTGCCACGGCCTTGACCGCTTTCCTTCGGCGGCGTGGGTTCGCGGAATTCCAAGTGCAACTGGATGTCGCCAAATTTATTCGTGGTCACGATGTCACCCTTGGCGGAAGTCGCCACGCCGTCAGCCACTGTCCAGCCGACTTCGCCGCCGGATTTTTTATCGCGCCATTGGGACAAATCTTTGCCGTCGAACAAAACGATCGCATCGCTCGGCGGCGTGGCGTTCTGGCTGAACGCACTTCCCGGTGTGACAACCGGCGGTTGCGGACGCGCGGGATCGTGGACGTGCCATTTGCCGTCCGGTTCCATCGGCGTGTCCTGAAAACCGGCGACTCCATCAATGATGGTCTCGACCATTTTTGGTTTCGGCGGAGTTTGCGCGAACGCCAGATTAGTTGTGGTTGCCACGAGCGCCGCCGCAAGGATGAGTTTGTTCATGTTGTTATTTTAAATCTTTGGAAATTTTGTCCACTTACCAGACTTCGCTGACTTCACACAGGTTTCAATAAACGCCATGCCTTCCACGCCGTCGTTCACAGTGGGGTGATCGAACGTGCCTTTTTTGCCTTCAATGCTGGCGCGGATCGCGGCGACGGCCTCCAAATAAATATTCGCAAACGCCTCAATGAAGGCTTCAGGATGACCGAACGGCAGGCGCGTGAATTTTTTCGCCACGTCGCTGACGTAATTATTTCCGCGCCGTAAAATTCTGGCCGCCTCGCCTTTGGCAATAAACTTCAATTCGTTCGGATGTTCCTGCTGCCACGCGAGCGAACCCTTCGTGCCATAGACGCGGATGTTCAAATTATTTTCTTCGCCGCAGGAAATTTGCGAGCAATGCAACACACCTTTCGCGCCGCCGTGATAGCGAATGAGCATGTTGGCATCGTCTTCGAGTTTGCGACCGGGAATGAAACTCGTGAACTCCGCGCACAATTCATCAATCTTTAGGCCGGTGATATAGCGGCCAAGATTTTCCGCATGCGTGCCGATGTCGCCCACGCAGCAGCTTGCGCCCGCCTTCTTCGGATCCGCGCGCCACGCGGCTTGCTTCTGGCCGCTGTCCTCAATCTTATCGAGCAGCCAGCCCTGCGGGTATTCGGCGACGACTTTCAAAATCTTGCCGAGCTTACCCGTGCGGACGAGTTCGCGTGCCTCCTTCACCATCGGATAACCGGTGTAATTATGCGTGAGCGCAAATACTTTTCCGGTTTTGCGGACGACTTCGCGCAATGACTTAGCTTCCTTCACGGTCAACGTCATCGGCTTGTCGCACACGACGTGGAAACCGGCTTTGAGAAAAGTGATCGCGACGGGCGCGTGCAAAAAATTCGGTGTGACGATGGCGACAAAATCAATCCGCTCATCTGCCGGCAAAGCCGCTTCACTTTTCGCCATCGCCTCGTAAGTCGCATAAACGCGACTGGGATTGAGGAAAAGTTGTTCGCCCGTCGTCTGCGAATTTTTCGCATCCGAGGAAAATGCGCCCGCGACGAGTTCGATTTGTCCGTCGAGATTTGCGGCCAAGCGATGAACCGCCCCGATGAAAGCGTTTTGTCCGCCGCCGACCATGCCGTAACGAAGTTTGCGTTTTGCCATATAAAATTTTCGGAGTGGGAAAAGCTTAGAAAAAAACCTTGGAAGGAACAAGGGATGAATATGCGTAAAAAAGCCGCCGCGATTTTTCGCGGCGGCGATGGGTTGAAATTTATTTTACGGCAACTTGACGCGCCAGAAGGTATTGGCTCCCGGTGTGGACGCGGTGATGAAACTAGCCGTGCCATCACCGGCGGCGGTGTTGGTGACGATAGAAATCCAACTGATCGGGGAGTTCAAATCGAAAGTCCGCTGTAGCACGCAGGAGCTCCCGGCGCTGGTCTTGTAAATGAGGCGGTAATTGGGACCATAGATTGGCTGCACGCTGACTTGGTTGGCCGCAGGAATGACGAGCGGATACATGTATTCATAAGCGCCGATGTCAGGATAGGGATCGCGAGCGACGCCGCGCTGATCGGTTGTGATGCCCGCGATGGTCGTTCCGCCGCCGATGGCTTTGCTGCCTGGCAGTAACGCGACCGTTGCCGTCGCGCCACCTTGATACGCAAAGCTTCCCAACCGGGCGGCGCTGGTGGAAAGGTTTAATAAATTTCCCGCAGACCCAGCCGCGAGCGTGCCGACAACATTTGCGCCGCTCGGCGCGCCGTTGCCTGCCACCAAGCAGTTAAGCGCAGTGACAACGGCTGAATCCACCTGTAAACCGCCGCCCGAACTGCTGGCGTAATTGAAGGCACTCGTGATATGCACGGCATTGACCGTGCCAGCAAAAGCCTCCAGTCCGCCGCCAGTGGCAGCAGTGTTATAGGCGAAAGTGCAGTTGGTCAGTGCCAAATTGCCGTGATTGATGAGGCCACCACCACCGTTGGTTGCTTGATTATTACTGAAGGTGGCGCGGGTGATGGCAGCATTGTTGAAGAGCCGCAAAGCACCGCCGTTGAATCCGGCCACATTGCCGGAGAAGGTCGTGTCTGAAATGGATAATGTTCCGGCGCTGTTAATGGCACCGCCGAGATAGGCGCTGTTCGCCGAAAATAATACGTTGCTGATGGTGAGCGGGCCGCCGCTCGAGATCGCCCCGCCCACACCGGCGGCGGCCGCGTTTCCTGAGAAGGTTGAGTTCAGCACGGTCAAGGTGCCGGAGTTCAAAACTGAACCGCCGTCGCTGCTGGAATAGCCGCCGGCAAGCGTGAGGTTATTTAGCAAGAGCGTCGCGTCCGAGTTGACGGAGAAATGCCGCCGGGTGGTGCCTCCGAGATTGAGCGAATTATTTGCGCCGATGAGAGTCAGGTTAACTCCTGAAACTGCCAGAGCAGAAGTGTCGCCGCCGCCGCTCCAGCCGTTGCTGATTGCGATCGCCTGGCCAGCCAGCGTGTTGGTGAAGCTGATGGTCTGCACGCCGCCACGGCTAACGGCATAATGCACCGCTTCGCGCAGGCTCAACCCGCTGCCCAAAGTGGGTTCGATTGAACCGTTATCCTCATCCGCAGCGGTGGTGACCAGAAGTTGAGCCAGGTTTCGCACGGCGATAGAATTGCTGACGACGGAACCGACGGTCGCGACGATGGTGTAGGTTCCCGCAGTCCCGTTAGCAGTGAACGCATAGCTGGCGATGCCGGAACCATCCGAGTTCACGGTTCGGCTGGCCAGGCCACCGAAATTGCCGCTGGCTGAATTTCCATTCACCGTCAGCGTCACTGGAAAGCCCGTGATGATCACGCCCGCAGAATCGCGCACGGTGAAAGCCGGTGCGGGAATAAAACTGTCGTTGACCAGCGCTGCCAACGGGCCATTGCCAGTGAGGCTGGTGGCCACCCGAACTGTGGCAGTGCTTGAATTCTTATTGTAAGCCGCTGGCAGCCCGTTATAGACCAACACCCAGTAACTGGTGTTGGCGCTTAAGGCTGGAGTCGTGAAGCTCGCGGAATCCGTGCCGACCGGATTGCTCGTGTCACCAGCGTTGCCGAGATACCATTGATAATGTGGCGCAGTGCCCGTCACGCTCACGGACAACGTCGTCGTTTGGCCCGACGCCAGCGTGGTGCCGGACGGTTGTGTTCCGATGGCCACCGGAGTGAAAGCCGTGACCGTTGCCGTGGTGGAGTCGGCCGTGTAAGCGGTGTTCGCGGCGCTGATCGCCCGACAGAAATATTGGCGCGGAGATCCCACCAACACGCCGCTGACGACGTAAGAGGCGGAGGTGGCACCGCCGATCAAAGTCGCCGCGCCCGGATTCACGCTCGTTCCCAAATACCATTGGTAATTGATCGCTCCGCCACCGCGCAGCGTGGCCGCCGCAGTCAACGTGCAGCTGGAACCGGCCACAATATTGGTGTCTCCGGGGCTGGTGGTGATCAGCGGGTATGGGCTGAACGTGTATTGCTGCCCCGTGAAAGTTGCGGGCACAATCGGTGATTCACTGGCATGACCCACATAGCTGCAACCGAGCAAACCCGTGCCGTTGCCTGTCGTCGCCGTCACCGTCCAATTCGCGCCGGAACCGGTCACGCTCGTGATCGTCGCACCGGACAAACCGTTGGGATTCGTCAATGTAAAATTCGCCGCCGTGACCCCGCTGATCGCGGCGCTGAACGTAACCGCCCAATGCACCGTGGCCGCCACTGTTGGTGAAGGATCGGTGATGTTGATGGCTGTCACATACGGTGCGTTGGCCACGGTGATCGTGAACGTGTAATTGCCACTGAGCGGATTCGGCGTGCTGAATGGAATCGTGATGACGGTGTTGATGGGTAAAGAGCCAGCATAGACGCGCAAGTATTCACCCTGAAAAATCCGATCCCGGCTGTAAGTGCCCGGATCTGCCGTGAAGTTCGCCACATCTGGCCAAGTGTAAACGCTGACCAAATCCGAAGAGACGCGCGCCATGGAAGCTCCGCCCGGAGTCGGCGCACTGAAAAAATACCAGCGGTTGCCGCTGCTGTTCAAGATATCCACCGAGCCGCCGGGTGCCACCACCGTCGCGATGTTTTGCGCCAGACTCTTGCTCTCGCCCAGCAACAGGCCGACGAAAGCCAAGGCAATGAAACGCGCGGTGAGTCGGCAGCCAAACGAGCGGCCACCGGTTATTGAATGAGCAATTTTGAACATATAAACTTAGTTTTGTAAATAAAGTTAAGTTGCAACGGCATCCTTGAATTTGAAGTTTAACCAACCAATGTTGGTATGCACCTGGCAATTTTTGACCATACAATACTCAGGAGTTTTTCGTAGCTTCAAGGAAAAACTCGCGCGGCTAGGTTACAACTTGGCAGCAAAAACCTCCTCCGACCTTGACGGAACGAAGTTTGCGTTTGGAAGACATAAAATTTGTGTGAGGGATTATAGGTCTAACGAATCAATTGCAGGCTTGAGTGCGGTTTCGAGCTTTGTCATTGCCGCAACCATGGCGGTATGGACTTCCGGCCACTTAACTTCGGGAGTGCGATAACCACCGAGTTCTATGAGATGCTTGATGCGGCAAGCACGCTTGCCATCCAGTCGTTCCCAAGAGAGTT
>JANYFN010000089.1 GCA_025362675.1 Limisphaerales bacterium | reverse complement strand
GGACGATTACGTCAGCACGGAACATTTGCTCCTCGGCTTGCTTGATGCAGCGAGCACGTCCTTGAAGAAAATTTTCACCGCCCACGGACTCAAGCGCGATGCCGTGCTCAAGGCGCTCGCGGAATTGCGCGGCAACCAGCGCGTGACCGACCAGCAGCCGGAAGGAAAATTTCAGGCGCTCGAAAAATACGGTCGCGATCTCACGGCGCTCGCGCGGCAGGGAAAGATTGATCCCGTCATCGGTCGCGACGAGGAAATCCGTCGCGTGATGCAGGTGCTGACGCGGCGCACAAAAAATAATCCGGTGCTTATCGGCGAACCGGGCGTGGGCAAGACGGCGATCGCCGAAGGTCTGGCGCGGCGCATCGTCAGCGGCGATGTTCCTGAATCGCTGAAAAACAAGCGGCTCGTGGCAATGGATTTGAGCGCGATGATCGCCGGCGCGAAGTATCGCGGCGAATTTGAAGACCGGCTCAAAGCGTTTCTCAAGGAGATCACGGCGAGCGAGGGGAAAATTATTTTGTTCATTGACGAGCTGCACACGATTGTCGGCGCGGGTGCGGCGGAAGGCGCGACGGATGCGGCGAATATCATGAAACCGCAGCTCGCGCGCGGCGAGTTGCGCTGCGTGGGCGCGACGACGCTGGACGAATATCGCAAGCACATCGAAAAAGATCCGGCGCTCGAACGCCGTTTCCAACCGGTGCAAGTGAACGAGCCGACGGTCGAGGCGACCATCGCGATTTTGCGCGGGTTGAAGGAGCGTTACGAGGTGCATCATGGCGTGCGGATTCAGGACGCGGCGCTGGTAGCCGCGGCTACACTTTCGCATCGCTACATCACGGACCGGTTTCTGCCGGACAAGGCGATTGATCTGGTGGATGAGGCGGCCTCGCGCATCAAAATGGAACTGGATTCCAAGCCAACGGAATTGGATCAGTTCGACCGGCAGATTTTGCAATTGGAAATTGAGCGCATGTCGCTGTCGAAGGAAAAGGATGCCGCGAGTAAGGAACGGCTCAAGCTGATTGATAAAACGCTCGCCAATTTGAAGGACAAATCCAAGGCGCTCACGGCGCAATGGCAGAATGAAAAAACCGCGGTCAACGCTGTGAGTATTGTGCAATCGCAGTTGGAGCAGGCGCGCATCGAACTGGAGCAGGCCCAGCGCACAGGGGATTTGTCGAAGTCGGCAGAAATTCAATACGGCAAAATTCCTGACTTAGAAGCGAGGTTAGCTAAGATCGAAAAACAGTCCGCGGAACCGACCAAGACCTCGTTGCTCCGGCAGGAAGTCACGGACGAAGATATTGCGAAAGTGGTGGCCGCGTGGACGCACATTCCCGTGTCGCGGATGCTCGAAGGCGAGCGTGAGAAATTGCTCAAGATGGAGGAGCGTTTGCAGTTGCGCATCATCGGTCAAAAGCAGGCGATCACGGCTGTGTCCAATGCCGTGCGCCGTTCGCGCAGCGGCTTGCAAGATCCGAACCGGCCCATCGGCTCGTTCATTTTTCTCGGTCCGACGGGCGTGGGTAAAACCGAAACGGCGCGGGCGCTGGCGGAATTTTTATTCGATGACGAGAATTCCATGATCCGGATCGACATGAGCGAATACATGGAAAAATTTTCTGTGCAACGACTCATCGGCGCGCCGCCCGGCTACGTCGGCTACGAAGAGGGCGGGCAATTGAGCGAAGCCGTGCACCGCAAACCCTATTCGGTGATTTTATTCGATGAAATTGAAAAGGCGCACGCTGACGTTTTTAACGTGTTGTTGCAAGTGCTCGACGATGGCCGACTCACGGATGGGCAAGGTCGCACGGTGGATTTCAAGAACACCATCGTCATCATGACGAGTAATCTGGGCTCGCCGATTATTCAGGAATATTTTCTCGACGGCCACACCGACAAGGCCTCGCTTCAAGCGATGGAAGATAAAGTCATGGGTGAGTTGAAAAAACATTTTCGTCCGGAATTTCTGAACCGCGTGGATGACACGATCGTTTTCCAAAGTCTCGATGAGAGCGAACTCGCGCGCATCGTGGACATCCAACTGGGGCAATTAGAACAACGCCTCGCGCAACAGAATCTCACGCTCGACGTGGACGCGGCTGCGAAGAAACTGCTCGCCCGCGAAGGCTACGATCCGCAATTCGGTGCGCGTCCGCTCAAGCGCGCAATCCAAGAACATCTGCTCGACCCGCTCGCGACGAAGTTGCTGGCGGGTGAATTCAAGCCGGGCGATAAGATCAAAGTGACCGTGAAGGATGACGAACTGGTATTCGTGCGGAAGTAAAGTTTAACCACGGATGGACGGCTTTGATATGCTCATCGCCAGGAGTTCAATCCTTTACTGCGTGGGCTTTCAGCGATGCGAGATCGACGAACTCGAGCACGGAGATGTGGCTCGCCTCCAGCACAACCGGGCAGGCATGCCCCGACTCAAACGCCTGCGCCCAGCTCCGCACGCAAACGCACCAGCGGTCGCCTTCGGTCAGGCCGGGAAAATCATATTCGGGGCGCGGAGTGATCAGGTCGTTGCCTTGCAGCGCGAGGTAGTCGAGAAATGGCTGGGTGACTTGGCAACACACCGTATGCAGTCCACGATCTTCCGGTCCAGTGCGACAATAACCATCGCGATAAAACCCGGTGACCGGCGATTGACAGCAGGATTGTAATTCTCCACCCAAAACATTTGTTGGCATGACGCAAGTGTGCCGCAAGCGCATTGGTGGTCAAGCGGCGGCTTGGCGAAGTTGGAGCTTCGCTCTACCCGACAAGCAGTTTAGGCCTGATATTGTTCGTCACTCACTTTTTCCAACCACTCAACCGCCTTGCCGTCGAGCAACTCCGTGATGGCGATGTGCGTCATGGCCGTAGTCGGCGTTGCGCCGTGCCAATGTTTCTCACCGGGCGAAAACCAGATGATATCGCCCGGATGAATTTCTTCAATCGGGCCGCCTGCGCGTTGCGCCCGTCCGCCGCCTGCCGTCATGATCAACGTTTGTCCTAGCGGATGCGTGTGCCACGCGGTTCGCGCGCCGGGTTCGAAGGTGACCGTTGCGCCACTGACGCGCGCAGGTTCGCTGCCTTTGAATGGTGCGTCAATGCGCACCGTGCCGGTGAACCAGTCCGCCGGGCCTTTGTTGGAAGGCTGTGAGCCGCTGCGTTTGATTTCCATATTCGATTTTTTTTCGATTGTGCTGTAGATAATCACACATGAATGGCGGTGGCCAAATGATTTTCGCCTCGCTCAGGTTCGATTTTGAACGCCACGCTTGATTCATCCAAACATCGCGTCATATTCAAGATCAAACGCTCGTGAATGAAATTGTAATCACAAAAAAAATCCAGCAGAAATTACTTTGGTTATGCTTGGTGCTTTGGTGCGGAAGGATATGGGCTGGGGTTACTGTTGAGGCCCCGGTCATCAACTCCATTTCCGTCGTTGATACTCACCTGAACTTTGTCACCACGTTTCCGCCGGATGTGGTCAACGCTGGCTTGGAGCTGCGACCGACGCTGACGGACGCATGGCAGTCGGCCGCTCGGTTGAATGTTCCGGCCGCTGGCGGAGTGGTTGAATTTACCATCCCAAAACCGGCGCTGGACGTGGCCTTCTTCCGGTTGAAGGCCGTGATGCGTGCCGCGACGAACTCGGCGTTTTCAACCGAGTCGCAATTCGTAACCATGCCGCCGCTGGGACCTGACGGCACGAATGCCGACGAGGCGGTGTTTCATTTCAAAGGCGTGGTGGATGGCTCGGACCAAATCGTCATCACGCGTCAGGGCGCTTGGTGGCAGCATGTCAATTGGGGCTGGCCGGACGGTGCCGTGACGGTCAACGCCACGCGGTGGAATCCGTCGGAAAAAAATTTCCTGACGACGACCGGCGCGGTGCCGTTCCTCCCCGAAAATTATTCGCTGACCGCCGTGAGTCTGGAAAAATTGGAGGGACGCGATGTGGTCGCCTTAGAGCGGACGAATTCCGGTTTAGTCGTGTATCTCAATGACACTCCGCCCGAAGCCGCGCCGTATGAATTTAAAATCCGTTTCAAAAAAGCGACGGCAAAACCTGTGGGGCTCCGCCATTCGCCACGCGCGACGCTGAAAATCGCAGCGCAAGTTGACGGCAGTGATTTACTGAAAATCACCGCCCGTGAAGCGACTTGGCAACATGGGACGTGGTCGTCTCCCGGAGTCGTCCGGCTGAATGACATTGCGTGGGATTCGGATCAGACCAATATCTTGATGAATACTGGCACCAATACTTTTCTGCCGGCGACCGTGGATTTTTCCACCGCTAAAATAATCCATCGTCAGGGTCGCGATGTGAGCACCATGTGGGCGGATAAGGATGCGCTTTGGGTTTCCTTCGCCGACAATCCCAATGGTTCTGATGCTTACGAACTGGACATTTCGTTTGGGCAATAATGAGTTGGTTGTCCTCCGGTGAAGCTTGCCCGAAGCAGCCAGCATTCTTAACGTGGAGGAATGGACATCACACTTGCCCCCGTCACGCCCGCCGAAATTCCCGTGCTCCTCGAACTCATCCGCGAACTCGCGCGGTTCGAGAAACTGGAGCACGAGTTCACGGCCACGGCAGAGTCGTTGCACGCGGCTTTCTTCGGGCCGCAGCCAGCAGCGGGCGCGTTGCTCGCGCGCGTGGCGGGCGAACCGGCGGGTTACGCGATTTATTTTTCTACCTTCTCCAGTTTCACCGGTCGCGCGGGCGTGTGGCTGGATGATCTGTTTGTGCTGCCGGATTATCGTAAGCGGGGTCTTGGACGAAAGCTCATCGAAGCCGTGGCGAAGATCGCGGCGGAGCGTGGTTGTTCGCGATTCGAATGGCTTGCGCTGGACTGGAACGAACGCGCGCTAGAATTTTATCGCGGCCTCGGTGCGCGGACTTTGGACGAATGGGTCTTGTTGCGCATCAATCCGGCGGAGCTGCGTCAGGGCTAGAACTATTCCTGATCGCTTCACGCGCCCCGCCTCGTCACTTGTCCCACTTGTTCTGGATAACGGGCGAAATCGCAGTAGGCGAGGAGAGGGAGGGTAATTGAAGAGAGAAATTTTTGCGGGATGAATTCAATCTTGCTGGCGGCGCGGGAAAGCGGCATTGTGCGCGCCGCCGGGGAGCTGCCTGATGTTCAACCCTTCCAAGTTTTCATCCGCTGGTGTCGCTTCGGCAGATTTTATTTATGGCTCAATCGCACAACCGATTTTTGATCATCTTCATCCTAGGCGCGCTGTCCACCATCAGCCCGTTCGCGATTGATATGTATCTGCCGGCGTTTCCAGAAATGGCGACGGCGCTGCACACCACGACGGCGCGCATCTCGCTGTCGCTCGCGAGTTATTTTGCGGGGCTGGCGGCGGGACAATTGTTTTACGGGCCATTGCTAGACCGGTTCGGGCGCAAGCTGCCGTTGTATGCGGGACTGACGCTATTCATCGCGGCGTCGCTGGCGTGCCTGTGTGCGCGCAGCGTGGAATGGCTGGTGGCACTGCGTTTCGTGCAGGCGCTCGGCGGTTGCGCAGCTCAGGTCGCAGCGATGGCGATGGTGCGGGATTTTTTTCCGGCGAAGGAAACAGCAAAAATTATTTCACTGCTCATCCTCGTCATCAGCGCGTCGCCGTTGCTTGCGCCGAGCGTCGGCGTGTTCGTGGCGGTGAACTGGGGCTGGCAATGGGTGTTCATCGTTCTGTCCGCGTTCGTGGTGGTGATGCTGCTGGTCACGGCGTTCGTGTTGCCGGAAGGACATGCGCCGGATCGCAGCGTGGAAATGCGTCCGCTGCCCATCCTGCGCAACTACGCCACGGTGCTCAAAGAGCCGCAGTTCCTGACGTATGCCTTGTCGGGCGCGTTCGCGTTCTCCGGGTTGCTGGTGTATGTGGCGAGTTCGCCCATCGTGTTCATGGAAGTGTTTCATGTGAGCGCGCAACAATTCGGCGCGATCTTCGCCGGACTCTCGGTGGGCTTCATCGGTAGTAATCAAGTGAATGTATTTCTGCTCCGGAAATTTTCCAGCGAACAAATTTTTCTCGGCGCGCTGCTGGTGGAATGTCCCATCGCGCTACTGTTGCTCGTGGGAACAATGTGCGGTTGGTTCGGCCTGACCGCGACGCTCGTGCTGTTGTTCATCGCGTTAAGCACGTTGGGATTGGCGTTTCCGAACGCGGCGGCGCTGGCGCTGGTGCCGTTCGATCACAATATCGGCAGCGCGGCGGCGATGATGGGGTTTTTGCAGATCGGCGTGTCCGGTCTGGCGTCAGCGAGCATCGGCATCTTTGATTCACACACGATGATGCCGGTGGCACTGGTGCTGGCGGCAACGTCGTGGATCGCGCTGGGAATTTTGCTCGTCGGCAAACGGCGCATTCCGACGGTGAAATTCGTGGAAGAAAAAGACGCGCACATTCTGCCCCACTAACTTTGCCGATCAGTTTCCGTTCTCCGTTTCCAATTCGATGGTGGCAGGCTCAAGTCCGGTAGCAGTCGCCGTGACGCTGATTTTTCCGGCGGCAGTGGTGGATTGAAAAATCGCCAAGCCGCGACCGTGAAATGCTTTTCGAGTTGGACCTTGATACGGCTCAGGACTGTTCAGATCACCATTCTCCATGCCGAGCAATCTCGCGGGGCCATTCAACGTGAGCGTCACTTCTGGCGCGGCATCTGGGACGCGCACGCCTTGCGCATCCACAACGCGAAATTCGAGATGGCAAATATCTTTCCCATCCGCGCGGAGCCGCGTGGCGTCAGGCAACAATTCAATGCGGTTAGCCGGTCCCGCAGTTTGCAACGCGAAGCGACAAAGCTCGACACCGTTCGATCTACCAACGGCTTTGAGCGTTCCCGCCGCGTAAGGAATCTGCCAACGCAACGCGCCATTCGTGGCCTCGGAAATTTTTTTTACGCTGATGATCTGGTCGTTCAACGTCAGCGCGACTTCGGGACAATTTGCGTAGCAGATGACAGTGACGGTGGAGTTCGATGGCCAGTTCCAATGTTCCGCGAGATAAAATCCGCGTCGGCCATTTCCACGAGTGCCATCGGTCGCGCAGAGATAAACCATCGGCTGATCGCTCCACAAACTTTGCCGGAACCACGCAAGCGGTTTTTTGAAACCGCAGAGGTCCAGCAGGCCGGCACCGTTGGCGCGATTCGGCCATTCGCCCGCCTCGCCGAGATAATCAATGCCCGTCCAGAGAAATTGTCCGGCGATAAAATCGTTGTCCGACACCGCGCGCCACGCATCGTAACGCTGGCTGGTTTCGCTGCCGAAGATGATGCGCTGCGGAAATTTTTTGTGGTCATCCGCATAGCGCGGCTCCTGATAATTGTAGCCAACCGCGTCGAGAAGTTCGGGCAAACCGACCGCTTCCGACATCTTCACATTGGCAAGCGCGGCGGTGACAGGGCGCGTGCGATCGAGCGCTTTCACGGCGGCGATGAGCGGTTGGGCGAG
>JANYFN010000055.1 GCA_025362675.1 Limisphaerales bacterium | reverse complement strand
CAAAATTCCGTTTTCAAGCACGTTTGCCTTGTCAATGCTCGTCAATTTCTTGCGGCGCAACTGCGCGGCCTTGAACGCAACGTGCGCGATGCGTTCGATTTCCGGCGTGGTATAAACCATCGTATCAATCGCGCGGAAATTTCCACCGCCGAGATCTTCCGTCTTTTTCGGCTGACCGAAATACATGCCGCCCGTGAGTTCGCGCACGACCAAAATATCAATGCCATCACCCTGCCGCTCTTTCGCGAGCGGACAGGCGTGCGACAACACTTTCGGCAATTTCACCGGGCGCAGATTGGCGAACAGGCCAAACTCTTTGCGCAACCGCAGCAGCGCGGCGCGTTCGGGACGCTCTTCTTTGGGAATCGTCGGATCGCGGTCCGGTAGGCCGACGGAGCCGAAGAGGATGGAGTCGGATTTTTTGCAGATTTCCAGCGTGACGTCTGGCAAAGCTTTCTTGGCAAAATCAATGCCGGCCCAGCCGACGGGCGCATCGGTGATGACGAGCTTGAAGCTGAATTTTTTTTCGGTGGCGCGCAAAACCTTGATGGCTTCGCGCATGACTTCAGGGCCGATGCCGTCGCCGGCGAGCGCTGCGATGTTGTAAGTTTTCATTAAAAGAGGGGACAGTTTAATTTTTTGGCGCGTGGTGACAATCTTAAATCGGAGCTGACGGCGGCGCAGGGGCGGAGCGAATTATTTTCCGGGCGCGGCGGGAGCGAGAAACGATTCCCGCCACGGCTGTTGGTTTTTATATAACTCCAGTCGTTGCCGGATGGCTTCCACGTTATTGATTTTGGCGGCTTGAGCGAGTTCGAGCGCGCGTTGGGCGCAGTTGGTGGCATTGGCGAAATCACTCACTTCGGCAAAGGCCATGCCTAAAATGTCCAGGACCATGGGCTGCTGGTGCCCGGAAAACTCATCGGCCTGCCGCGCAAGTTTGACGGCATTTTTGCCATCACGGAAGACGGCGTTTTCGTTGGCGGCGAGATAATGGGCGATGGTAGCAAGCGTCGTGAAGTTTTCAGGCGCCAGCTTCAAGGCGTTGCTGAATTCATCCAGACCGCGCGCATCGCGGCCCGTTTTGAAAAGCACTTTTCCGATATCCATGTGCACGATCGGGTCATTCGGATTGAGTTGGGCCGCCTTAAAAAAGTATTCGAGAGAAGCCTCAAACTGCCCCAGTGCCGCGAGTTCGTTGGCGGCGGCCAGGTGCAGCGTTGCATTGGAGGGATTCAATTCGATGGCCTGGCGGTATTCGGCGAGCGACTCGGCGTGGCGGCCCAGAATTCGGAGGACGTTGCCGAGGTTGTTGAAAACCTGAAAGCGTTTGCTGCCCGTGGCTTCCGCCTGACGATACACGGTCAGTGCTTCTTCATAGCGTCCTTGCGCGTTCAGCGCCACGCCAAGATTGACCAGCGCGATGTCGTTTTTTGGCGTCACCATGGCGGCGCGGCGGAAAAGCGATTCGCTGTCGCGCCAGTAACCGAGTTGATTTTCCATGGTTAAAAGACAAGCGCCGAGGATCAACGCACAAAATCCGCAGCGGATGATGCCCGGCGTTTGTAAGCGCTCTGCGAACTCCGCGAGTAGGAAAACCAGTGCGATGAATAATCCGATGGAGGGAATGTAAGTGTAGCGGTCCGCCATCGCCTGACCACCGACTTGCACCAGACCGATGACGGGGATGAGCGTGCCGAGAAACCACAGCCAACCGATTCCAAAAAACGGGCGTGAGCCTCGCCAGCACCACGCGGCAACGGATATTCCCAGCAACACGGTGAGGGCGAAGATAAATTGAATGGTGGGGATTGTTTCCGGCATGGGATAGAACGCGCACAGGTTGACGGGCCAGAAAATTTTGCCGAGATAGCTCACAATCGCGACGGGCGTGTTTTCCAGTCGGTAACTCAACGGGACTTTCGCCAGGGAGACGACGGCCTGCTGTTGGGCGAGAATCGTGAGCGCGCAGGAAGCGGCGCTCAACAGGAAGAAAAACTTTTTCTCGCGGGCCAAGCGCAGCAGTTCCGACACGAACCGTTTATCTGGGGCGATTCGTTGCAGCGGCCATTGATCCAGCAATAGCAGCACAAATGGTAGCGTCACGAGCATGGGTTTGGCCAGCAGGCCGAGCGCAAAGAAAATGAGCGCCGGATACAGTGAGACGCGGTCAGCGAGGCGCAAACCAACAGCACCCGCGCTCGTGGCTGGTCGCTGATGGCCGGCGATACTTTGTGCGTAACGCGTGTAACTCAGCAGCGCGAGCAATGCGAAAAATGTGCTCAAGACATCTTTGCGTTCGGAAATCCAAGCGACGGATTCGACGTGTAACGGATGCCAGGCGAACAAGGCGGCGACGAACGCGGACGGCCAGATTTTCCCCGTTAGCCGCCGCAACCAGGTGAACAGCAGCGCGACATTGGCGGCATGGAAGAGGACGTTGACCCCATGAAACGCGCCCGGATTCAACCCGAACAGCGAGCAATCCAGCATGTGGGAAATCCAAGTGAGGGGATGCCAGTTGCCGGCGTGGAAAGTGGTGAACGCCCATTCGATGCCTCCCGCCGTCAATCCCTGTATCACCATTGGATTGCTGGTGACGTAGTCCGTATCATCGAAATTCACAAACCGGAACCCACCCGCTGGCGAAAATGCGATCAGGGTGCCAAGCGTAAGCAGTAGGATCAGGAGACGTGGCAGCGACATGGCGTTTGTTTTAAGCGATTTTTCATTCGGCGCAAAGCCTGTTTATATTTCCACTCTCGACATTCCGGGAGCTAAACTCAAAATTTATCGCATGGCCTTGCCTTATAAAATCGCCACGTTGCTTTACTGCTTCAATGAGCAGGAAGAAATTCTCCTGCTCGAACGCACGCAGGAACCGAACCGTGGCTTCTGGAGTCCGTGTGGCGGCAAGCTCAAGATGGATCTCGGCGAATCGCCCTACGCTTGCGCCGGTCGCGAAGCGCACGAGGAAATGGGTCTGAAAATTTCGCCGGCGGATTTGCACCTCGCGGGCCTCATCAGCGAACACGGTTATCAAGGCCAGACGCACTGGCTGATGTTTCTGTTTGAAGTGAAGGTGAAATTAAAAACGTTGCCGCCGCCGATGAGTGAAGGTCGGTTTGAATTTTTCCCGCGTGAAAAAATTTCCCAATTGAAAATCCCCCAAACCGATCGCGAACAGATCTGGCCATGGTTCTGGCAGTTTCGCGGCGGCTTTTTCGCCGCGCATTGTCATTGCCACGTGGACGGTGAAAACACTTGGACTTTGGAGGAAGCGACGGCGGTTTCGGTGGACGCTCGCGCGCGCCGCAGCTAGGATTCGTCATGCCCACGCTTGAAGAAATCATCGCGCAGTCGCCCGCTGGCACCGTGGCCGACGTGGTTCAAATACTTGCAGGCATTGACCAATCGCTCGCCGAAGACGACGGCTTAATATGTTTCAATCATCTCTATCTCGCAGTGACGCGGGCGGTGCAAGCTGCGGTTGCGAACGAATCGTTCAACGACAGTTCCTGGCTCGCGCAACTGGATGTTGTTTTTGCGAATCTGTATTTCGACGCCTTGCGGCTCGGGGCCGCGCCAGCCGCGAATGCGCCTTCCGCCTGGCGTCCGCTGTTGGCGGCCCGGGACAAAGCCGGGATTGAAAAAATTCAGTTCGCCCTCGCGGGCATGAACGCACACATCAATCGCGATCTTCCGGTTGCGATTGTCAAAATTTTTCAAGCCACGGGTGGAAGTCCGGATCGGAGCGGCCCGCACTACGCTGATTACGAGCGTGTGAATGGAATTTTGGAAGCGGTGGAGACGCAGGTGAAACAAGAGTTCACCACGGGAATCGTCGGCGTGGTTGATGCCGCCGCCGGGCCGTTGGACGACGTGATGGCGATGTGGAGTATTCGCGCCGCGCGCGATGCCGCCTGGACGCACGCGGAGCTGTTGTGGCAGGTGCGAAATCTACCTCTTTTGCAAAGAGATTTTCTATCGACGTTGGATAACTTCACCGGTTTTGCCGGTCGCGGATTGCTGACGCGTTTGGCGGTTTCGTGAAACAAGCAAAATTTCTAAGTGTTAATTGTCGGCACCCTTGGGACCCGATTCAAATCGGGCGGGCAAATTTGCGGCGATCAGGCTGGGCGAGCGACATGATTCCGATTTTAAATTTGTGTCGTTGACCATCGTTGCACACTTCGTTGCCAAAAAATCCAGTTCATTTTTTGGTTCGCTGCTTGATTGAGATTTTCATCCAGTTCAAACTTTCAATATTGAAACCACCGCGCCAATCCCAAGTGCTCGACGACCTCGTCGTCCAAGACGCCGCCGGTGCGCAAATTAATAACCGCTTAATACAATAGTTTGAACATATTTTTCAAAACGGATCGGTGGTTTGTCCGGACCAACGGATTCACGCCAGACTCATCCCGTGTTTTTGGTTTTGTGAGAACATTTCTGTTTGTGCTCGCGGCGATCAATGCTCACGCAGACTTGGCGAGCAACTCATCGACCTCCGCTGTCAAGGTTGATTTCACGCGCGAAGTGCGGCCGATTCTTGCCAGTCATTGTTTCAAGTGTCACGGCCAAGATGAAGGTTCGCGCAAAGCCAAGCTCCGCCTCGATGTTCGCGAGGACGCATTAAAACCGGCGAAGTCGGAGGAGCTGCCGATTGTCCCCGGCCAGCCGGACAAGAGCGAAGCCGTGCGGCGAATTTTCACTGACAACGAAGATGATTTAATGCCGCCGCCGGGCGCGAAGAATCCGCTGACTTCCGCCGACAAAGAAATTCTCAAACGCTGGATTGCTGAGGGAGCCGACTACCAGCCGCATTGGGCGTTCATCGCGCCAAAACAATCACCGCCACCCGAGGTCAAGGACAAGGCTTGGGTGCAAAATGCGATTGATGATTTCGTGCTGGCGCGGTTGGAAAAGGAAAATCTCAAACCCTCGCCGCGCGCAGACAAATACACCTTGGTTCGCCGCCTTTACCTTGACCTCATCGGCTTGCCGCCCACTCCGGCGCAGGCGGAGGCATTTGTGAACGACCCGTCGCCAGACGCGTTTGAAAAACTCGTGGATCAGTTGCTCGCTTCCCCGCATTACGGTGAACGCTGGGCGCGTCGCTGGCTCGACCTCGCTCGTTATGCGGACACCAACGGCTATGAAAAAGATCGTCAACGTTCCATTTGGCCATGGCGCGATTGGGTGATCAGCGCATTGAATGCCGATATGTCGTTTGATGAATTCACCATCGAACAAATCGCCGGCGACCTGCTGCCCGCCGCCACGCGCGACCAGATCATCGCCACCGGTTTCAATCGCAACACCATGTTGAACGAAGAGGGCGGTATTGATCCGCTGGAATACCGGTTTCTTTCCATGGTAGATCGCGTGCATGTGACTTCGACGGCGTGGCTTGGCTTGACGATGGCTTGCGCGCAATGTCACACGCACAAATACGATCCCATTCAACACCCGGAATATTATCGTTTCATGGCGTGTCTGGATAATGCGATTGAACCGAATTTCAACATTGTAGAGCCCGCGCTCGCCGAGCAGCGGCAGAAAATTCAGTGGAAAATTGACGCGCTCGAAACTGCTTTGCCCGACAAGTTTCCCCTCCTGCTGCGGGCCAACTGGCAGATTCCTGGCGCGGTGGAATTTGCTTCCACGAATGGCGCGACGGCAGAATTATTGTTCGATGGTTCGCTCCGGGTCGGCGGCGCTAACCCAGCCAAAGATATTTACACCTTGAAGTTTGAGTTGGGGCCGCAGCGACTCACCCACGTCCAAGTCGAGGCGATTCCAGATGACAAAATTAGCGGCGGCGGACCAGGTCGCACCGAACACGGGAATTTTGTGTTGAGCGAAATCGAAATGGAAGTTCAGACGACGACCAACGAAACCGCTCCCCGCCGAGTGAAATTCGCCAGCGCGCAGGCGGATTTCTCGCAGGAGAAATTTCCAGTTGAGAATGCGATTGATGGCAAACTCGATACCGGTTGGGCGATTGATGGGCCGGGCGGAGCTTCAAAACATCGTCACGCTATTTTTGCGCTCGCCGAACCGATGGAACTGAAAACGCCGACGACCGTCTTGATCCGGCTCGTGCAACATTACGGCACGCACCACACGCTGGGACATTTTCGCCTTAGCTTCGGCGAGGCATTGGCGGACGAAAATGTAGCCGAACAACGGCGGAGTGAAATGCGCAACCAACGGTGCGTGCAGTGGCTGGCGGAGCAATTACCGACCACGGCGAACTGGCAAACCCTGCTTCCATCATCTGCCACCAGCAGCGTGCCCATCCTCACTATTCAGGACGACAACTCGATTTTTTGCAGCGGCGATTTCACCAAGAGCGACACTTACACGGTGAAATTTCACAACCCGCCCGCCGGCCTCCGAGCCATCCGTTTGGAGATGTTGCCTGACGATCGTTTGCCGAATCGCGGTCCCGGCTCGATCTATTATGAGGGAACGGCAGGTAACTTCTGGCTTTCCACTGTGAGGCTCAAAGCTGACGGCGAGTCCGTCACGCTCACTAACGCGACGCAAAGTTTTGCCGATGGCGAAAACACTGCGGCCAAGGCGTTAGATGACGACGCGCAGACCGGCTGGTCCATCAACGGCGGCGTGGGCAAAACGCAGAACGCGGTTTTTCAATTCGCCCAAAACCTCACGAGCACCAATGAACTTCAGCTCGATTTGACCTGCGAAAAATATTACGCCGCCGGTCTTGGGCGTTTCCGCATTTGGGTGACGACCAATGAAAATGCGCGGGCCTCCAAGCTCGATAACGAAGCGGTGACCATTCTCGGCAAGTATTCGGACAAAGAAAAACTGAAAGCATTATTCGCCGCGACCAATGGTTCGACGGACCGAGAGATTTTGCTCCGGCAGTTTGCGTTGTTGTCGTCCGATTTCGCCGGACCTCGGGGCGAGATCGAAAAGTTGCGCGGTTCGCTGCCGAAATTTTCCACCACGCTCGTCATGCAGGAACGTCCATCTGGGCAGGAACGAAAAACATTTGTGCATCATCGCGGCGAATTTCTCAGCACCGAGGCCGAGGTGAAACCAGGCGTGCCGGCGTTTCTGCCGCCGCTGCCGGAGAGCAAATCGAAACAACGTCTCGCGCTCGCGAAGTGGCTGGTGGCAACGAACAATCCGCTCACGGCCCGCGTCATCATGAATCGCCAATGGGAGGCTTTGTTCGGACGCGGCATCGTGGCGACGACCGGAGATTTTGGTTTTCAAGGCGACTTGCCATCGCATCAAGAGTTGCTCGACTGGCTCGCGGTGGAATTTGTGAAGCAAGGTTGGTCGCAGAAAAAAATGCTCAAGCTGATGGTGCTGAGCGCGACGTATCAGCAAGCAAGTATCGTCACGCCGGAACTTCATGAGCGCGATTCGCTGAATGTTTTATTGGCTCGCGGACCGCGTTTTCGGATGGATGCCGAAATGGTGCGCGACTCCGCGCTCGTGGCCAGCGGTTTGCTTTCAGAAAAAATCGGCGGACCAAGTGTTTATCCGCCGCAGCCGCCGGGCGTTTCGTCGGAAGGCGCTTACGGTCCGCTCGAATGGAAAACCAGCGAAGGACCGGATCGCTATCGGCGCGGGCTTTACACGTTTGCGAAACGCACTGCGCCTTACGCGATGACGGCTACGTTTGACGGCCCGAGCGGCGAAGTTTGCCTGGCGCGACGTGATCGTTCAAACACGCCATTGCAGGCACTGACGTCGCTCAATGATGCTGCGTTCATGGAATGTGCCCGCGCGCTGGGGCAGCTTGCCGCCAAAGCTGACGGCGATGCTGGTGCTCGTGTCGAAATGATGTTCCGCCGTTGTCTGACGCGCCCGCCGTCGAATGACGAACGTGCGGCGCTCGCAAAATTTTATGAAGGCCAACTCGCGCGATTTGTGAGTGGTGAATTGAAAGCGACGGAAATCATGGACGCGAAAGAAGACGCGCACTTGAACGAGCAAGCCGCGTGGACGACAGTTGCGCGTGTCTTGCTGAACCTCGACGAAACCATCAACAAGAGCTGAAATTATGAATTGCCACGACCATCTCTACGCCTTGAGCAATCCGCGGGTAAATTCGCGCCGCTGGTTTTTGAAAGAGTGCGGACTCGGTCTTGGCAAACTCGCGCTCGCGTCGCTGCTGACGGATTCGTTTCTTCCAAAATCTTTTGCGGCGAATATTTCCGCTGCGGACGGACTCAAGCCGCGCGCGCCGCATTTTCCGGGCAAGGCGAAACACGTCATTCATCTGTTCATGGCGGGCGCGCCGAGCCACTTGGATTTATTTGATTACAAGCCGGAGTTGGCGAAGTTGCAAGGCAAGCCGCTGCCGCCCTCGGTGATCGCCGGCCAACGCTACGCGTTCATCCGCCCTGACGCGGCGGTGCTCGGACCGCAATTCAAATTCGCCAAGCACGGGCAATCCGGCGCGGAAATTTCCGAAGTGCTTCCGCATCTGGCGGAGATCGTGGATGACGTCTGTTTCGTCAAATCCATGAAGACGGATCAGTTCAATCACGCGCCCGGACAAATTTTTCTGAACACCGGTTTTGCCCAACCGGGCCGGCCAAGTCTGGGTTCGTGGGTGCTGTATGGTCTCGGCAGCGAGTCGCAGAATTTGCCGGCTTACGTCGTGATGTCCACGGGATCTGGCATCAGCGGCGGATCAGCCAATTGGTCGAGCGGCTTCATGCCTTCGATTTACGCGGGCGTGCGATTTCGGAATCAGGGCGATCCGATTTTGGATGTGAGCAACCCGAAAGGTGTTGATCCGAAACTACAACGCGCTTCACTTGATCTCATCGAGGAACTGAATCACGCGCGTTTGGGAATTGTCGGCGATCCGGAAATCGAATCGCGCATCGCCTCTTACGAAATGGCTTACCGGCTCCAGACTTCCGCGCCGGAATTGATGGACTTGAAAAAAGAGAGTAAAGAGACGCTCGCGATGTATGGCTGCGATCCCGACAAACCAAGTTTTGCGCGCGCCTGTCTGCTCGCGCGGCGCATGATCGAACGCGGCGTGCGCTTCGTGAATATTTATCACGAGGGCTGGGACGCGCATTCGGACGTGGTCGGCAATCTGAAAAAAAATTGCGGCGAAACCGACAAGGCGTCCGCGGCGTTGGTGAAAGATCTCAAGCAGCGCGGATTGCTCGACGAAACGATGGTGATCTGGGGCGGCGAATTCGGTCGCACGCCGATGGTGGAAAGCAACGCCTCGCTCGGCCGTAGTCTCGGTCGCGATCATCATCCGGCGGCGTTCACCACGTGGCTCGCTGGCGGCGGCATCAAGCCTGGCATCAGTTACGGTGCCACCGATGATTTGGGCTTCCACGTCGCGCAGGACGAAGTGCAAGTTTACGATCTGCAAGCGACGATTCTAAAATGTCTGGGCTTCGATCACGAACGCCTGACTTACACGCATCAAGGCCGCCAGTTCCGGCTCACGGATGTTCACGGGCAAGTGGTAGAGAAAATTCTCGCCTGATTATTGCACGGACGCTGGCCATCCGGCGGAAAGGTGGATGAAAAAGGTGCGACGTGGTTTCGCCGTCGCGAGGTGATGAACGGTGGAAAAATTGCCGACGAGCTGCGAAAAAGTGGTTTGCTCAAACTCAAGGTTTATCAGCCAGCGCAGCAGTTTCTCCGCCCCAAAACGCCTCGTATCATTGGCTGTAAGCGATGGTTGCTCGCAAGCGTCACGTTTCAAAATTCGCCCAACTGGGCGTTGAATCCAGTGCTGTGGGGGGACGACGTTTCCCTTCTCAATGTGCAAGTTCGCAAGTTAGCCGCCGCGCAAAACCGCGACGCCTGGTCCTCCTGGCGCGCACGAAAATCTAGCGCGCGCGCCGAATTTGTTGCTGCAAAAATTTCCAGCAACTTCATTCGCCGCTGAAACCTGCTTAGAATTCTCACCGGAGCAAACCGGTGAATCGGCGGATGGGGCGAATTTAGTTTTGCTACGCACGGTGACTTTATAAAAATTCCTAAAAAGTTTTCGGTGCGAACGGGCACGTGGATTGGAGCCGGAATCAAAAAACGAAAATGAGCGGCGCGCAAGGTTGGCTTAAACCAATGCGTAAGGAGTCGCGGTCTGTTTGGCAGCGCCTTTAGTTTTAAGACTATCCAACTTATTCATCGCCGACCGAAGGCAGGGACTTTGCACCAGGAATCACGCGCCGGACGGATTGTTCACGACGAGTTACTTCATTTAGAATTCAATTCAGCTAACGCGAATACCTCGGCCAGAACTCTCACCCCTTCAGGAAAAATTTATTTCAAAAATTCTTTGACAAAAAATATACGCTGTGTAAATATACGACTATGTTAATCGTATTTAACGAATACATATCGGCGTTTGGTAGCGTTTCAAGTGCCGATAAGACTGTGCCACTTTGGTAGCACAGCTTTTATTTACATTTAATAACGACTAATTCTATCGTTTTTACAAATGAGCCAGACTCAACAAAAAGTGTCCGCGATTGGTGATGATGCGAAATGGCTGGAGCTTGTCGTCCAGAATGTCAAGTCGCTGCGCTATGGCGTGGTCGAAATCGTGGTGCATGATTCACGGGTGATTCAAATCGAAAAAACTGAGCGGGTGCGACTCGACAAGGCGGAAACTCGCGCGGAAAAAATTTAACCAACCAACCATTTTTGCAGGCGGCTGACCGGTCCACCGGAAGTTCCCATGAAAATAAAAAATACAATCATCCATGCGGAACTGGATTCACAATTTTGCCAGCGTGTCGCTCGTGTGCGGCTGGCTCGCGGCGACGGGCGCGGCGGCGGCTGACATAAAAATTCTCAACGTCTCCTACGACGTCACGCGGGAATTTTATTCGGAGTTCAACACTAACTTCGCGGCAGTTTGGAAAGAAAAAACCGGCGACACCTTGACGATCAATCAATCTCACGGCGGGTCGAGTAAGCAGGCGCAATCGGTCGTCAACGGCCTGGAAGCGGATGTGGTGACGATGAACCAGCCGCTCGATGTGGACATTCTTTTTTCCGCCGCGCGCTTGATTCCAAAAAACTGGGCTTCTCGTCTGCCGAACCACAGCGTGCCTTACAACTCGACGATTGTGTTCGTCGTGCGCAAAGGCAATCCCAAGCAGATCAAGAATTGGGACGACCTGATTCAAACCAATGTTTCCGTCGTCATTCCCAATCCGAAAACTTCTGGCAATGGACGTTACAGCTATCTGGGAGCGTGGGGATATGCTCTGAAGAAATCTGGCGGCGATGAAAAGGCGGCACGCGAATTCGTGGGAAAACTTTTTGCGAACGTGCCGGTGTTGGACACTGGCGGTCGCGGCGCGACCATCACTTTTGTCAACAACGGCATCGGCGATGTCCTGCTGACGTTTGAGAACGAGGCCGCTTCGATTCAAAAAAACTTTACGGATGGCGCCTTGGAGGTGGTGGTTCCGTCGACGAGCATCCTCGCGGAAAATCCAGTTGCGTGGGTGGATCGCAATGTGGAGCGGCATCACACCGAAGCCGTTTCGCGGGCGTATCTTGAATTTCTCTACAGCGATGCTGGCCAAGAACTCGCGGCGAAATATTTCTTCCGTCCCAAAAATCAAAAGGCGCTGGCTAAATTTCCTGACCGCTTTCCCCCGTTGGAATTATTCACGGTGAACGAGATTGCCGGCGGCTGGCAGAAGGCGCAGGAACCCCATTTTTCTGATGGCGGAATTTTTGACCAAATCTACACCTCAAAAAAATAAAACCATGTCACGCATCTACAACGACATCACGGAAACCATCGGCAACACCCCGCTCGTGCGGCTGAACCGCACGGCGAAAAAACACGACGCGGTGGCCGACGTGCTACTCAAACTGGAATTTTTCAATCCGCTGTCCAGCGTCAAGGACCGAATCGGCGTGGCGATGATCGAAGACGCGCTGAAGTCCGGCGCGATTAACGAGAGCACGATTTTGATCGAGCCGACGAGTGGCAACACGGGCATCGCACTCGCGTTCGTCGCGGCGGCGAAAGGATTGAAATTAATTCTCACGATGCCAGAAACGATGAGCACGGAGCGGCGGAAGTTGCTGAAAATTCTCGGCGCAAAACTGGTTTTGACCGAAGGCGCGAAAGGGATGAAAGGCGCGATTGCCAAGGCGGAAGAGCTGCACAAACAAATCAAGAACAGCGTCGTGTTGCAGCAATTTTCTAATCCGTCGAACCCGGCGATTCATCGCAAGACGACTGCCGAAGAAATCTGGCGCGACACGGATGGCAAAGTGGATTTCGTCGTCGCGGGCGTCGGCACGGGCGGCACGATTACGGGCGTCGCGGAAGTTTTGAAACAGTTGAAACCGGGTTTCAAAGCAATTGCCGTGGAGCCGTCAAAGTCGCCGGTGATTTCTGGCGGCGCAGCGGGGCCGCATAAATTGCAGGGCATCGGCGCGGGATTTATCCCCGACAACTTGAACGTCAAAATCGTGGATGAGGTGGTGCAAGTTGCGGAGGAAGATTCCGGCCCGGTATCCAAAGAAGTGAATCAACTTGACGGAATTCCCGTCGGCGTTTCGAGCGGCGCGATCATCTGGGCGGCGTTGCAGGTCGCCAAACGCCCGGAAAATAAGGGCAAAACCATTGTCGCCGTCGTGCCCTCTTCGAGTGAGCGCTACCTATCAACGTGGTTATTCGCCGACATCGGAGTCGAGTCGGACGACGTAAGCAGTTTGATTTCCGCCCACTAAAAATTTTACCGACGCAATCAAAGCGAGGCCGAAAATCCATCTTGAAAATTTATTAGGGCTGACCGGATGACCGGAGGTTCTTAAAACCAACCAAACCGAAAACAAAAAATAAAACATGAAAACATCCAGTCTGAAAAAATCCATCGCCTTGGGCGCGGCCATCGCCGCGCTGGGGTTCACCTCCAACCTGCACGCGGCCGTGACCGTCTTCATCGAAGGCGGCAGCGCGAGTCAGAACATTCTTTACGACCGCGCGACGAACCTGTTCGCGGGCGGCGCGTTCACCTCCACGGGCAGCCAATCCTCGACCGTGCGCCGCTTTCAAGGGAGCAGCTTGAATCCAAATTTGACGGGCTACAATCCGATCACGCTCGACATCAATGTGGCCAACGGCGCGATCAACGGCCTGATCGCGTTGGTGAATCAAACGGCGGATGTGAACGACACGAACGTGCTCGGCGCGCAAGTCGTGCCGACGTTCGTGGATTCGGCGACGACGCCGGAAGCGGTGGGCATTGATTCCGTGGCGGCGAATCTTACCGAGCTGCCGACTTACGTCGTGCCGTTGGTTTATATCAAGAACACTGCGTTTCCTGATGTGAATGCGATCACGAACATCACGCAGCGTCAGGCGGTCTCGTTGGAAACATCCACCAACAAGGCGACGTTCTATGGCGGCACCAGTTCGAACGTGATTTATTTCGTGGGTCGCAACAGTCAGGCTGCCGTCCGCACCGAAGTGGATCTGAACATCTATAACACGGCGACGATCAAGTCGTTTACTAATAATGCCGACGGCCTGCCGGTGCAGGACAAGAGCGCCGATCCCGGCCTCGCTTCTGGCGGCGCGGTGGCCAACACGGTGCTCGCCTTGACGAATTCCATCGGCACGGTGGCTGTGCAAAATTTGAAAAGCACACTGACACCGATCGCCTATGAGGGCGTGAACTATTCCGTGTCCAACGTCATCAACGGCAGCTATCCGCTGTGGGGCTACGAACATTATTTCTACATCACCTCGCCGAACTCCGGTTCGCCCTCGACAGCGCAACAGGCGGTGATTGACGCCTTCTATCAGAGCGTGACGAATGCCGCGTTCCAAAACATCAGCACGCCGGTATTTGGAAGCAATTTCATCCCGATCTCCGCCTTGAAGGTGAAGCGCGACTTTGATGGTGGCCAGATCAAACCGCTGGCGAATTATTAAACCGCAATTCCCATTTCAGAGAAAATGCTATGAAAAAATTTCTTCTCAAAATCTTGGCGGCGGTGACGTTGCTGGCCGCGCTGCCACAGGCGCGAGCCTGGTCTTACAATGACGGCGATGTGCTGCTCATCTTCCGAAAAAATTCGCAGGACGTAGAGTTTAACCTCGGCAGCGTCACGAATTATCTCGGCAAGACTAACGGCTACACGACGACTGTGACCAACTGGAGTTTAAGTCTGGTGACGGGCACGTTCGGCAGTTTGACCGGTGCGAAAGTGGCGTTGATTGCGGCCACGGATGCGACCAACTGGTTGAGCAGTGCCGAGCCGAACACGACGGCTTACAACGTGAGCGCGTCGGATTTTGACACGCAGCATGGCGTCATCAGTGCCGTCGGAAATAAACCTCTGTATCCGATTGCGATTCCGACTTCGGGCGCGAATTCTTACTCGATTGACACCGGCGGACAATACAAGGCGTCATCGTATGACTACGTTGTTTCCGGCGGCAACTTCAGCGGCATCGCCAGTCTCGGCGGCAATGCGCCATTCACTGTGGAAAAGGCGGTTCCCGGTTCGCTTGATTTCTGGCAGGTGCAACCGTCCGCAGTTTATCCGAATCCGCCGCCGGACAAACTCGTCGGCACGTTCAACATCACCACCAACGGTGTGCTGAACTTCGTGGCTGGACCGCGCGCCTCGACCGTCACCGGCATCATTCGCGCCGGAAATGTCAGCACGGTGACGTTCACGACCACCGTGGGCAACACCTACTCGCTGCTCTACACCAACAAACTTGGCGGCGCGACGAGCACGTGGATTCCCGACGCCACGACGATTACGGGCACCGGCGGTCCGAACTCCATCAGCCGCACCACCAGCAGCGCGGTGGAGTTTTACAAGGTCAATACGCAATGACGAACCTAGCGGGTTAATTCAGCGGGCAGGCCCGGCAACGGGCCTGCCTTTCGGTTCAATTTGTCGAGCGGACAACCACCGCAAATGAATTTATTACGCCATATTTTAATTCCCGCCGTCGCGGCCAAATCCTTTTCGGCGTTCGCGCAGGAAACCAATTCTCCCGACCCGAAAACCAACGCCCCCGGTGTGCGCATCCGTTCCTACCAAATGGAGGGCAACACGATTTTGGCCCCGGAAAATTTTGACGTGCTGACGAATTACACCGGAACAAACGTCACGTTTGCGCGTTTGCGTGAGGGCTTGGGAACATTGCAACTGCGCTATCACGAGCTTGGCTATTCCACGATCAGCGTGACCTTGCCGCAACAAAAGCTGACCAATGGCATCGTGCGCGTGAAAATCGTCGAGGGCAAACTCAACCAGATCAAAATCACGGGAAACAAATATTTCAGCGCGGCGAACATCCGCCGCGCGCTGCCGAGCCTTGCGACGAATGTGTTGCTCAACACGCGCTGGTTTCAGCCGGAACTCGACGCGGCTAATCAAAACCGCGACCGCCAGATTTATCCCGTCATCAGCCCCGGCTACGAACCCGGCACCACGGAACTGGAATTGAAAGTGAAGGATCAAATGCCGCTGCATTTGCGCAGCGAAGTGAACGACAAGTCTTCGCCCGGCTCGCCGCTGCTGCGTTCGGACACTTCGATTCAATACGCGAATCTCTGGCAGCGAGAACATCAAATCGGTTTTGATTACAATTTTTCTCCGCAGCGGTTCAAAGGTGAAAAAGACGCGGACACATTGCTCGATCTGCCGATGGTCAGCAGTTACAGCGCATTTTATCGTCTCCCGCTCGGCTCCCGCAAAGGCCAGCGCGACCAGATCGAAAAGCAGCCGACAACATTTGGCTACGACGAGGTCAATCATCGTTTCAATATGCCGCCGCCGTCGGGTCATCCCGACCTCACGTTTTACGCGTCGCGTTCTTCCTCGGATACGCCGCTGCAATTCGGGCCGCGCAATTTCATTTTCACCAACACGCTCGCCGACATCAGTTCGCAATTCGTGCAGCACTCGCCGAGCATCAACAACAACGCCGGTTTGAAGCTCAACTGGCCGCTGCCGACCGTTTGGAAAATCACCTCCGCGTTATCGCTCGGCATGGATTTCAAAAGCTACGAGTCAAAAACATTCAGCACCAATAACACTTACTTCGATCTCTACGCGCTCGACACGTTCGGGAACCGCGTGCTACTCACGAACCAAACGGTTTCACTCGCGGCCAACAGCCGCCAGTCGCTTTGCTATTTGCCGATCAGCTACGGCTGGATCGGCACGCGCCCGGACAAAACGGGTAGCACCACTTTTTTGTGGAACCAAAGTATTTTTTGCCGTCGCTGTCGTCGTCGCGAAAAGATTTCCAAAATGTCGCGGGCGACAAAGACGCGGGTGGCACTTACACGACCATCAATGCCGGCTTGATCCGCCAGCAGCAATTGTCCGGCGAATGGTCGGCCACACTGAACTTGAACGGCCAGTGGGCGAGCGCGCCGCTCATCAACAACGAACAATTCGGACTCGGCGGCACGGCTGGTGTGCGCGGTTACGAGGAAGGCGAAGTGTATGGCGACAGCGGCTGGCGGGCGCTGTTCGATTTACGCGCGCCGCCGGTCAACATCGGCTATTTCCCAACTCAGGATGGAGAATTTCCCGCCATCGTGCGCTGCTCGTGGTTTCTAGATTACGGCCAGATTTACGACTTAGACCGGTCGGCGTGGAAACGTCATTCGGTCAGCGAGCTGGGCACGGGCCTCTCGTTTTTCCTGACGGCGGGCGAACATTTCGATGCGCGACTGACGCTCGCGTGGGCGTTGAGCGACTTGGACCAGGCTGCGAGTGGAACGACCGGGCCGGAATTGAAAACGGGCCAAGGAAATCTTCATGCCTACTTCGCCATCGGCGCGCAATTTTAGAAAAATTATGAAATCCATTTTTCAAAATCCTAAATCGTATTTCATCGCGGCACTGGTTTTTGTAGTCGGTCGCGCGTCCGTTGTTTTTGCCAACCCCACCGGACTCAACGTGCAGTCCGGCAGCGCGACCGCACAACAAAATGGGTCGCAACTAAACATCACCACCAGCCCGCTCGCCATCTTGAACTGGCAAAGTTTCAACGTTGCGCCGGGCGAAACGACCGCGTTTCTGCAACCGTCAGCAAGTTCGATTGTCTTCAACACCATCGGCGGTGGAAATCCCACGCAGATTTTCGGGAACCTGCACGCCAACGGCACGGTGATTCTCGCGAATGCCAACGGTTTTTATTTCGGCCCAAACTCAATGGTGAAAGTGGGCGGCAGTTTTATCGCCACCACCGCGGCATTGCCGATGGACATCGGGGCCGGCGGATCGTGGCAGTTTTCCGGCACGCCGCCGCTCGCGAGCATCGTCAACTATGGACAAATTGAAGTGGGAAAAAATAAGTCGCTCTATCTCATCGCGGCGAACATCGAAAATCACGGCAGCCTCGCCGCGCCGCAGGGCGACGTGGAATTGCTCGCGGGCGAGAACGTGCTCGTGAGCGAACGACCGGATGGACGCGGCTTGAGTGCGACGCTGCAACTCCCGAATGGTTCCGTGGATAATTTTGGTCGCATCACGGCGGACGCCGGGACGATTGCGCTGCGCGCAAAAGTGGTTAATCAGGATGGAGTTTTGCAGGCCAATTCGCTTGTCGAAAAAAATGGCGTCATCGAATTAGTCGCAGCGGATTCTGTAAATCTTGGAGTGAATTCGCAAATCTCCGCGCAGGGTGACAATTCGACTGCTGCCAGCGCAGGCGGGCAAGTCATCGTGCAAGCGGGCAAAGAATTCAACGATGAAGCAGGCGGCAAAATTTCTGTCGCGGGCGGATCGCAAGGCGGCAACGGCGGCAGCGTGGAAGTCAGTGCGCCTAAAATCAATTCGGTCAAGACACGCTTCGACGCGTCAGCGCATAGCGGTTGGCATGGTGGAAAATTTCTGCTCGATCCAGACGACATCACGCTCGGCAATTCGGATGCCGGTGGCGCGATTGATGTCACGACCGCGTTCGTTGGCTTCTCAGATATTTTATTGCAAGCGTCCGGCAACATTTCACTCGCTCAAAATTTGACGTGGGATTTGAGCGACAGCACCGGCCTGACTTCCGGCAAACTAACGTTGCAGGCGGGCGGCGACATAGTCTTCGGCAATAAGGCGAAAATTTTTGACGCGAACGACTGGAGCGTTTCGCTCTACGCCGGCTACGACTTCTTGAACAACGTGGTGCAGTCGGGCGTGGGCAGCATTTATCTCAACGGCGGCGCGGGTCTGACGCGAAACGGCACGATCCAACTCGCGACGGGCGACATCAATTTGTTCGCCGGGCAGGACATTCTTGTCGCACCGATAAACAGCCAGTTAGTGTCGGGTTCCATTTTCACGACCGGCGGCGGAAGCATTTTTGCGTATGCCAAATCGGGCGACATTGTGGCGGGCACCTCGAATGGCAGCGCGAACGGTAACACGCAGGCGACGGACTATAATTTCACCGACACCGGCGCGGAGCCGAATCCGTTTTTGGGCGGCATCTCGACGGCGGCGGGCGGCAATGTGACGCTGATCGCGGGCAACAATGTTGACAGCACGCCGAAAATTCCGACGCGACAAGCGCCCGGCGCATCGGGAACTTACGGCGATGGCAACGTGACCATTGTGGCGGGCAATCAAATTACCGGGAACTACACGCTCGCGAATGGCAAGGGAACGTTGCTCGCGGGCATTCAAGTTTCCGAAGCGCAGGCGGCGAACTTGCAAAATCAAAATTCCAGCTCGTCTGATTTCAATTCGACGCTGCAAGATTTGGAGAACACGACCAAGCAAACGCAAAATACCGGCGGGAACATCGGAGCCGCGCCGGTGGATGGCGTGGCTTCCACTGCGCCGGTGCGGTTGAGTTTGATTTCCGGTTCGTGGAATGTTTTTGCGGCCAATGATATTTCCATCCGCGAAGTGAATAATCCCAACGGCGCGTTCAACACTTCGGCGTCATTCCCGTTCGATTATGCACCGGACTCGGCGGTGAATTTCTGGGCGGGCAATGGCATCGAATTGACCGGCGCAAATCTCGGTCGCCTGTCATCGGTGAATCGCACGCCGGTTTATGCTCCGTCACTTTCGCTCAATGCTGGTGCGGGTGGAATCAAAATTGATAACTCGATTATTCTCGCGCCATCAAGCCTGGGTTCGTTGAGCATCGTCACTCGCAACGGAGGAAATTTGAGCGGCGCGGTCGTAGCTGGTTCCACCGTTCTGAACGGCATCACCATGTCGGACAGCGCGTCCGGCGACTTCGCGACGTTTTCTGCCGCCCACGACAACCTTCATTTGAATGATGCCAATCCGCAGCCGGTGACGCTGGACATTTCCGGGAGCATCAACAGCTTCAGTTTGACGGTGCCGACGTTTGCGAACATCCACGTCGCGCAGGACGCTTACAATTTTGGCTTCAAGGGCCGCAACCTTTCGCCTGGCCAGATGACGAGCATCAACGTGGACGGCAAAATCACCTATCGCGGCATCGTCTCGACGATTGATCTGACCGCCGATCAACTGGCCGATCTCTTGCCGACGGATCTGTTCACGGATAGCGCGGACACCTTTGTTACTTCCAAACTAAAATTCGATGCGACGACTGGAAAATTGATTTACGTCGGCGTGATGAGTGCGGCGGATTACGCCTTCCTGCTCGCGCCGGAAGTGCTGGTGTTGCAGAACGGCGTGCCAGTAATGAAACCGGCGGTGGATGAAAATGGAAATCCGATTCTCGATGCCAACGGCGATCCGACGACGGTGCCTGTGACGAAAACCTTGACGTTGGATGACACGCAGAAAGCCACGATCACGGCGCTTTACACGGCGAGCCAAAGCGCGTCGCTTGGTGACCAAGGACTCTCGCTCGCCGGGCCGGGCCATTTCAAAGTCAGCGCGAACACGATGGATCTCGGCGTTTCCGGCGGCATTCGCGTGCTGGCTCCCGACGCGGGATTGGCGGCGATTTCCCCGCATGGCGCAGACTTGACGGTTCAGACGGTTGGAGATTTGGGAATGACTTCGACGAAAATTGCGAACGAAAGTTATCTCGGCGCGGTGCAGCTCAATGTTGGCGGCACGCTGGATGTCGGTGGACAATTCACCACGCTCGGCGACGCGAGCGCGCCCAAGGGAATTTTTTCCACGAGCGGCGGCGCGGTGAGCGTGACGGCGCAAAATAATGTGAACGTCAACGGTTCGCGCATCGCGGCTTACAATGGCGGTAATGTTTTAGTTGCTTCGCTCACTGGCGATGTGAATGCGGGAAATGGCGGAGCTGGCTATGTGAGCCTCAATGCGCTCGAACTTTCCGGCGCAAATCAGCTCATCGGAATTCCCGCGACGATTCCCGGCAGCGGCATCATCGCGACTACGGTTTTTGGTTCTCACGGCCACCTCGGCGACATCACGATCAAAGCGCCGAACGGCAACGTGAACGCCAGCCTTGGCGGTGTTTTACAAATCTCATTTAACGGCGCGGACACCAAAAATAATTTTGTCAACGTGGCTGCGGGCAAGGACATCAACGCGAGCGGCTCCGGCATCATCGGTAACAACATCCAATTGAAGGCGGGCGGCGATATCAACGGCCTCGTCATCGGCAGTCAGAGCGTGGACATCAATTCGCAGCACAACGTGGACGTGACGGCGGTGAGCGGCGGCGGCGTGAACATCAGCGCGTCCGGCTCCGTTGGCGGAACGATTATCGGTGGTGGTGATGTCAGCGTGAGCGGCGACAGTATTGATGCTTCCGTGATGGGCGGAACGGTGTCGGCCAAGGGCGACACTTCTGGGGCCAGCCTCGGCGTTCCCGCTTCCAACATCGCCAAAGACAACTCGCAAACAGCGGACAACGCCAACAACGTCGCGGGTAAAGAAGGCAAGGAATCGGATGACGATTCGGCCAAGAAGAAAAAATCTATTGCGTTGGCGCAGAAGGTGAGTCGGGTGACGGTATTTTTGCCGACGTTGAGGAAGCTTTCGGAGGCGTCGCCGCAGGAACCAAAGATTTAATTTCCATCACGGCACTAAACATTAAGCACTAAAAACTAAAAATTTGATTATGACTTCATTCATCCAACCCATGATTGCGAGCGGCGCGTTGCAGTTTGCGTTTGAGAAGGCGACGCCGGAAGGCAAGACGACGATCGGCGTGCTGTTCCTTTTGTCCATGTTCAGTTGGACGATCATCATCACGAAGTTTCGGCAGTTGTGGATTGCGCGCCGCGCCTCCAAAAAGTTTTACGCGGCGTATGCCGCGACGCGGGATCCGCTGGACATCCACAAGCAGGACAAAGAGTTTGACGGTGCCCCGGCGTTCCAACTTTACACGCGCGGCGCGGAGGAGGTGGCGTATCACTTGAAAAACAATCCGGTGAAAATCCAGCCGGTTGTGAACCAAAGCGAAGGCGCGGGCGACACGGACCGGCTGGCGCGGGCGACGACGACGAAAGTGAGCCAGGGTTCGTTCGAGGCGGCGAAAGTGGTGTTGGAAGAAGCGGCGGCCGCGCAGGCGATGGCGCTGGAAAAAGGGATGATTGTGTTGTCCACGGCGGTGGCGGGCGGCCCGTTCATCGGGTTGCTGGGCACGGTGTGGGGCGTGATGGAAACCTTCGCCGGCATCGCGAAAGCAAATCAAGCGAGCCTGACGGCGATGGCTCCGGGTGTGGCCGGCGCACTCATCGCGACGGTCGTGGGCCTGATGGTCGCGATTCCGGCGATGTTCGCCTACAACTTCATGGTGACGACGATTCGCAACATCACGCAGGAGCTGGATGGTTTTGCCGCGCGTTACGCCAACCAGATTGAACATACCTACGTGGACAACCGTGACCTCGAGGACAAGTTCGCCGGGGCGTTGCGCCGCGTGGCGGCGGAGGAAGCGGTCGGCCAATGAAAAAATGTTCCCAGAGCGCGCACGAATCGCTGACGGAGTTGAACATCACGCCGTTGCTCGACTTGGCGTTCGTGTTGCTGGTGATCTTCATCATCACGACGATCCCGCCGGTGGAGGACAAGGATTTGAAACTGCCCGTGGCGAGCAAGAGTTTGAAAGACCCGCCGCGCAAGGCGAATTACGTTTCGCTGCAAGCGGACGGCAAATTATTTTTGAACCGCGAAGAAATCAGGATGGAGGATCTGCTCGGCAAATTGATCAGCCTGAGAACGGATGATCCCGATTTGAACCTCATTGTGCGTGGCGATGGCAAAACGAAATACAAGGGCATCCGCGCCGTGCTGGATCTGTGCCAGCAGGCCAACGTGCCGAAACTCGAACTCGCGACGGAAGTGCCGAAATGATGCCGCAATCCAAACCGAAGCCGAAGAAGAATTCGTCGCGGGTCAACCTGACCATCTCGGCGGTGGTGCATGGCGTGATCATCGGGGCGCTGATCTATTTTGCGGCGCGCGAGGGTTATCTCGGCAAAAAAATCCAAACCATCACGGTGACGAAAGTGGTGGAGAAAAAACCGGAACCGGAGAAACCCAAGGAACCACCGAAGGTCGAGCCGCCCAAAGTGGAAACGCCAAAGGTGGAAGTGCCGAAAGTCGAAACGCCAAAAGCTGCGCCCACGGTGACGGCGCCGCCGGTCGTGGCACCCGCCGCCGTGGACGTGCCGAGCTTTGATTTTGCGGGCGGTAAAACCGTGTTGTCCGAGAACGATCCGGTGCAGCTTTACAAAGGTTATCTCGAATATGTTCTCCGCTCAAAATGGCAGCGACCGGAAAATATGGCGGATGATACTTACGCCGCCGAGGTGTCGGTGAACGTGGACCGGCAGGGCCACTTGAGTCAGACGCAATGGCTGAAAGGCAGCGGCGATGCGCCGTGGGATCAGACGGTGAAAGATGTGTTCAAACTCGTGACGAACATTGATCGCCGTCCACCGACGAATTTTCCCGATCACGTCACGGTGCGCTTCGATGTGCAGGAAGCAACCGAACCCGTTTTTCCATGAGCCTTAAAAAAACTACCAAGCGCGGGCACGGCACGCTGACGGAGTTGAACATCACGCCGCTGCTCGACCTCGTGTTCGTGTTGCTGGTGATCTTCATCATCACGACGCCGCAGTTGATGAACAATCTGGAGATCAATCTGCCGAGCGGCAAGCCGCCGAAGGACAAACCCAAGACGGAGCCGACGCGTATCGAGGTAAGCGGGCAGGGGCAGATCACTCTGGATCATCAACCCGTCACCGCGCCGGAACTCAAAGCAAAACTCGCGGCGCTCAAAGCCGCCGATCCCGAACTCGGCGTCGTCGTCAAAGGTGCCGACGACACCGATTATCAAATCATGGTCGGCGTGCTCGATACCCTCCGCCAACTCGATATCGCCAAAATGGGCTTGGCCACCGAATGAAAATA
>JANYFN010000306.1 GCA_025362675.1 Limisphaerales bacterium | reverse complement strand
CGGCGGCTTCCTGTTTTTCGGAAAACACTTTCGACTTCACCACGCCATCCGCCCAGAAGAGTTCGCGCAATTTCGCCCGCGCCGTCGCGTCATCATTCACGCGTTCAGCGATGATGTCGCGCGCCCCGGCGAGTGCCGCCGCCACATCGGCAACACCTTTTTCTGTGCTGACAAATTTTGCCGCTTCCGCCAGCGGATCAGTCGCGGCCTGCTGCGCGAATAAAATATCCGCGAGCGGCTCCAGCCCTTGCTCCTTCGCGATCGTCGCGCGCGTGCGGCGCTTGGGCCGATACGGTAGATAAATATCTTCGAGTTGCGTCACCGAATCCGCCTGATTCACCGCCGCCTTCAACGCATCCGAAAGCAGATTGCGCTCGGCGAGCGATTTTAAAATTGTTTCGCGGCGACTATCCAAATCCGCCAGCCCCAGCAAACGCTCGCGAATACTCGTGATCGCCACTTCGTCCAGTGAGCCGGTCGCCTCTTTGCGATAACGCGAGATGAAAGGCACCGTGGCGCCCTCGGCGAACAGTTTGGCCGTGGCGAGCACCTGACGCGGCTGAACTTTTAGTTCGCCGGCAATTTTTAGAATGTGAACTTCGTTCATTTGTTTGGGAAACGGGGGGCATGATTTAACGCACCCTGAACGCGGAGTAAAATGGAATCTGAAATAATTTCAAAGACGTCGAGCCTAGCTACCAAAGCCAGCGCACTGGCGAGACCGGCACAACGCCCGCGCAAACTTGAATTGTAAAAAAAGATTGTAACATCGGATCATGAAACAGGTTTGATTCTTTATCCCTAATTCTTCATGCTTGATTGAAATGAGCCTCTCCGAAAATCGTCAGGCGATTGACAAACTCGACGCGCAAATCGTCCGCTTGCTCAACGAACGCACGCGCCATGTGCTCGCTATCGGCGAAATCAAACTCGCGGCGGGCGAGGAGATTTACGCGCCGCATCGCGAACGCGCCGTGTTCGATCGCGTCTGTGGTCACAACGCGGGGCCGATCACGAACGAACAACTGCGCTCGATTTATCGCGAAATCATGTCCAGCGCGCTCGCGCTCGAAAAGACGATGACCATTGCGTATTTCGGACCGGAGGCGACGTTCACGCATCAGGCGGCGATCCAAAAATTCGGCGCGAGCCTGGATTATTCAGCGCAGAAAACCATCGGCGATGTGTTCACGGAAGTCAGTAAACGCACGGCGGATTACGGCGTGGTGCCGGTGGAAAATTCGACGGAAGGCGTCGTCACGCACACGCTGGATATGTTCGTGGACAGCGATTTGAAAATCGTTTCGCAGATTGTTTTACGCATCCAGCAATGTCTGATGAGCAATTCACCGCTCACAAAAATAAAAAAATTATTCGTGCATCCGCAGTCGCTCGCGCAGTGTCGCGGCTGGCTCGCAAAAAATTTGCCGCGCATCGAGATCGTCGAGACTTCTTCCAACGCGCGCTCGGCGGAAATGGCGGCGAAGGAAAAATTCAGCGCGGCACTCGGCGGCGTGCTCGCGGCGGAGAAATACGGGCTGAAAATTTTGGCGCAGGACATCCAGGATAATTCCGTCAACGTCACGCGCTTCATCGTCTTGGGCCGCACTTGCAGTCCGCCGACCGGCGACGACCGCACGAGCCTGATGATCAGCGTGGCCGATAAGTCTGGCGCGTTGCACTCGGCGCTCGCCGCGTTCCGCAGCCAGAAAATTAATCTGACGAAAATTGAGTCGCGCCCCAGCAAGCGCAAGGCGTGGGAATACTTTTTCTTCATTGATTGCGCCGGTCATTTTCAAGATGCCAAAGTGGCTAAAGCCATCAAGTTACTTGGCGAACATTGCAACTTCGTGAAGATCCTGGGTTCTTACCCAAACGTCGAGTGAGTGGCTGGTAAATTCCCTTTTGCAAAACTTAAAAATGTTGGTAATAAAGGGGCCATGGAATCAGAACTTTCTCCCAACCGTTACTTCATCTGGGGCATTGATGAATCGCCTTACGGCCCCGTCCCCTTGAAGGTTCTCGCCGAGTGGATTGCCGACGAACGCGTTTCGGCTGGCACTTGGGTGTTTGCCCGCAACGATAACCGCTGGCTCAAGGCGAGTGAGATTCCTGAGTTGAAAAATTATTTTGGCGTCGAAGTAAATCTGGCTCCGACCACGCCGATACGCAAAGGTTTTACGCCCGGCTCCCTGCGCCGCATCAAGATTCTCGCCGAACTCAACGACGCCCAACTCGCGCACTTGGCGGAATTTCTTGAACTCAAGGACATCAAGCAGCACAGCGTCATTGTCAATCAAGGCGACGCTGGCGATGCCATGTATCTCGTCATGGGCGGCGAAGTCCGTGTCCGCACCATGGTGGGCGGTCGCGAAACGATTTTGACGACGCTGACCGTCGGCGATTTTTTTGGCGAAATGGCTTTGTTTGATCAAGGCCCGCGTTCGGCAGATGTCGTCGCCAACACGAATGCCACCGTGCTCCGGCTTGCTTCCGGGGCATTTCAGCGGCTCACGCGCGAGGCGCCGAGTCTCGCCACGCCATTTTTGCAAGCGACCTCGCGCACACTTTCTTCCCGCATCCGTGCGGACAATAAACGGCTCACGCGCATCACACAGCAATTTTCTGCCAGCGGCGGGAATTGAAGATTTGATTCACGATTGAATTTTTTCCGGGTTTGTGTGCAAGCTGCCGGGTGAGCCACCTCGCCAAAGCCCGTGAAGTTTTTGACATCGAACTGGCTGCGCTAAAATCCGTTCGCGCGCTGTTGGATAAAACATTTGATGCCGCCGTTGAAATCATTGTCGCCGCACTGAAACAGCGCGGCAAAATTGTCATCATCGGCATCGGCAAGTCCGGCAATGTCGGCGCAAAAATCGCCGCCACGCTCACCAGCACCGGCTCCACCGCCGTGGTCCTCAACAGCGTGGATGCGCTGCACGGCGACCTCGGAATCATCAATGACGGCGATGTGATTCTCGCCTTGAGCTATTCCGGCGAGTCGGAGGAATTGTTGAATTTATTGCCCGCGCTGAAACGGTTTTCCGTCAAAATTATTTCCTTCACCGGCAACCTAAAATCATCGCTGGCTAAACACAGCGATGTTTCGCTCAACGTGAAGGTGCCGAAGGAAGCGTGCCCGTTCAACCTCGCGCCGACGAGCAGCACCACGGCGATGCTCGTCATGGGCGATGCGCTGGCGATGGCGGTTTTGGAAGCGCGTGGCTTCACGCAACGCGATTTTGCCAAGTATCATCCTAGCGGCGCGATTGGCCGCGCGATGCTGCTGCGCGTCGGCGACATCATGCGGAGCGGCGATCGCAATGCCATCGCGCGCGAAAATCTTTCGGTCAAGGAAGCGTTGCTCGTGATGACTCGCGCCAAGTCCGGCAGCCTCGCGGTGTTGGATGTGCGGGGCAAACTCGCAGGCATTTTCACCGATGGCGATTTCCGCCGACACATGGCCACCAATGAAAATCTATTATCGCAGCCGCTCAAAAAAGTGATGACGCAAAAGCCGATTTGCATTTCGGAAAACGCCCTCGCGGTGGAAGCCTTGAAAATTTTCAACGAACGGAACATTGACGACCTCATCGTCGTGAACGCGAAGAACGAACCGGTTGGGCTGATTGATTCACAAGATTTGCCTAAGTTGAAAATTGTGTGAAGAGCCAGACGTCCAACCGTCCGACAGTTTTGATTTTCATGGGCGTGGCCGGCAGCGGCAAGACGACGGTAGCAAAACTGTTCGCCGAAAAAACCGGCGCGATCTTTTACGAAGGCGATGATTTTCATCCGCCGGAAAACGTGGCCAAGATGAGCGCGGGAATTCCACTGACGGATGCCGACCGCAAGAAGTGGTTGCAATCATTGCGGAAAATCATCATTGCGTCGTTGGCTAAAAAAGAATTTTCCGTGCTTACTTGCTCAGCGCTCAAAGCCAAATACCGCGAGGCACTGGCAAAAAAAAATCCTCATGTAAAATTTGTGCATCTCACCGGCTCACGAACTTTGATTGCCGAACGGCTCAAAAAACGGCGCGGACATTTCTTGTCCCCGGCATTGCTCGCCAGCCAGTTTGCCATTCTCGAATCCCCACCGGACGCGCTATTTTTCAGTTGTGCAATGGCTCCGAAAATAATTGTCGCGGAGTTGATTCAGGCATTGGAACTTGTCGTTTGAATTGGCTTCACACTTTTCGGCAGCAGAAACGCCAGCGCGGCGGCGACCAACATTCCAATTCCCAAAGCCGTAAATGGAATGGCGGTGCTGCCAAATTTTTTCGCCAACGTGCCGACAATCGCCGGTCCAAAAAAACCGCCGGTGTTGCCGAGCGAATTCACGAGGCCGATGACCGGGCCGAAAACATTGCGCGGCAATGTCTCGGTCGGGATCGCCCAGAACGGCGCGAGCGCGGCAAACGGACCGGGAATCGCGAAGCATAAAAAGGCGTAGGACAACCAAAAATGATCGCGGGTCAGCACGCTCAAAATCAAACTCACACCGCTCAAAACATAGACCGCCGCAACGTGGCCGCGCCGTTCGCGCGTTTTGTCCGAGTGCCAGGAATTGATGACCATGATGACGGCGGTCAAGGCATACGGCGCGGCGAAGAGCCAGCCATATTGCACCGGGCTAAAATGTTTTGCTTTCAAACTGTCCGTGAAAAAAGCCATGCAGCCGTAGGCCGCCGAGTTGTGGAGAAAATTCATCACGATCATCACGAAAATTTCGCGTCGCGCGAGTCGTTGCCAGAAGGGGATTTTCACCGTCGGTTCCAGCAATGCCGCTTCCCGTTCGAGCGTGGTTTCGAGAAAGTTTTTTTCCTCGGCGGAAATCCATTTCGCATCACGTGGGCGGTCGCTAATAAAAAACCACCAGATCGGCAGCCACAAAAATGGCAGTGCGCCCTCTAAAATCAACATGGTTTGCCAGCCATACGCGCCGAGCAGCCAGCCGGTGATGGGCGCAGACGCGGCGACGGCGAGCGGTTGGCAAAGATTCCAAAAGGCATTGGCCCGCGCGCGTTCGGCGCTGGGAAACCAGTGCGCGAGCAAAACTAATGTCGCGGGAAAAACACAACTTTCTGAGACACCGAGCAGGAAGCGCGCGATCTCAAACTGATAAAAAGTTTTCGCCAATCCGCAGCCAACGGCGCACGCGCCCCAAAAAATTAAACACACGCTGACGAGTTTTTTCGCGCTCCATTTTCCTGCGAGATGACCACCGAGAGCTTGCAGCAAAACGTAGCCGAGGAAAAAAATTCCCGCCGCCTGGCCTTTCAATTTGTCGTCCATCAGCAGATCGCGCATCATCGTCGAGATTTTGGGATCCAGCGCGAGCGAGACGTTCGTGCGGTCCACATACGAGATCGTATACATGACCAGCGCGACCGGGATGATGCGAAGCCAGCGTTGGGAAATCATGCGCGGATGTTGGCGGAAGCGGAAAGGCCGCGCAAAGTTTTAGTGCCGTCGCGCCGTCCATAATTTTTGCGGGTGAAAATGATTTCGCCTCCGGCTTGCGTCCGCTATAAATCGGCAATGCCAAAGATTAGTTCAATCCTGCTGTTGCCGCTGCTGCTCGGACTCACCGCCTGCCACACTCTAAAAAAATCCAACGCCATGACCACCGGCCAGACTGCCCAAAAATTTTCAATCGAACGCCAACAAGTTCTCGCCGCCGACTATCTGTTGTCGCTGCCGGAAGGTTATGGCGCGGACGCGACGAAGCGCTGGCCGCTGATTTTATTTTTGCATGGTGCCGGTGAGCGCGGCACAAATATTTGGCTGGTTGCCAAACACGGCCCACCGAAAATTGAGCTCGCAAAAAAAGAGTTCATCATCGTCTCGCCGCAATGTCCTGAAGGAAAAATCTGGTCGAACGATTTGTTGCTCGCACTGTTGGAAGACATTGAGGGGAAATACCCCGTGGATACAAAGCGGGTTTATCTCACCGGCTTGAGCATGGGCGGTTTTGGAACGTGGAGCCTCGGCTTGAGTCATCCCGAAAAATTTGCGGCCATCGCGCCCATTTGCGGCGGCGGCGAATTAATCACGCCGTTGCTCGCGGACAGGGCGAAACTTGCGAGCCTGCCCGTCTGGGCGTTTCACGGCGCGAAAGACCCCGTGGTGCCGGTGGGAGAAACCGAGCGCATGGTGGCACTGATGAAAAAATATGGCGCGGCGGAAGTGAAGCTGACGATTTATCCTGACGCGCAGCATGACAGTTGGACGGAAACTTACGCGAACCCGGAATTGTTCGAGTGGTTTCTGAAACACTCGCGATAAAAGCTTGTCTCACACAAAGGCGCAAAGGGCGAAGAAAAATAAAACTTTGTTTTCACTTCGCGCCTTTGCGTCTTTGCGTGAGTTTTTTACGCCGCGAATTTCAGATAAATCACCTTCAAGTATTCCGCTTCTTTGAACGTGGCCGGATGATCTGGCGGATGCTGCAATGTTTTAAGTTCGGAAAATTTCCGGCCTGATTTCAACGCAGCCCGACGCACAGCCTCAAAAAAATCGGCGGCGGAAACGTGCGCGGAACAGGAGCCGGCCACCAAAATGCCATTGGCCGACAAGCGCGAAATACCCAATGAATTCAAGCGTTCATAAGCATGGATCGCGCCATCGCGTTCCGTCGCGCGCTTCGCCAGCGACGGCGGATCCAGCACGATGAGATCAAACTTATCTGGAGTTTTTTCGAGCCAGATAAACGTATCCGCCTGCACAGTTTCGTGGCGGCACGCGGCCACACCGGGATCGTTTTGGTTCAGCGCAAAATTCCGTTTCGCGGATTCCAAGGCGTGGGCGCTGATGTCCAAATCCGTGACGGAAACCGCCCCGCCGCGGGCGGCATAGACCGAGAAGCCGCCGGAAAAACTGAACGCGTTCAGGATTTTTTTGCCGCGCGCCAGTGTTTCCACCTCGGCACGGTTCTCGCGCTGGTCGAGGAAGAAACCAGTTTTCTGCCCGCGCACCACGTCAGCCTCGAAGCGGATGCCGTTTTCGGAAAAAATGACTGGAGTTTCAAGGGTTGATCCCAAGAGGATTTGTCCGTCACGCCGGTTGAATTTTTTTTCTGCGGCCGGCTGGAGATTTCGGCTCAAGCGCAAAACCATTCGTTCCGCCGGAAGTTTTTCTTTAAACCGGGCAACAATTTCTTCCAGCCGGGGCAACCACGCGGCGGTGTAAATTTTCATCACCAACGTCGTGTCGTAGCGATCCAGCACGAGTCCGGGCCAGCCGTCGCTCTCGCCGTGGATGAGGCGATAGCCCGTAGTCGTCGCGTCAAAAAGTTGTGCGCGGCGGGCGAGCGTTTTTTCAAGATGCGCATTCCACCAAGCAGAATCAATGGTTTGCGGCTTGCCGGCGTGCAAGATGCGGACGCGGATGGGCGACTCCGGGTCAAACAAACCAACGGCGAGAAATTTATCTTTGCGGTCGTAGATGACCGCGAGTTCGCCAACTTCGCCGGCGCGATTAGTTTCGTGGATGCTGTCCGCAAACAGCCACGGATGGCCGCCGCGCACGATGGTTTCAGCGGCGGCGGTGATGCGGAGGCGCAGACGGGTTGATTTCAAATCCATGTGAAAGTGTCACGCAAAGACGCAAAGGCGCGAAGGGGAAAATCCATTCACAACGCGGGAAATCCCATCCTTGATCAATGCCTCGCCGAAATTTATCAGCAGACCGAGTTTTATATTAGTCAGACGCAAATAGGTCAGGACTTGTTTTTTGTGAACAGGCGCAACGGCCTCGACGGATTTTAATTCAATGATGACTTTACCTTCAACGATGAGATCGGCGCGAAAACCTTCTTCCAAATGCACCGTTTCGTAAATCACCGGCATCGCTTGCTGGCGGACCACCAGCAAGCCGCGCTGCTTCAATTCATACGCCAGCACGGCTTCATAGCCCAATTCTAAAAGCCCCGGCCCAAGCGTCGTATGAATTTTGAACGCTGCATCCACCACCTGTTTGGCGATTTCGTTTTCAGTCATAAAATCTTTGCGCCTTGGCGTCTTTGCGTGAGATTCCTCCGTGTGAGTTTTTATTCCAGCCCACAATTTTTCCGTGCCCGTTTCAAAACGGTTTGCGCCAGCGTGCGCGCTTTCGTGGCGCCGTCGGCGAGAATCTGGTTTACATAATCCAAGTTGGCTGCGAGTTCGGCGCGTTTTTTTCGCGCTTCGGCAAAATGATTCCAGTAGTTCTCGAACAAGGCTTTTTTCAGATCGCCGTAGCCGAGGCCGCCGGCGCGGAGACGGTTTTCAAAATCAGCAGCGGTTTCAGCAGGCGCGACGAGTTTGAGCAGTTCGATGGCGAGATTTTTTTCGGCGTCGGGCTTGGGTTCCTCCGGCGTGCGGGAATCCATTTTGATGCCCATGACTTTTTTGCGGAGCGGTTTTTCTTCGCCGAAAATTTCCAGTGTGTTGCCGTAGCTCTTGCTCATTTTTTCGCCGTCGAGACCGGGAACTTTTGCGGTCTCAACTTTGATCTGCGGTTCAGGAATGACAAACGTCTCGCCGTAGGTCTCGTTGAATTTCACGGCGATGTCGCGCGTCATTTCGACGTGCTGTTTCTGATCCTGGCCAACGGGGACGAGGTTGGAATCGTAGATCAAAATGTCAGCCGCCATCAGCACGGGATAGGCAAAGAGGCCGTGGTTAATGGGGATTCCTTTGGCCGACTTGTCTTTGAACGAATGCGCTTTTTCCAACATGCTCATCGGCGTGAGCGTGGAGAGCAGCCACGCAAGCTCGCAAACTTCCGGCACGTCGGACTGGCGGAAGAAGACGGATTTTTTCGGGTCAAGGCCGCACGCGAGAAAATCCAGCGCTACATCGAGTGAATTTTTTCGCCGCTCTTCCGCGTTGAACAACGAGGTCATCGAGTGATAATCGGCGATGAAATAAAACGTCTCGCCTTTAGTTTGGAGTTCGATGGCGGGGCGCATCATCCCGAAATAATTTCCGAGGTGGAGCGCGCCGCTGGGCTGGATACCGGACAAAATTCGCATGGGTCAAGGCTAACAGCGAATGAGGAAAACAGGAAAGCAGGAAAACAAAAAAGCGTCCGGCGGGTAAGCCGGACGCTAGGTGAAATTATTCTCACCACCAGAAGGTTGTTCCCCCAGTAGTTCTGGGGGTCATATAAGTAGAGGCACTGGTCTTAAATTTTCGCCATTCGGCGTGCCCGTCCTTGTATCCAATATCCCCGCCTTGGGGCACATTGTTCTTCAAGTGAGCACTCAAATGAGGATATATAAGGCCATTTTGAGTAAATCCCCCTTGGATCGAGGAAAAATTATTCGCCGGTGTTCCGGGTGTGGGGATGGCATATTGGCTGATAATGCAATCTGAAATCAATACCCTTTCCGACACTGGGATGATAATAGTGCTGCCTCCCAGCGTGATGGGTTCGGCTTGCAACGTTTTGTTTTGGTTGGTTACCGCCAGAAGACTGGCCGCGCCTGAAAATGCAAGCGCAAAGCCGGTCACATGAAAATCAGCAGTCGTGGCGACCGGCCCCGCTTGGCCAAAATTCCATTGATTATCCGCAGTTGGCCCATAGGTTGGCGCGACGCCCGGGCGTCCGGCCCAGTTTTGCTGGTCGGTAAACCGAGGCTCAGTGCTGGGACAAAAAAAAGTCTTTTTGGTTAAGCCAGAACTCAGCATCAACTGGGCCGCCGGATCCGGCAAATCCCAAGCCCACGCAGCTGAACCGGTCAAAACCGGAAGTTTGTCGCGCGTGTCAGTTGTATAGATAGCGATAGCGACTTCAATCTGATGCACTTGATTTAGGCACTGAATCCGCTTGGCTTTCTCCTTGGCCGAAGCCAGCGCCGGTAGCAGCATGGCCGCAAGGATGGCGATGATGGCGATGACCACGAGCAATTCGATCAAGGTAAAACCTTTACGGGCGGTTACTGGCGACGAAAATGTTTTCATAAGCTTATGAGTGCGTTTGAGATTTAATTAAGAATACTATTGAATTCATTTTACGCAACAGAAATTATTTTTATTGAGGTTGGTAAATCAGCGTCACCGCCTTGCCAGTGACGCGGAGGCGATGGCGCGTTTGCCCTCTGCCGATCATCATCGAAGTCGAGGCACTTGCATTCAATTTGTCCGAAGGCAGCGGGCGGTGCTGGTGTCGCACTTGCTGGATTCACTATCGCCCGGGTTGCACGACGAGGACGAGGGCCTGGCCGAAGCACGGCGCCGGGACGCCGAACTGGAAGCGAATCCGGCGGCGGGCATTTCCTTGGAACACTTGGATCAGCAAATCAAGCTTCATCGTCAGGACGGACGATGTTTCTTTGCGGTTCGTCTGCCAGACATTCAGCACTGGTTTTTTATTCCGCTGCCAAACATTCCCCCGGACTCAATCGACGAATCACCGCGTGCTGCAAGACAGGTTGTCAGAGGAATGATTGTCAGGGGAATCGGTGGCGGCACCGCTGCCTTATGCCTCCGCGTTTTTTACTGAGTTCACGCCAGCACGCATTAACTTTCCGCCCGTCACCGTCCATCGCTGCAAATCCCGACCGAGTTCGCGCGGCCAATTTTCCTCGGTGCAGGTCATGAAAACTTGGCCGCTGGCCTCGCGGGCGCGCGTGAGCAGCGGTAATAAACCACTGCGCCGCTTCGCATCAAGTTCGCCCATCACATCGTCGATCAGCAGGATCGGCGGCGAGCCGTGGATGCCGGTGAGAAATTCCGCCTGCGCCATTTTTAGCGCGATGGCGAGCGTGCGTTTCTGCCCTTCGCTGCCGAATTGCGCCGCCGATTTTTCGTTCTGCAACAATTGTAAATCATCGCGGTGCGGACCGACGAGCGTGGCGCGAAACGTTTTTTCCCGCGAACGCGATTGTGCGAGTTCAACGGCAAAATCATTTTTCACGCTCGGGTGATATTCGATGCGTAGCTCTTCCGCATCGTTCGAGATGCGGCGATAGGCGAGGCGGGCGAGCGGGGAAAATTTCGGAATCAGTTCGCGGCGGGCGCGGATGATGTCATTGCCCAACTTCACCAACTCGGCGGAAAAACTTTCAAGCGCCGCTTCATCCACGGTGCGCTGCTTGAGAAGCGCATTGCGATTGCGGACGGCATGGGTGTAACGCTGGAGCAACGGCAGATAACCGGGCTGCGTCTGCGCGAGGAGTAAGTCCAAGAAACGTCGCCGCGAGCGCGCCGCGCCTTTGATGAGCTGCAGATCTTCGGTGCAAAAAACCACGGTGCGAAGGGCGCCGAGATAATCGGTTAATTTTTTTACCGGCTGGCCGTCGAGGGCGAGTTTGCGTTCGCGCGCGGACCAATAAATTTTTATTTCATGGTCGCCCTGCCCCACCACGTTGCCGCCGACGAAATAACCTTTCGCGCCGTGCCGGATCATCTGCGCGCCACCCACACCACGAAACGAGCGCAGCGTGGCCATCAAATAAATCGCTTCAAGAATATTGGTTTTGCCCTGCGCGTTGTCGCCGAGCAGCAGATGGAAGCCGGGGGCAAAATTCACATCCAACCGCGCGTAATTGCGGAAGTCTCGAAGGCGGAGCTGGGACAGATGCACGTAGGGAAAATGGTGCGCGGAGGGCGCTTCCGCGAGTTTTTTCGGAAAACAAATCCGTTACAGATTGATGAATTGCGGCCGGATGCCGCTGCGCTCTAAATGCAGGATGGCCACGCTGCGTTCCGCGCCGGGCCGAGGCTTGCCAGCGTAACCGGGGTTGAAGAAAAAAATGCCATCCACCATCTCCGCAAACGCCTTGTGCGTGTGGCCAAAAATGACCGCATCAGGCTTTTCGCGGGCGACGCGCGAAGCCAATTCAGGCAACAGGGCGTGCGGGTTGACGATGTGGTGCAGGAGAAACTTTTTCTGCGCCACCGTCGTCACGGCGGTCAGCGGGAAACTCAATCCCGTGTCCGTATTGCCGAGCACAACGGTTACGGGCGCGATGAATTTTAATTCCAAATCAATCATCGGGTCGCCGATATCGCCGGCGTGGAGAATGTGATCTACGCCTTTAAAAAGTTTTTCAACCCGCGGGTCGAGGAAGCCGTGAGTGTCCGAAATGACGCCGATTTTCATGGATTAATAAAAGCGCTAAAATTGGTGGAGCCGGCGCAAGCCGACAAAATATCTGACTAAAATTTTAACCAGCGACCTCTTCTGGCTGGGCTTCGGTTTCCGGTGTGGGATCGGACATGCCGGCAGTTTTTTCAGCGGGCGATTCGGCACCGGCATATTTTTCGGCGGCGGCGAATAGCGCGGTGAACATACCGCTGCTCAATAATGTGTTGCGGAAAAACTCGATGGTGGGCGGAAAGCCATTGGTGCCTTTCGTCATGGCGAGCAGCCAGCCCGCGAGCGTCCGCGTGTATTCCTGATTATGAAACGGATTGAACAGCCAGGAGGCGGTGTTGGTGATGAGATAAAATAAAACCGCCCCGAGCATGCCGCCGCCCACGAGCTTGAGGAGGGATGTTTGCGGCTTGAACCGTTGCCCCAGAAAAATCAGCGCGAGGTAGGCGACATAGTTGAAAGCAAGGTTAGCCAAATTGGCTGCGCTCCAGACATTTTCCGTTGGATATTTGTGCTGATAATAAAAATTCAACCCGATGTCCGTGGCCAGCATCGTGAGCAACGGCAACCACCAGGCGAGGCGGCGTGGGAAATAAACACCCGCACAGAACATGAACGCGTAGGCCACGCTGAAGTTCTGCGGCATCAACCCGGGAATCCGCGAGAGCGCGAATACCACGACGAAAATGACGGGCAGGATTTTGTTTTTCACCGCGCGCAATTTAGCGGGTGAAGCGGAAGATTCAAACCGAATTCAACAGGTCGTCACCAGTTTGAGCGCATCGCCTAGATTATCCGCGAGCCGGCGGCTGCGGGTGGGGATGTATTTTTTTACCAGCGCGAAAAGCTTTTCAGAGGCAAAGGGCTTTTGCAGATAGCCCACAGCACCAGCGGCGAGGGCGCGGGCCTCGACCGCTTCCGGCTCGCAGCTGGAAATGATGACCACGGGAACTGTCTCGGCGTCAGGAATTTGATGCAACCATTCGGTCGCTGAAAATCCGTCGAGCACTCCGGGCAGAGAATTTTCTTTTGCAAAATGAATGTCCATCAAGATCAAATTCGGACGCTCATACCGCACCACGCTTAACGCATCGGCGATATCGCCAGACATCAAAATCTTGTAGCCGCGATCGTGGAACATCAGAAATAGGGCGCGCTGAATTATGGGGTTGTCGTCAATCACCAGAATTTTACCGTGGATCGGACCTGTCGGCTCATACTTCATTGCCTAGTTCATCGGCCAGGAAATAGAAATACTTTAGGAACCTTTAGAAAATAGTGTCACGCCGCTAAACGAGAATAAAACCAGGTTCAATCGCTCTCGATTTGGAACGCGGCGGTGATCGGGCGGTGATCCGAGCCAACACTCCAGTTTGTAATCGCACCCACATACGTTTCATCCCTCAACCAGCGTGCGCTCATAGCATGGCTCAAGAGAATATAATCAATCCGGCTGTAGGTATCCTCCACGCCGTAGTAATGCGTCCAAGTAATGTTGCGCGGTTCGTAGCGGGGATTTTCATTGGGCATATTATCGCCGTTGCGCTCGGCGGGGCGCGTGTCGGTCAACTTGGTTTTGCCTCGGCCAAGCAACACCTTGACCGGCTCGGAACTTTTTAAATCGTTGAAGTCGCCGAGCACGACGAGCGCGGCGGCGGGATTGTGGGCTAGTTTTTGGTCAATGATCTCACGCAATTTTTTGGCTTCCTCCAAGCGTAAATCAGCCTCGGCGGCCTGCGGCACCACGCGGCGCGATTTCAGATGCGTGACGAGTAACGTAAAATTAAAATTTGTCGCGGCTTCAATTTCCACTTCCGCAAAGCCACGGCTGACCTCGAATCTGCGGCCATCGAGTAGAAAATTTTCGGTCGTATGCGGATGCCGCGCGACAATGGGCAGCTTGCTCAAGACGGCGACATGGATGTCGGGATCGTGTCCGCTCACGTGTTCCCAGAACGGAAAATCGCAGCCTTCCGCCTTGAGTGAGGCGCGCAATTCCAGCAACGCATTCGTGCTCCCCATTTCTTCGAGCGCGAGCACGTCTGGATTGATGGCTTCAATACTTTCGCGGACTTTTTTCTTTGCCGTCTCGGACTTGATGTGCGGTCGCAATTCCGTGGGCGCATCCAGGTAGTTTTCCACGTTGTAAGCGGCGACGCGGAATGTTGCTGCCGGGGCCGAAAACGCCAATGCCAGGAAGGATAACCCAAGGAAAACAAAGTTCATTCTTTTGAGCATTAGCAAAGATGACGGTGGTTACAAGCGAACAGTTTTGCCAAAACGTTTACAAATGTTAGACTAGGCGCATGTCTGGAATTGGTAAAAAGAAATCCCCGGTGAAATTGGACGACAAGCAAAGCGAACGCGATACGCGCGAATTGCGGATTGATAAAGTCGGCGTGCGTGGTCTGCGCTTTCCCGTGCAAGTGCAGGATCTGACGCGCACGGTGCAAAACACCGTCGCCACCATCGGGATGTTTGTGGATCTGCCGAAAGAATTTAAAGGCACGCACATGAGCCGCTTTGTGGAAGTGCTCAACGCCCACGGCAACATCATCCACGTCGAAAATATTCCCCAAATCCTGCACGAGTTGCAGGCCAAATTAAAATCCGCCACGTCGCATCTGGAAATTGAATTTCCGTATTTCATGTCCAAGAAATCGCCGGTGTCGCAGCGTGAAAGTTTGATGGATTACATCGTGCGGTTCGATGCGGCGGCCTGTCGGGAGGAAATTGATTTTGTGCTCACCGTCAAAGTGAATGTGACCACGCTCTGCCCCTGCTCCAAGGCGATCTCGAAACACGGCGCGCACAATCAGCGCGGCGAAGTGACCGTGGCGTTGCGCTCGAAAGCCGTGGTGTGGATCGAGGAAGTAATTACGATGATCGAGGCCTCGGGCAGTTCGGAACTGTATGCGTTGCTCAAGCGGCAGGATGAAAAAGCCGTGACCGAGCGCGCGTATGAGAATCCCGTTTTCGTGGAAGACCTCGTGCGCAACGTCGCGCTGCGCCTCAACGCCCATAAGCTGGTGACGTGGTATAAAGTCGAGGCGGAAAACTTTGAGAGCATCCACAATCACAATGCCTATGCGTGCATTGAGAAGCGGAAAAAATAGCTGCCTTTAAATCAACCGCGCGGAAGGCGAAAGTCTTCCGCGCTTTTTTGTGCCAAGGGGTGGCGACTGGAATTGCCGGGTGCCGTTGGGCTCTTCAAAATTTCCGGCGGCACGCAGCGGATCGGGCTTGGCGCTCTTTTCTAAACGATGCCGGGGTGTCGTTTTTTGACCAGACCCCGATTTATTGGATTTTTTCTGTCTAAACTGCTGATAATAAAGTTATTAGATTCATTATTCCGCCCCGGCAGTGGCTTCATAAACGCATTTATTAACGAAGTCTGTGCCCTGATTAACGAAGTTTGTGCGTTTATTAGCGAAGTTTGCGCGCGGATGAGCGAACTGTGCGCGGGTATTACCCAAGCGCGCGCGCGGACTTGGCAATGGAGCGCGTCTCAGTGGGACTTTTATAGGTGGATGTCCCGACGGCGCGGCCAACTGTGCCTCTTTCGCCGTCGCCATAGGCAATGGCAGGCTCGCCGGAGCGAAGGGCGGGCGTGGCCTTCGGAACGTTCCGCGCGCAGTTGCGACGGGCGGACACGCCGTGCCGTCGCCGCACATTCCATTTTCCGCCCGCTGGAGGGCGAGTTGGCCCTGACCCCGCGATTGTTCAGCGGACTCTAAGGGGCGAGGCGGCCGGAACATCGCGTCGTTACCTGCCTCACTCGTGCTTGTAAAACTGGAGATGCGATTTGGCTTCCTGCCATTGCGAGCTGCCAATTTTGGAATAGAGGATGCAGAGTTCCAGGTGTTGGATCGCAGCATTGGTGTCGTGGCGTTTGATGGCAATTTCGGCGAGGCCGTAGTTGAGCTGATAGGCGCCTTCAGGATAATTGGATAGGAGCTTATAATCGGCTTCGGCTTCGTTGAGCTTGCCGAGCTGGGCGTAGGCGGCGGCACGATTCAGCCGGGCTTTGGGACTGTTGGTCACGGTGAGAATTTGGTCGAGCACCGGCACGGCCTGTTCCGGCTTATTCATCATGAGGAGCACGAAGGATTGGGTGGTCAGGGCGTTGATATCTTTGGGGTTGGCCGCGACGAGTTCATTGGCGTAACGCAGAGCGCTTGGGTAGTCGCCATAACTCAGATAGGCTTGGGCCAGGAGATCGTGGACGTGCGCATCTGCGGGGTAACGGTGGCGGGCGGCTTCGAGCACTTCGCTGGCGCGGACGAGGTTGGTGCGGGCGGCCCAGGACTTGGCTTCGAGAACGGAGAGTTCGCTGTCGGTAACGGAATTGAGCACGGCGGCGGACCGCGGGTTGTCGCGGATTTTTTTGACGGTGGAAAGCACGAGGTCGTGCAAGTGCCAATTGAAATAGAGTTGTGCGAGCGCGAAGCCGGAAGCGGGCGCGTCGGGGGCGAGCGTGAGGGCGCGGTCGTAGGCTTGCATCGCTTGACGATAGAGGCCGGCTTGAGCGTTGGCGTTGCCGAGGACGTAACAGAAGTTGGGTTCGTCAAAGGGGCCGTAACGTTCAAGGAGGGTGTTCAATTGTTGACGGCTGCGGAGCGAGGCGAGGAGCGTGCTGACGCCTCCGAGGTTTAACTTGTATCCGGCCTGAAGGTTAGTATTGCAGGCGAGGTTGAAGAGCGCGGCGCGATTGTTGGTGGCGCATTCGAGTGATTGTTCAAAGCGGCGTTGCGCGGCGGACATCTGTTGAAGTTGTTGCAAGGTCACGCCCCAGTGGTTCAAATCCATGGAATACCACTGGCCGAGGAGTCGCGATTGGTTGTCCTTGGGTTTTTCCGTGTTCAGAAAAGAGAAGAAGGAGTCGAGGAAATCACGCGGATGATGCGCGAGGACTTCGGTGGTGCCGATGATGTTCTTGAGCCAGGCGCTTTCCCAGAATTTTTCGCCGGCGGCGATGCTTTCGCCGTTGAGCGGTGGCGGGTTAAGATTATCTTCGAGATTTTCGCCGTAACGTTTTACCTCATAGACCGCGCCATGGGGCACGAGATAAAAAGCATCGAAGAAATAACCGTAGGCCGGGTGCAGATAAAAGACTTGGCTGGTGCGGACGATCTGATCAAGCAGTTGCAACATCTCGACCAAACCGAGCATGTGATCGGTGGCGGGCGTCACCCAGTTGCGAGGATGTTCGCGTTCGAGTTGGGCGCGGTAGCCGGGAAAGATGAGGCTGGTGCTGCTGACGACTTGCCAGCGCTGATTTTCGGCTTTGGACATGGCGGCGCGCAAAACTACGGCGCGCATGGGGTCATCACATAACACGACGCCGGAGCCATTCTCCGGGAGGCTGCTCGCGGCGAGTTCGCCAAAGTCTTTCAACGGATGTTCGTTGAGAGCGATGATGGGGGCGAGGTTTTTGAGGCAGAGCAGAATTGCCATCGCCAAGGGCAAGGACTGGAAAACCAACGGCGCCAAACGACGCAGCCAGCGGGGGGCGAAGGGTGGACGATGCTTGCCGGTTTTACGACGGAACAAGCGTTTATAGGAACCGCTGTAAATCACCAGAAAATAGCCAGCGATGTAACCAGCACCGAGCGCGATGAAGTAATCAAAGATCAGCAAAGGCATGGTCACGGTCATCTGGCTCTCCAACGTCCGACGCGGTCCGAGCAAGGGATCCATGGTGACCCACAAACAAGCCAGTAAGATGATCAGATGTGTGAAGTGGTAGAAGAGAATCTGGATTTTTTCAACGAGCGATTTTTGATAGGCACCGTCACTGCTCACGCGGATCAAACTCGGCAGCAACGGCAGAATGAAACACGCCAGCAGCAAACCGCCGACATCTTTGCGCGAATACCAAAATAAACTTTGCACGTTGGTCAGCGATTTTTTCGTGTCGTGCAACGCACTGATCCACGCGTCGTGAAAACTTAATGGCGCGTGCGGAAAAAGGCTGTTAACGATCGGCGGAATGGCATACAGCGAAAAACCCGCAAGCCCGGTAAGCAGGGCGAAGAACAAAAATTTGATCGAATAGAACCGGCGTCCGCGCAGCCACATGATGGCGCCGATGAAGACCGGCAAAAGGAGGATCATCGCCCAGTTTTCCGTCATGCCTACGCCCCAAAGAAAGATGGCTTTGCGGAGGTAGCGCGAATTACGGTCCGTCCGATATTCCAACAGCCAACGCAATGCGGAAGCGAACAAAAGGATGTCCAGCGTTTCGCCGACGGCGGCGACTGATTCCTGCCAGAAACTGAATTCCAAACCGCACAGCACCGCGGCGAGCACGGCGGGGGCCCAATTGTCTGTTCCCAGAAACAGGCCCCGGTTGCTGGTCAGGAAAATTCGCTGCACGGGCGTGCGGTTCTGCGGCAGGATTTGAACCGAGCGCGCCAGCAGACAAAGCGTCCAAGCACCACACAAAGCGGAAAAAATATTTAATTCGACGGCAGCCCAACTGGCCGGGAATAAATGAAGGGGCAGTGTGAGCAACCACAATACCGGCTCGTTCCCCAACGGTTGCGGATCCCAACCGGCCACCTTGGAAGTCCAGGTCAGATTGTTCATCGTCACCCCGTGTGCGAGGGTGATCAGGTAGATGGCAAACGCTCCCCAGCCAACGTATTTCGGTAGTCGGGAATTGGTGATAGTCACGCGAGTATGATTCAAAAAAAGGGACTTGAAAGCCAATCAAAAATAGCTAGTGGAAGCCCCGATCAGGGCAATTCAGGATGCGCGCCCGATAATTTTTTCCAGCCACTTTGAGCCGCGTCATTTTGCGGTTCCAGACGGAGCGCTTCTCGGTATTGCGCTGCGGCTGCCGGGAAGTGCCCCAGCTCCGTGAGTGCGCGGGCGAGCGATGCGTGCGCCGTGGCGAAAGGCGGACGGAGGGCCACGGCATTACTGAACGACTGGGCAGCGCCAACCCAGTTTGAATGGCTCGAATAATAAACGCCGAGGTCAAAATGAATGTCCGGGTTTTCCGGTTGTAGCTGGGCAGCGATCTGCAAATGTTCCAGCCCGCCAGCGTCATCTCCCTTTTCCAGCAGCGTCATAGCGAGGTTGAACTGGCTAACTGGAAAGCGCGGCTCCATTTCCACGGCGGCGCGATACAGGTAAAGCGCCCGCGCATTGTCGCCCGCTAACTCATAGGCTTTGCCGAGCGAATTTGCGGCGACGTAATTATCCGGCGTCACTTCGTAAGCGTGGCGGAACAGCGTGATACTATCGCGCCAGTAAGTAATTTGTTTTGTCGTCAGCACCACGCAACCGAGGAGTGCCACACCTGCGATGGCCGCGCCAAAATATTTTACATGCACCTGGCTTGAAAAAAATTCTGCCGCGCCCCAGACAACTACGATAAAAAATCCGACACTGGGAATATAAGTATAGCGGTCGGCCATGGACTGCGCGCCAACTTGCACCAGCCCGATTGTTGGAACGAGCGTGCCCAGAAACCACAGCCAGCCGACGACCAGCCACGGTCGCCGCCGCCAATTTAGTAACAGCGGAATTGTCCACAGCAACAGCAGAGCGAGCGCGCCTAACGCCAATAGCCACGGCGTATGTTTTGCGTGGGAATACACAATCGCGAGATTATCCGGCCAGAAAAATTTCACGACATAACTAGCGTATGCGAGCACGGCATTCCCCAATCGTTCGGAAAAAGAAATCGAACTCATCGCGGCTGTTTGCGACAGATACGTCGTGGCACAGCCCATAGTGGCGAGAGCGAAAAAAGGAATTTTTTCGATTATCAAGCTCGGCAAACTCACTTTTCGCGCGGTCGAAATTCGGTCGAGCGGCCATACGTCCAGCAGCAACAAAACAAAAGGCAACGTGACCACCATCGGCTTGCTCATCACGCCGAGCGCGAAAAATAATAGCGCGGCGAAATACCAAAATGATGCGTGATGTGTGATGCGTGATGAGCCGGATTCTGTTTCACGCATCACGCGGCACGCATCACATTTGACATACGCCAGCAACGTCAGGAGCCAGAAAAAGGTGCTCAAGGTATCTTTGCGCTCGGATGCCCAAGCGACGGATTCGACGTGCAAGGGATGCCACGCAAACAGCGCGGCGACCACGGCGCCGCGCCAGAGCGAACCGGTCGCAGTGCGCAAAAAAACCAGCACTAGTAAGGAGTTGATCGTGTGTAGCAGCAGATTGCCGAGATGATGTCGCCCGGCGTTCAGGCCAAACAACGTGCAATCCAGTTGATGCGAAAGCCAAGTCAGCGGATGCCAGTTCGCCGCGTGCGCGCCGTTGAAAGCCCAGACAAAATTGGCCCAACTTAATCCCGAGTTCACCGACGGATTGCCAGTCACATAGTCCACATCATCAAACATGATAAACGGATGATGGGTGATCGGCCAATAAAGTGCCGCCGTGACGAGCGTGAGAAAAAAACAGACCGCGCGGAAATGTTGTTTGGAGCGGTCAGCAATCATGTTCACAGTGCGACGATTCGGCTTTGACGTTTTTGAAAACGCAGCGTTTTGGTGTAGCCCACGTCGCGGGCGAGCTGAATGGCGTCGCTGAAATTCAGGCCGACCTCTTCCGGCATGTGCGCATCGGAACCAAAGGTGATCGGCACATTTTTTTGGAACGCGAGCGCCAGCAGTTCACGGCTGGGATAAATCTCTTGGCAATCTTTCCGCAACCCGGCGGTGTTGAGTTCGATGGCGCAATTATTTTTGGCGGCGGTATCCAAGAATTTTTCGTAGAGCGGCGTGCAATCCTGCGTGGGGCGGATGCCAAATTTTTTCGGCAAATCACAATGGCCGATGATGTCGAATAATTTAGATTCCGCTGCGAGCGTAAGCCGGTCGAAATAAATTTTCCAGACCTCGAAGGCATCCCGCTTTTTCCATTCAGAAAGTTTGGCGGGATTATCAATGTCCCACGACTCGGATACATAATGCACGCTGCCGATGAAATAATCCCAAGGGTGCCGCGCCGCCAGCGAGCGGATCCATTCTTCATGGCCGGGCAAATAATCCACTTCGAGGGCGAGCAAAATATTCAACTGCGGAAAGGTTTTTTGCGCGAGCCGGACTTTGGCGACGTATTCATCGAGCTGCCGGTCGAGCATCCGCCAGTTGTCAAAATCATCGCGCGCCATCGGCGAATGATCGGAGAAACCGATTTCGGTCAAACCGATTTCCACGGCGCGGCGGGCGTAATCTACCGGTTCACCGCTCGCGTGGCGGCAAAGCGGTGTGTGCATGTGCAGGTCGGCGGGCAAAACCATGGCCACAGTTTCAGGCTTGGGGTTTCCGGTTTCAAGTTTTGAATAGGCGCGCGTTGACATTTTGACGCTGCCGAGTAGGATGAAATTCGGTTGGCGCATTCGTCTATCGGCTAGGACATGGCCTTCTCAAGGCCAATAGCGGGGTTCGATTCCCCGATGCGCTACCAACTCCACTTTGAATCAATGGCATTAATGTCTTCGCGAATTTCAAGCAGATTCTAAAATATCAACTCCTAACCGTAGCTACTAAAACTTCCAACCTTACCAGTCGCGTTTCCAGACAAAAAGGATGAGAACTTGGGTGCGCGGCGGAGTGGCAAAGCGGTTCGCTTCCGGCACGGCAACTTACCTTGATCCGAACTAGGCCAGAGTTTTGCGCGCACGCTCACGCAACCCCACTGACTGCCACCCGGAGTAAGGATCATGCGCCGTTCGCGTCACGGAGCAGCGGCGACGGTTCCTGCGGTGAATCAAAATTCCTTTTGCAAAAACAAAAATATTTAGTGGTTCAAATGTGTTCGTCAGCGCCAATTCATTCCCACAGTATTCCTCGACTTACAGCTTGCACTTGATCGGTGTAACTTATCTGGTTGGCGACGTTGAATCGTATGCGTCCAAGCGACCAAACGAAGGATGTTAAATTGATTTAATCCCGAACCACCGTTCCCAAAACGTAACCGTCACCAAGCCTCAATTCCCTCGACAAAGGAGAAAAATCTGTCAGGTTACTTTTCAAAGAGACACGCCGAGCAAGTCAAGTAAATCAAGCACCTATCAATAGCGGAATCTCCCTATTGGCTCGCGTGGATAACAGCTCACTATTTCCAAAAATTTACCGTCAATACAGCTGTGAAAAATCCTATGAAAAAAAACATGCGAACCACAAAACTGCGCCGCTCACTCGTCACTGTCATTTCGTTGGCCTGCCTTTCAACCTCACTCGCCCAAACACCAATCCCCACCCCTACCGATCATAGGGCGGAAGCGGCGTTCAGACGATTGCAACTCCAGGATGAGAACGGAAATATTCCCGCCGATGGCATCACCAAGGCCATGCAGCAGAAACAAGCGATGGCGGTGGATGCGCGCGTTTTGATCGGCGGCGAAGTCCCCAAACGCACCGGCCCGCAGCCGAAAGTGGCGGATCTGGCGCGGACCAATTGGATCGAATTGGGGCCGGGCAATATCGGCGGACGCCTGCGCGCGGTTCTCACCCATCCGACCGATCCCAAAACGCTTTATGCTGGCGCCGTCCGGGGCGGCATCTGGAAGACGACCAACGGCGCGGCGAGTTGGTTTCCGCTAAATGATTTCATGGGGAACCTGGCGGTGTCCTGCATGGTGATGGATCCGACGACGCCCAACATCATCTATGCTGGCACTGGCGAAGGCTATAACTCCGGCGACCCATTTCGGGGCGGGGGGATTTTTAAGACCACGGACGCGGGGGCTACTTGGCGGCAACTTTCTGCCACCACCAACGCTTCATTTTATGAGGTGTTCCGCCTTTCCATTTGCCCGACTAATCATTTGATATTGCTTACCGCCACTGCCGACGGCATCTGGCGCACCTCCGATGGCGGCACCAACTGGAGCCAGACTTACCCCGATGCCCCGATGGTGAACGTCGCCTTCCATCCGACGGATGGCAGCAAATGTATCGCCTCGGGCAGCCCGATCTTCACTCCGTCGCGGGCGCTTTATTCGACCAATGCCGGTGTGACTTGGACGCAAGCCACGGGCATCGGAATGGCGCCCGACGGACGCATCGAAGTGGCCTATGCGCCGTCCAGCCCGAACATTGTGTATGCCTCCGAGGACACCAATGGCGGGGCAATCTTTATTTCGACGAATGGCGGGGCGTCTTATAGCTTGCGAAACTCGGGTAAATACCTGACCGGCACAAATTATCTGGGGACGCAGGGCTGGTATGCCAACTGCATCTGGGTTGACCCGACGAATCTAAACAATTTGGTCGTCGGTGGTCTTGACATATACCGCAGCACGGATGGCGGCAGCAATCTGACCCAGATCAGCCAATGGTTCAGTGCGCCCACTTCCGCCCATGCCGACCAGCAGACCATCGCCAGCGCCGCCAACTTCAACGGCACCAGCCAGACGACCGTTTATTTCGGCAACGACGGAGGCATTTATTCCGCCACCAACATTTTTACCGTATCGCTGACCAGCGGTTGGAGCTTTCTGGTTCATAATATGGGTGTGACCGATTTTTATAGCTCAGCCGGCAACCCTACTTCCGGCACGATCATTGGTGGCGCGCAGGATAACGGCTCGGTGCGTTACACTCCCAGCGGCGGTTCACAGGGATGGACCACTTGGGGCGGCGGTGACGGCGGCACTTGTGCCGCCGACCAGACGGACCCGAACTATTTCTACGGCGAGTATATTAATTTGCAGATTTACCGCAGCAGCGACGGGGCGGTTAACCAAACCTACATCTTCAATAACCTCGGTGATTCCGGCGGCGTGGCTGACCCGGGTGATCCCGATGCTATCCTCTCCTCTAGCGCCAACTTTATCGCGCCCTTCATCCTTGATCCGAACAATCAGAACACGATGCTCGCAGGCGGCAGCAATCTTTGGCGCAGCGTCAATGTAAAAGCCGCCTCGCCCACCAATGTGGTGTGGACCAGCATCAAAGCGGGCATTGCCAGCGGCGAGTTCATCGGCGCCATCGCCGTGGCGCAAGGCAACTCGGACATCATTTGGGTTGGATACAACGACGGATCAATTTATTCCACTGCCAACGGCACCGCTGCCAATCCTACTTGGACGCAAAAGAATCTCGGCACGCCCAATCTTCCGGGCCGCTTTTGTAACAGCCTCACGATTGACTCCACCAACGCTAACATCGTGTATGCCACGTTCGGCGGCTTCAGCGCGGACAACGTGTATCGCACGACCGACGGTGGCACCACCTGGAGTAATCTCGCCGGCAATCTGCCCGCCGTCCCTATTCGCACGCTGGCGATTGCCCCGTTCAATCATAACTATCTCTACATTGGCACGCAGATCGGAATCTTTGGCTCGGCGGACTATGGCGCAACGTGGTCGCCGAACAACGAAGGCCCGGCGGATGTCACCACTGCGCAGCTAACTTGGATGCGTAACAATTTAATCGCGGCCACCGGCGGGCGCGGTATCTGGCAGATTCCACTTGGCCCACCCACGGCAATCGTCACTCCGTCGCCAGCGGTGGCTTATGTCGGCTCCAACATCACATTCTCCGCCTCGGCCATCGGCACGCCGACGCTGACGTATCAATGGCAATACGACGGCAACAACATTTCCGGCGCAACGAGCACGACATTCACGCTGAACAACGCGCAGCCGACGAACGCCGGTCTTTATCGCGTGATCGTCAGCAACGCCGAAGGCACAGTAACCAGTTCAGCGTCGCCGCTGACAATCATTCTTTCGCCGCCTTACCGCACGCAGACGCTCGCGGCTGGCCCAGTCGCTTTCTGGCGGTTGAACGAAACTTCCGGCCCGACGGCGATTGATTCTGTCGGCGGTTTCAACGGCACCAATCTAGGCAGTCTCATCCTCGGCGCGAGCGGCCCGACCGCGCCCGCGTTCCCCGGTTTTGAAACGGGCAACACCGCGTATCAATTCAACGGCTCGGACACGAGTGTTTCCGTTCCGGCACTGAATCTGAACACTAACACCGTCACGATGACCGCGTGGATCAACATCAACGCCTTGGAATATTACCCCGGCATTTTCACTTGGGAGGGCAGCGGCGGCAGCCGCGCCCAGTTATTGCTCGGCGACCACAACAATCAGCTTGCGTTTTATTGGAACGGTAATTTACAAGTTTCCAGCCTCGTCGTGCCAAGCAATCAGTGGACGTTGGTTGCGCTCGCGGTCAGCTCAACCAACACCATCCTTTACATGGCCACCAACTCGACGCTGGCGTCGTGGACCAACACCAGCCCCAACGCCAACGCCGCATTCAACAGCGCCAGCTTGCTCGGCAACAGTCCTTATGGCCGTTACAGTGGCGGAATGGACGAAGTGGCCATCTTCAATCAAACGCTTACCGGTTCGCAAATCGGCAATTTAGTTTCCGCCTCGCTGGCCACGCTGCCCGCCGTGATCCTCACCGCACCGGCGGACGGGAGCACACTCTCTGCGTCTCCAAACATATTGCTGACGGCTTCCGTCACCACGAACGGCCACGCCATCGGAGCCGTGAAGTTTTACGACAGCGCGACCTTGCTCGGCCAATCTACCGTGCCGCCATATCAATTCACTTGGACCGGCGCGACCACCGGCATTCACACGCTGCTCGCGCAGGTCACTTATGACGGCAGCAGCACGATCAGTTCATCGCCGGCTAACATCACCGTTACCAACGCCGTCACCGTGAATACGACACCAACCAACATCGTCGCCTCGGTGAGCGGGACAAATCTCACCCTGTCCTGGCCCTTTGATCACATCGGCTGGCGTTTGCTGTCCCAGACGAACAACCTCGCCAACGGCATCAGCCGGAACACGAATGATTGGGCTACCATCACCGGCTCGGCCAGCACCAATTTGATTACCATTCCTATTATCCGCACCAACAAGGCTGGATTCTTCCGCCTAATTTATCCGTAAGCTAAAACTACCCGGAGCTTGAACGGGACGGCGAAAGCCGTCCCGTTTTTTTATGGGTGTGGGTTGCGGTCGGTGGCAACCAGCATCCACATCGCGCTGGGAACACTCCGCATGAAGTAGTTCGGGATGGACTTTATATCCGAACTCTTTTGCCGCCGAACCAGCTATAGCGTTTCACGATTACCTTGGGACACTAGCTGCTAAAGTCGGCGGCCTGAACGCCGATGCGTTGGACTTGCGGGAACAGGTGATGAAATTCATTCAAAACGGCGGTTCCAAGGCCGAAGCCGCGCGCCGGTTTGAGCTGGCCCGCAGTTCGGTTTATCGGTATTTAACCGCTGCCAAAAAAGGGGGGCTTGCCGCCGAAAACCAGTCGGGGCACCTGGCGCATTGCCGCCTCGCCGCAGGGCAAACGGGTCGCGCCACTGGTCTTTCAAGGCCGTGGCACCACGGAAGTGGTGGCCGCCGACTTCGAGCAAGTGCTCGTGCCGGAACTGCCGGTGGGCAGTAAGCGCGGGGATGAGTTGCGTTTACAGAGCCAGAATTTTTCTTTCAAAGATACCTTTCAGCATAGGCATCTCCGAAGTTTTTGCTTAACGAGTAGTGGCCGGGTAAAGTGATTTACGCCAAGCCAAACCGGACGGGTTGCCCGCTGTTCTGGCATACGCAGATTGAAAATGCGCTGATGGAGCTACAGCTCGAAATGCGGCTCTTGGAAATGATTGACAACCTCAACCTCATCGGCGAAGAAAACCCGTTGTGGGAAGGCAGTGCGAGCGAATTTGAGCAGGAAATGCGCGGCCTCGACAAAGACAGCGACGGCAAAAAAACGGGCATGATGGATAGGATGTTTTACAACGGCAACCGGTCGGGAATCATGCTCATGGAACTTTCGGAAGCGACGCGGCGAATCATCAAAACCAATCGCGGCAACAAGGCGCATTACCGGATTTTCCGACTGGAGCAGAGCGAATGAAAACAATTTGGTTCACCGGCGCACTCCCAGACCACGGAGAAAAATCCGGTGATGATGCGGCCTGTCAAAAGTGGCCTGCGACTAATCCGCCGCTCGCCTAGTCAGCGGGCGGCAACTTTTTATTGACCGCGTTTGCGGGCGAGGACTTCGAGGAAATTTTCATAAACCACGTCGCGTCTATCCGCATATTCGAGGCGGATGATTTTTCCGGGCAGCGTGCGATAGACAATCCGCAGCCCGCCGACACGGAGCCGACACCAACCCGCCAATTCTTTTTGCAGTGCGCGGATGTCGCCCCGGTTTTTTCCCAGATCACGCAAGGCGAGCCGCACGCGCTTTTTGGTTTCGGGCGGCAGAGCCACGAGCCAGCCTTGCACCTGTTCAGAGGCCGAAATTTTCATCGTTCAAATCCAGTTCCTTGTATTTCAACTTGCCCGCCTTGGCCGCCCGCAATGTTTTCATCGCGTCGGGGTTGGAAAGCAGTTCCATCGTTTCGAGCAAGGCGTCGAACTCGGCCAGCGGCATGGCCACATAGACTGGCTCGTTGCGGCGGGCGATTACAAACCGCTGGCCGGAGTTGCAAAGTTTAGACAGATTGGCTTGGACTTCTCGGACGGTGTATGTAGCAGTCATGACAAAATGTATGTAACTCTTTTTTTTGGCTTTGTCAACCGGGGACAAGCCTCTTGTGCATTTTGTATCTTCACAAAATCCCCACTAACACCCACTCTGACTCTGACCGACTTTTTACCGGACTCAGTGGGTCTATGTGAGGCTTTTTCTCAAAACCCTGGCAGCGGTGCGGTTGGCGGAAACCTGTCCTTCTGTGCCATCTTCACATTTGCCTCCGCGCTGACAGCATTGGGACGCATCAACGCACCACCACAATGGACATTGAAAATAATTCGCCTCAAATTCCACCGACCCTGCCGGTTCAAACCAATAACGCTCCGCCACCCGCCGCTACGCGTGGCGTCGCTGATGAAGCGAGTGCGCAAGTTGAACTTGAAACCGGAGCAGGAACGGGAAGTAGAAAAACGGTTTCGCGACAAAGAGGAGGCAGTCAACGATTTCAACACCGCGCTGGCGAATTGTGCGGCGATTGAATTCAACAAACGGCGTGTGCCGGGTGCGCAACATTCACACTGGCTGGATGTGGCGATGACCGGCGACGAACTCGCAGCGGTGCATCTGGACGCCGTGGACTATCTCGAAAAAGCGGTGGCCGAAAATGCCGTTGAGAAAACCGGCGCGCAGTCACCGGAGCAAAAATAATTCCTGAATCGTCAGCCGGCTGCTTTTCCTTCATGAAGTCTTAATGTTCTTTCATATAGTATGAACGGATGAAAAATATGTTTGCTGCGGCGATTCTTGGGTTGCTGGTCACGAATGGTTTTGCTGATCCGCAACTGACTTCGTGGTTCACGCTCGACTCGGGAAAATTTGCTCAAATTTATCGCACGCCGGCGGAAAAATCAGCGGACAAACCGGTCACGACCTGGAGCAACGGTCGTAACTCGCAGCCGCAGCCAGCTTACTGCGGCGTGCAGGCAATTTTGTCGTCGTCAAACTGGATTTACATCCGCAGCACCGGCCTCGGGAGCCAGATCATGGGGCCGTGGCAGAATGGACGTTTCCCTAATTTACCGATTGATCAGCATTTTATTTTCGCCATCCCGCGTCATCCGGCGGTGCAAACTGGCAATCGCTTTAATCGGCTTAACGAGATCGGCATGTTCGTGGATGGCGTGCGGATGTTTGACGCGGGCGATGCATTTTCCTACTCCCATCAAGCGGGGCGTGACGCTGATCCGCGCGCAGGCATTGGTCAGGGTGATCATATCTGGAATCGCGACGCGCTGGTGAATGAGGGTCAAACATTTGACGCGGCGCTGGCGCATCAGCAAAACTGGGGCACTTATCATTATCATGTCGAACCGATCGCGTTGCGCTATCTGCTTGGCGACCACGTGGACTTTGATCCCGCTACGAAAACATATGGTGAGAGCAAATCGGCTCCAACAAAACATTCACCGATTCTCGGCTGGATGCAGGATGGTTATCCAATCTACGGACCTTTTGGATTTAGTAACCCGACGAATCCGGCAAGCGGCGTGCGACGCATGGTTTCCGGTTTCGTTTTGCGCGATGGAAGGAACGGCGCGGACGATCTCGCAGCCAACGGCCGCAAAACCTTGCCAGAGTGGGACGCGCGCGAGCAAAATTGTTTGGCGATCCTGAAAAATTCCGAGGCGGGTCCAGCCGTCAGTGAATGGTATCCGCTCGGCCATTACCTCGAGGACTATGCGTATCTTGGAGACTGCGGAAAAACCTTGGGAAAAGATTTTGACCTCGATGAATTGAATGGTCGCTGGTGTGTGACGCCGGAATTTCCCCAGGGAACTTACGCTTATTTCACCACGATCAATGCGGACGGCCAGCCCATTTATCCTTACGCGATGGGGCGACGTTATCATGGCAATCCAGTCGGCCAATTGGTCAACCGGATTGGCGAAGTCGTGACCACAAACTTTGTGAATACGGCGAACAAGAATCTGGCGGCGGGAAATTAAATACTCTTGATCGCGTCCCGCTGAACTTGAGCTGGCGGCGGGAAATTATTTTACCGTGTTATTTAACGGTGCCAGACCTTCAATCCTGACCTCCAGTTTATCGCCGCTCTTGATGGGACCAACGCCGCTGGGCGTGCCGGTGAGAATGACATCGCCGGGCAATAGCGTGAGGTTGGTGGAGACAAAGCTGACGATTTGGGCGGGCTTGAAGATGAGTTGCTTGGTGTTGGAATTCTGGCGAAGTTGGCCGTTTTGAAATTGCTGAATGCTTAATTCCGAGGCGTCCAACATCGTTTCTACATACGGTCCCAACGGCGTGAAGGTATCGAAAGATTTAGCGCGCGCCCACTGGCCATCAGCTTTTTGAATGTTACGATCGCTGATATCCTGCGCGGCGGTGTAGCCGAAAATATAGCGCGTGGCCTGAGTCGGGGAGACGTTGCGAATTTTCCGGCCGATGACGATGGCAAGTTCGGCTTCGAAATCAGTGCGGTGTTCGGAAAAGGGGATTTCAATTTTTCCGCCGTCGGCCAGCAATGAAGTCGTGGCTTTGAACCAGATGAGCGGTTCTTTGGGCAGTTCGCGTCCCATCTCCCGGGCGTGATCGAGGTAATTAATACCAACCGCAATAATTTTTGTCGGCACGACGGGCACGAGCGTTTTCACGCCTTTGCGCGGGGTGGGTTTACGTTCAAATGAAGGAGCCCCAAAAACATCGCCTTGCAGGCGGAACAATTCACCATCAACGATTTTCGCGTGAAAGATTTCGTTGTTTTTTTGGAACCGGCCAATGGCTGCCATGACCCGCGCAGGCTACAAACGAGCTTGGCCAGGAGCAAGAAATAAAGCCCCGCCAAACTTGCCGAGTTCGCCGCCGCTGCTTATTCTCCTGCGCGTGAATCGGCTGACGCATCAGGAAATTATATTCATCGTCACAGTGGCGAGCCTCCTGCTGGTCGGCCTGCTAGTGAAACATTATCGACTGACGCACCCGACCACCGTGACTATTTCAGAAAACACCCATGCACGAGATTGATTTCGATGACGCCGTGGAAAAAATCCTCGCGCAAGACGCGCGCTATGCCCGCGACGCTTTCTGCTTCGTGCGCGATGCGCTCGCGCTCACCAAGCGTCAGGTGCATAAGGAACATCGGGAGACGCGCGAAGAAAAACACGTCACCGGCCCGCAACTGCTGGACGGCATCCGTGAACTTGCCCTGAAAGAATTTGGGCCGATGACGGTCACGGTTTTTGAGGAATGGGGCGTGCGCCATTGCAAAGATTTCGGCGAAATCGTTTTCAGCATGGTCGAAATCGGACTGCTCGCAAAAACGAAAACCGATTCGCGGGCTGATTTTCAAAACGGCTACAGTTTTGTGGACGCGTTTCAAAAACCATTCTGGCCCGAAAGTCGCCGCTCGCCCGAGACCAAAACGATTTCGCATTAATCAGGCAGTCAGCGCACGGCCTGCAAGCGCTGCTCCGCTTCTTCGTTCGACAAATTTTCTTTCGCCCGGAGCACCGCCATCTCCACCACGGGCGGATATGCCTGATCACTTTTCATGCGCGGTTCGACGTATTCGATGATCTCGAACAACAGTGCATTGGCCGCCGCATACTCTAGCCCCGTGAGCTTCGTGATGTAGCGTGTCGCCCGGTCGATGAGTTTCAAATTGCTCGGCACCACCCACACCATGAAATTACCCATCACCCTTCCGAGCCGCACCATGGTGCAAGTTGAAACGGCATTCATCACCAGTTTCACCGCCAGCCGCGTGATCCCGTCGAGCAGGAAATGCGTTTCGGGCAACGGCACATTCGTCACGAGACAATCTTGAATGGCGGAAGATGATTTGCCGGACGGCGACTTGGAAACGAACACCACCTTCGCTGTGCGCGACTGTAATTCCGCCGCCCGTTTCAGGGCGCTGATGTGAAACGAAGTGTTCTCCAGATTTGAAAAAATGGCCACCGCGCTGTCGCCAAAACCCTGCGCTCGATAACGAATGCCGTTGCTGCCTACCTTGAAACGCATCAGCTCGCTCACCTTGATTTTATTGACGATTTCCAGCACGCGCTCCATTTCCAGTTCGCCCACTAAAGCGCGGACTTCCAATTTGCTCCAGCCGAGACAACGTGGTTCACGCTTTAAAATATTCGCCCAGGCATTGTCTGTCCAGTCGTCCGGCATGAACAGAAACGACCACGATTCCGTCGCCGTCGCATCGTCAAATTTGCGGAACGGCGGCGTGCAAAATGTTGGTGAACGCTCGGTGGTGTCGGTCAGGACATCAATGCCGAAACGGCTGGTGAAATAATTGTTTTTGCCGCCGCTCCGATAAGTTCGTTCCTCAAACGCGACAAGCTTCGCCAGTTGCGCGCACAAATCTTTCGAGCGTAACGTCGCCAGCAATTCGGTGAACTGCGCGGCGAAATCTGCCGCCACATTCGTTGCGGTCTGACCGGACATTTCCCGCGCCACGATTTCCAAAATCGTCAACATCACCGCCAGTTGAATCGAGGTCGCCTGCATCCGCGTGGAGCCGGTGATCGCCATCGGTCCGGTGGTGAGATTTATTTTTTCAATCCGCGCGTCTTGAATGATTTCGCGGCTGCGCTGAACGTGCTCGCACAAAATATCGTCGGGATTATTATAGACAAAATAGACTTTCGCCCCGGCCGCCACGCCTTTCCACGCCGTGCCGATGACGAAAGAAGTTTCGCCTCCCTCGGTGATCGCGAAGACGGCATCGTTGGCCCCGACGTTCAAATCGGACATTTGTTTTTTACCGAAATCGGTAAAGTCTTCAAAGCCTTCGACACTTTTTATGAGCGCGTAATCACCGCCTGCCATCACGCTGAACGTGCGGTTTTCGAGGTCGGGATTTTTTTGCTGCTTCCAAAAATCGCGCCAGACCGAATCCAGCAAAATACTCAAGCGTCCGGTCGAGCCGCAGCCGGTAAAGAAAATCCGCCCGCCATTTTTCAAGGTTTGAACCAAAGTGGCGGCGATGGCTTCCGCCCGCCCGGTCGCGGCGAATTCTTGGAATTTTTTAAGCACATCCTCATCGACTTCAAATAAGAGTTCCAAGGCGGCGGCGATATCCTGTTTGGAGACCTCGCTCAAGTTCGTCGTGACGGGATGCGACGATTCGGTGACAAGCGCGCCGAGTTTAAACTGGCTGCTGATCTGCAAAAAATCTTCGGAACGTTGTTTTGAGATTTCGCTCATACCATGATTAAAAGGCATTTCGATTGGCCTGTCACGTTGATTGCGGTTGGCCCCAATTCTTTGCCGCACCAAAAACTTTTTTATTCCAAAAAACTTGCTATGCTTCGCCCGTGCTGCCGGATATCAAATCATTTTTACGCGAAGAACTGGAAGAACAATTCCGTGCCTTCGGCGAACCCGCCTATCGCATTGCGCAGTTGCTTGACTGGCTCTATGTCCGCCGCGCGACGAGTTGGAGCGCCATGACGAACTTGCCAAAAGCTCTGCGCGAAAAGCTTAGTGCGAATTTTTCTCTCCACGCCCACACACTCGCCCGCAAACAAGGCTCCACCGACACCACGCAGAAATTTCTCTGGCAACTTTCCGATGGCGCGTTCATCGAAAGCGTTTTGATCCCCGCCAATCCTGCGCTCTACGGCGAGGCCAGCGATCGCCATACGCTCTGTATCTCCACGCAGGTCGGTTGTGCTTACGGCTGCAAATTTTGCGCCAGCGGTCTCGACGGCTTCAAACGCAATCTCGGTGTGCACGAAATCGTGGAGCAGATTTTGGCGACGGAACGGTGGCACGCGGCGGAAAGTAGCAAATTACAAATTGCAAACTGCCAGACGAGTGGCGCTGAACCGGCAACTTCCAACCAGCCACCTTCAACGACTGACCGCATCGTCAACAACATCGTTGTCATGGGCATGGGCGAACCACTCGCGAATTATGAGAATTTGATGAAGGCGTTAAAAATTCTCAACGCGCCCTGGGGCGGAGGAATCGGTGCGCGAAAAATCACGATCTCCACCAGCGGCCTCGCCCCGCAGATTCGTCGGTTGGCGAATGAGCCTTTTCAATTCCGCCTCGCGATTTCGCTGCACGGCGCGACCGACGAAGTTCGTAATCGCATCATGCCCGTGAACAAAAAGTATCCGTTGTCCGAACTCACCGCCGCGTGTGAAAACTATCAAGAACTAAAAGGCCGGATGATCACGCTGGAATATATTTTGATCGCGGGCATCAACGATTCGCTCGCGCAAATCCTCCCGCTTGCCATGCTCGCGCATAAACTTTACGCGAAGGTGAATCTGATTCCGTATAACAAAGTCGAGGGTTTGCCGTGGCAACGTCCCAGCGAGGAAGTGTGCGAAGGCTTTCTCGCCGCACTGGAAAAACAAAATGTCACCGCCACGTTACGCCGCGAAAAGGGACATGACATTGACGCCGCGTGCGGGCAGTTACGTTTGAAAACCGAGCGGGAAATGGCGCAGGCGTAGTGGCACAGGCGAGCCGCCGGTGCCACAACTAGCTGCGATATTTTTTCATCAGCGCGAGCATTTCTTTCACGGCGGTTTTCATTCCAATAAACACGGCACGGCTCACGAGGCTGTGGCCGATGTTTAATTCTTCCAGATGCGGCACGGCAAACAACGCGGACAAGTTGTTGCAGTTCAATCCATGTCCCGCATTAACGCGCAAGCCAAGCGCGTGTGCGTGGTTGGCGCCATCAACGAGGCGCTTCAATTCAGCCTTCCGCTTTTTTGCATCCGAAAAAACCTCCGCAAATTTGCCGGTATGTAGCTCGATGAACTGCGCCCCGACGCGCGCGCTGGCGGCGATTTGCTCCGTGTCCGGCGCGATAAATAAACTCACTTCGATCCCCGCCGCGTTCATTTTTTTGCGCGTCGCCGTCAAGGATTTTTCAGCCGCGAGCACATCCAATCCGCCTTCGGTCGTCACTTCCTGCCGACGTTCAGGAACGATGCAGACGATGTGCGGTTTCACCTTGAGCGCGATGGCAATAATTTCCGGCGCGTTCGCCATTTCGAGATTGAGTCGTGTGGAGATTTTTTCGCGCAACGCAAAAATATCTTTGTCCTGAATATGCCGCCGGTCTTCGCGCAGATGCGCGGTGATACCGTGTGCGCCCGCCGCCTCGCTCACGAGCGCGGCCTCAATGGGACACGGCTCGCCGTGCGCCCGCCCACGATACCGCGCCTCGCGCAACGTGGCAACGTGATCAATGTTAACGCCTAGTTTAAGCATGGGTTATTGTCCTGCTGAAGGGGCTAGCGCAGGCACCGGAGACTTTTTCTTTTTGAATTTATTGGTGCGCGGCGGCATTTTTAAATCGCAGCCGGGAAAATTATCGGCCTCCAACCAATTGGCAAGTGCGAACAATTCGACGGCGGTGAATGCGCCCGGAGCCTTGCGAGTAAAGGTCATTTCATCCGCTCCGGTTTGGAACACTTCCGTCACGGTATTGCCGAGTTTGCCACCGATGGATTGGATCCATTTTAGCGCAGCGGAATTCTCCTCAAGTTGTTTATGCCATGAAACCATGAGCGTGAACTGCGATAACTGGAGCAATGTTGGCACGCGCTCGGCGGTGATTTCCCAATGATAGAAAACAATGTTTTTTTGGCCGAGTCGCGTGAACAAGTCCGGCGGCAACGGTTTGCTTTTTGGCGAATTCGGAAAAGCGCCAGCGAGCAGAAACTGCCCGGCTGAACTATTTATCGCCTGTAAATAAGGGGCTATGAAAGGCAGCCCAATGAGGGTCGTCTGCTGGTTCGTCTGTTCCAATGTCAGCGGGAATTGTAGTTCGTTGCTGGTTTTGGCTTGGTCGAGAACCGCGCTTAATCTCGCCGAAGCCTGCCGCAAGGCATCCGCAGAATCGGGTCGGGGAATGGCCGCGAATGTTTGAAACCCGAGGTTCGGCAGCGCCCAGACAAAAAGCTGATTGGGTGTGGGATTCAAGCGATAGTCAGCCATCCACGGTTGCGAATCCAGCCACTTGGAAATCCCGCGCACGGCGGTGAAGCTGACGAACGGCTGGTGGAGCGTATTCGTCGGCACGCGCCAAGGTTCGAGTGACGCGGTGAGGTTCGCGGGAAACAAAAATTTGCCGTCTATTTTGAAATCCGTCGCGGTTGTCATTACCGAGAATTTGGTTTCCGGCAAATCGAGTTCGCGCACGGCTGGGAAAAATTTTCCGAGCGCCGGCCAGTTCAAATCCAGTGCGAGCCAAGCGTCATTGAGGGCGGGAATGTTGCCGGAGATTTTGGGGGCATTCGCGCTTGTCCGGAAGATCAGCCAGCCGTTAACGCGCTCGAAGTTCGCGTTGTGAAAATACGGTCTGAGTCCTGACTGCCAGGCTTGTGCGCCCGTATCGCTGGTTTTTATCGCCAGGGCGGTCTCTGCCGTCCCGCTGACATTGCGGGAATCGAGATACCACTCGTTATTCTGCAATTCCTCAAGTAGCGGGCGCAGCGTCGCCGCCCCGCCAACAACGGTGGCCCCGGAGTTTTGCGTGAACCATGTGTGGAAAAATTTTGCAAGTTTGTCCGCCGTCTGGGCGCGCAAAACTTTGGCTTCGGCGGATGAAAATTCATTCGCGAGCGCAGAATAATTTTTAGCGGCGGAGATAGTGCTGCCGCCGGCAAAATGGATTTGCGCGATGAGATCAGGTTGCGGCAAGGCGGCGCGCGCGGCGAGGGTCGCGACCGACAGCATGGAGATGAGAATCAGTTTTTTCATCGGGTGCATTTGTATGCCAAATTTTAGGCGTATTGGCAAAAGCATTCGCAGCTGAATGGGAAGTTTTAAAGCGTTAATCTCCCAGGCAAGTTCCGACGCGACGCGCGGTCGCCAGCCACGCATGGTCGAGGGGAACGGCCTTGCGTTTGCCGGCAACTTTTTCCAGAGGCACCGGTTCGGTGCCGTCACCGCGCGCTGCCACCATGACGCCGAATACACCTTCCGCGATCAGGTCTGCCGCCGCGCTGCCGAGGCGCGTGGCCAGCAGACGATCCGCCGCACTGGGCGTGCCGCCGCGTTGAACGTAGCCGAGAATCGTCACGCGTGATTCAAGATGCGTCAGTTCTTCCAATTGTTTCGCGAGCCGCATGGTGTTGCCCTGATGTCGCACTTCTAGTGAAGCGATTTCGCCTTTGGCTTCTTTTTTGTCGTGCAAATTTTTCGCGCGTTCCAGTTTTTTTTCGGCGGCTTGCATCGCGCGGGCATCGTCCCGGCTCATCGCCCCTTCCGCCACGGCGACGATGCTGAAATTCGTTCCATGCTTGCTGCGCAGCTTGATCGCCGCCGAAATTTTTTCCACGTCGTAAGGAATTTCAGGAATGAGAATCACATCCGCGCCGCCCGCGATGCCCGCGCCGAGCGTGAGCCAGCCCGCGCGATGGCCCATGATTTCCGCGACGATGATGCGATGATGACTGTGCGCCGTGCTGTGCAGGCGGTCAATCGTTTCAGTCGCGATATCCATGGCCGTCGCGAAGCCGAAAGTTGCATCCGTCATCGCTACATCGTTGTCAATTGTCTTGGGCAGCGTGATGACATTTAGACCGGCCTGGTGCAGTCGCAACGCATTTTTTTGCGTGCCGCCGCCGCCGAGGCACACGAGACAATCCAGTCCCCACTTGTGATAATTCTCGACGATGGTCTTGGTCATGTCCTGCGTGCGACCATTGATGACCATGCGATGCGGCTTGTCGCGACTGGTGCCGAGAATGGTGCCGCCGACGGTGAGAATGCCGGCGAGCGTGGAGCGATCCAGCTTGAGCCGGCGGTTTTCCACGAGGCCACGAAAACCATCGCGAAAGCCGATGATCTCCATGCCGTAATGAGCCAGGCAAGTTTTGCCCACGCCGCGAATGGCCGCGTTGAGGCCGGGACTGTCGCCGCCTGCCGTGAGAATACCGATACGCTTAATTTTTTGTGTTTTGGCCATACTGCAACTGATTTGAAACCGCCGGAAATTTTTTGTCGAGCAGAAGTTTTGAAAAGATTTTTTAACCGCGTGAAAGTCCTCCGCCGCTGGAGTTCAAGCTTTAGCTTGCGTCGGGTTTTAAGCACCAACTGAAGCTTGGACTCCAATGCGCGCAATTGACGCTTTCGCCGTGACGCCTTACGATTTACCAACAATATGAGCCTACTCCAAGATTCACTCGTCGAACTCATCCGCCGCACGTCCGCCGAAATTCCCGACGACGTGCATCGTGCCATTCTCGCGTCGCTGGAAAATGAGAAGAAAAATTCCCTCGCCGCCAACGCCTTCAAGATCATAGATCAGAACATCGCGCTCGCGAAAAACAAATCGCAGCCCATCTGCCAGGACACCGGCAGCATTTTGTTTTACGTGGATTGCCCGATTGGATTTGATCAAATTACGTTCGCCGAGACTGCGCGCGAGGCCGTGACTTTGGCGACCAAGAAAGGTTATCTCCGCCAGAATTCCGTGGATTCGCTGACCGGAAAAAACGACGGCACGAATGTCGGTCCCGGCGCACCGGCGTTTCATTTTCATCAGCATAGCTCGGCGGAAATTTGCGTGAAGCTCGTGCTCAAAGGCGGCGGCTGCGAAAACGTCGGCGCGCAATACTCGCTGCCGGACGACGCCCTCCACGCGAACCGCGACCTCGACGGCTGCCGCAAGGCGATTCTCGACGCGGTGTTGCAGGCGCAAGGCAAAGGCTGCGGCCCCGGCGTGCTTGGCGTGTGCATCGGCGGCGACCGCGCGACGGGTTACGAACTTTCCAAGACCCAACTGCTGCGCCTGCTGGACGACCGAAATCCCGAACCGAAACTCGACGCGCTGGAGCAGGACATCTTGAAGACCGCGAACGAACTCGGCATCGGCCCGATGGGTTTTGGCGGCAAGACGACGTTGCTGGGTGTAAAAATTTGCGCGGCGAACCGGGTGCCGGCGTCGTATTTCGTGAGCATCAGCTACATGTGCTGGGCGTATCGGCGTCAGGGTGTGACGCTGGATGCGGAGGGGAAGATTGGGAATTGGTTATATTGAAATAAATGAATCTCGACCGCCATCGAATCCATATCAAATGTTCTCGTTGTAATTTCAATGCGCGTATTTTCATGCGGCAAGTGAGGCATTAGGACGTTGTTGTTTGCGGCGGCTGCAAAGCAGATATTTGGTTGGTAGATCACCTTGGTCAATACTGAAAAGCCGAAAAGCAGGTTCGGAAAGCAATCGAAAACTTGTTTAATGAATTTGGAGGCAACAAAACAATTTGACCTTGCCCCGATTGTGGGGCCGGGAAGTGTGTGCCTGCATCAGGCATGGGTATTATTAGTTGAGGTTGGTTTCAAAGTCCACCGGTGAATGAAAACCGAGGGCACTGTGGAGCCGCTCGCGGTTGTAAAAGACTTCAATTCATTCAAAGATGGTAGCCTTGGCTTCCGCCCGCGTGCCGAATTGGCAACGATGCACCAGCTCGCGTTCAAGACTGCTCCAGAAGCTTTCCATGGCGGCGTTGTCATGGCAGTTGCCCCGGCGACACATGCTGGGAACGAGGCCTACTCGTGCCAGCCGTTGCCGGTAGGCTTCGCTGGCGTATTGGCTGCCACGATCCGAGTGATGCACCAGGCCAAGTCCGGTGGCCGCCGCTGGTGCAACGCCATGATTGCGCATAGACATCAAGGCTGCGATGGGCGAGACGATCTGCGAGGATTGCGACTTGGTGAACGATTAGACGTAGAAGTGACAGTGCGCCGAGCACACCAGCTTAGTTCATAAAATGACAAAGTCATTTTTGCGCGAAGTGAAATCATTGCGATCAAAAAATCTCACTGCGCTTTCACACGATAGTAGCGCAGAGGGTGATTTGTCATGGGAGCGGCAAAATCAAATAAATCGTTCGTGGCCATGTTGGTAAAGATTGGCAGCCAGGATGACTTCAAATTTGTTGTTGCTTCAATGACGTATGCCTGTCCCTTCATCGAACTAAATGAGAATGATATATCCTGACCTTTCAAAATTGGCGGATTGATTTGCAGGGGTGGCGTGACGGCCACTGCGAGCTTTGACTTGATGGAAGTTTTTGCGAGCGGCACCACATTAGTTCCGCCGATCAAGATTACATTGTCGAACACCGCCAGATTCGTGGTCGCGTTGTTGTGCGCACTCACCGCCAGCCCGACATAAATCTGGTTGGTCAACGTCAGCACTTCGCTATCCACCGCCACCCAGCTACTCCCGTCCGCAGACGTGTAGCCGGTAAATAAGTTCCCGCTCCGCACCAGCCGCACCCAATACGGTGCCAGCACCGCCGGCCCGCTGGTATGACTGCTCAAGCCCCCGGTCACCACCCGCCGCTGGAACCCGGTCCCATTCCCCGACGTCACGCACGTATACGCCTGCCGCGCGTCTTTGGCCAGACTCTCCCGCATCATCACCCCCGCCTTCGCCCACCCCGCCGTCGGTTGCAAACCCACCACCCGCGCCCGGATCTCCCCATCCCCGTTCAGCCCTTGATACACATAGTGAAAACTATCTTCCGTCCCCCAGATATCATCGCCCCCGCCCGTCACATTAAATTGATTGTTACTCCCATTCCCGCTCCCGGCGTAGCCCACCAATCCCACATCCGCCTGTAGCCACCCCACCGGTAAGCCATTCGGCACCACGGGCACCACATTCGTCGGCACCACGTTCGTAATCATCGGCACGTTCACATTGGTCATGGAATTGATCCAATCGGCCATGACCAATAGGGCATTGGAATGCACAAGATTTCTTGCAAGCGGCGGCATTTGAATAGGGCCAAGTGCGCCCAAACGTTGATAAAGAACCGATTGATCGGTGGATCCCGGAACAATTATTTTTGCGCCAGCGATGTTGAGCGAATTCATGGCGGCACCGTTGGTAATACCTTGGCTTGCGAGCGGCGTATCAAAGCGCGCGTCAAAATAGGCGGGCACGCCGCCGGGCCGATGACATTGGGCGCAGTTGGCGTCCAAGTAAGAACGGACGCGGGTTACGAGCGTTGCCGTCGTATCGGAAATTGAAACGAGACGGGCGACGTTGGTGAGCGCCGTTTCGCTTTGCGACGTGCTAAACATTCCGATGTGATTCCAAGTGCGAAGTTGATTATCCGTAACTCCAGTATCCGGATAGGTAAAATTTCCGTTGAGTTGCCGGGCTTTCACACCGAGCACGCCGCCAGCGGCAAGCGTGTGACAACGCAAACAATCCTGACGCCCAGGATAAGACCAAGTTTGAGTGCGCGGGCCATTGGCGGTTGCAATCGAAACGATTTCATTGGTCGTCAGTTCGACGAGATCGGCATCGGAATTATCCGCCCGCCATTTGTAGCTAGCGCCATAAAATGCGCCATTGGTGTCGCAGACGAACAGCCGGGTTTCCAGCCGTTTGCGCAAGGCGGGATTCACATCACTGATGGGCAATTCAAAATGTTTCATGAGCACTGTGCCCGGTGGAAAAGTCCATTCGCCGGTTGCGGCGTAACCAATAGTTCTGCCAGTCGGCAAGGCAATCCAACGGCTCTTGGCTGCGTTGTCGGACCACAGTGGCGAATTGACATTGTAAGGGATAAAACCACTCGCCGGAGTGAGCGTATTGAAATTAGTGAAGGCGCTAACTTGGGATAACGTCGGTGGCAATGGTTTCAGCGGCGAGGGTGCGCTGCGGGATATTTTATAAATGCGCCCGCCGATGCTGCTCATCTGGCACAAATAAAGTTCGTTGCTTTCATCAACCCCAAAGGAAGATAGCCCGGTGTAATCGTTACCGGAGTTTGGTCCGTCGCCTCTAGGCATCGTGCAGATAGGAATTTTTCCGTTGGGCGTTGAGGATTCATCCAGCACCCAGATGGTGCGCGAGCCGTTGTCGCCAAAAATATATTTCCCCGCCAGATCGGGGGCGAGTTCGCTTCCGCGATAAACGTAACCGCCAATGACAGCAAAGCCTTCGCTGTGATTATAGTCAATGGCCGGGCGCCGGTTGATGCCAATGTAGGGTGGCGTTAAATCACCTTGCAACCCTTCGATGAGGCTCCACTGGAAATTCAAGGCCGATTCGCCCGGTTCAATAATGTCCACTTCCTCCCGCGCGGAGGCACCGACATCGCCAATGAAAATCCGGCCCGTCGGCGGGTCAATCGTCATGCGATGTGGACTCCGCAGGCCGATACAGAAAAATTCTTCGAGCACATTCGAGACGCCCACGAAAGGATTATCATTCGGAATGTAATAGTTTGCCGTCGTGCCTTTATTCGGTTGCTTCCCGATCGGGTGACTTATGTTTCCACCGCGTTGGTCCACATCAATCCGGAACACGCCGGAGAGAAGTTTATTGGTGATGATCTGGGTGTTTTCCGATTCGGCGTCGTCACCGTCCGTGTAATATAAAAAACCGTTCGTCGGATGAAAAAACATACCGCCGCCATTGTGCCAAACGCTGTCGCCAGCCTGATCAATCAACACCAACTCGGAGTTGGGAATAGCGACTCCGTCCGCATCTAGCGTGTAACGACAAAGCCGGTCATGATAGAAGTCCGGCACATACGTCGGTGGCCGCGTATTGGCATCGCCGGTAACCATGCCGGGAAGCACCCAGGTAAAATAAACGAACATGTAGTGGTTAGTCGCAAATCCCGGATGAAAGGCCAGACCAAGCAACCCGGAATCATCCCAACCCTGACACTGGGCATGGAGGTCCAAAACCAGTTTTTTTTCGGTGACATTGGAACCTTTTTGGAAGGACCAGACGCGGCCTTCGCGTTCCCAGACGCAAAGTCGGTTGGTGCCAGGCACGAACGTGATGCCCAATGCGTTCGTGAAATATAGGTTGGGAAAGGCGGGCACGCATGACCACGTTCCGGAAACTAAGGGCGCGGCTTCTGGCAGGGTATTCCCCAGAAATGGAGCGGCTGACGGGCGGGCATCCAACCCGTAAGGCTGAGCACGCAGATCACTTGAAAACGATACGACAACAAAAGCGATGGTCAAAACCACCGCCCAAACATTTTTAAAAATCATAACCGGTTTACCTCACTACTGATTGTCGGACATATTACATCAATCCAGTAGTAATTCAATTAAGAAAGTTTGAAAATGAAAAGGGGAAATCGGTCATTGCAGCGATTCCAGCTTAAGTTGCAAATAAGGATTTGACCGAAAAGCATCGGCGACTTAGGGAACCGAATCTGAAAATATAACCTCCTAAAATCCCAGCTTTATTGCGCTTGGACTCCCTTAGCTCGCAGCGGCTGGAACCTGCTATCTAGCCGCCAAGTTTTTCCTCGCCCAACGAGTCGCGCCAGGGCAATGGCAGGCGACACTACTTCCGACAAGATGAGCATGTCGGCCGCTTCCTCCGTGCGCGTGTAAACCACCGCGTCCGCCGGGTTCGTATCCGGCGAACCGAGCACGGGAATTGGATCTGTGAGATTCTCGTGGTAACTAATGACCACATAAACCGGCTTACCCGTCGCGGGTAAATTTAGTTGCGCCTCGGCACAAAGTTCAACCTCATTGCCCATAGGATCAATCGCAAATCCAGGCGCTACAATCACCGACGCTCCCGCGTTATTCGCGGACACTGAAACTTGCAACCCTTCAACAATCCCCGCTCCGTGGCAACGGAGATTATGACGGCGGTGTTTTCCCAGCAGATAATTCTGTTCCGCTTGCAAATCTGCGGCCGAGAGCAATTGCCCAAAAAAATAATTTAATCGTTTCAGCGGCTGACAGGGCGCAACTGAAATCGGCGCGGTCAATTTTCGGCTCTGGGCGGATTTGCGTGTTTTCATAAATTTTTAGTGGTGAGATGTTATGAACCGATGTTGGCGCGACCACGGGTTAAAGACGAGAATCATCTGCACGTTCCGCCGCCGGGTCGCAGAACATGGAGCAAAAGTGCATTATAAATTTTGCCCAAAATTCTACTTCACAGATTTCTGCTTTGAAGCAATGATGTGGCGGTCACAACAACCGATTTAGTTTTTACTCAACCACCAAAACATTATGGGCCTCCTAGATTATCTCAAGACGCAGTTCCTCGAAATCATCGAGTGGCAGGACGATTCGCGCGACACGATTTCTTTCCGCTATCCCGACCAGGACAAGGAAATCAAAAATGGCGCGCAGCTCATCGTCCGCGAATCGCAGACGGCGCAGTTCGTGTATCTCGGCCAGTTCGGCGATACCTACGGCCCCGGCAAATACTCGCTGACCACGGACAACATCCCGATTCTCTCCACGCTCAAGGGCTGGAAATACGGACTGCACTCGCCGTTCAAGGCCGATCTTTATTACGTCAACACGCGCCTGTTCACCGGCAACAAATGGGGCACGGCGAACCCCATCATGTTGCGCGATGCGGATTTTGGCATCGTGCGCGCGCGGGCTTACGGCATTTTTGATTTCAAAGTCACGGACGTGAAAGTGTTTTTGAAGGAAGTCGCCGGCACGGACGATCATTTCCGGCTCGATGAGTTTTCCGACACGATGCGCGCGCGCATCGTCAGCGTGTTCACCGAAGCGTTGGCTCAAGCGAAAGTTCCCGTGCTGGATGTGGCCTCGCGCTACACGGAACTCGGCGCGGCGTTGCTGCCGATCATCAATCCGCAAGTCACTACGAAATACGGCATCGAAATTTCCAGCTTCGTCATCGAGAACGTTTCTGTGCCGCCAGAAGTGGAAGCGGCGATTGACAAGCGCAGCAGCATGGCGGCGGTCGGAAATCTGAACGACTTTGTGAAATTTCAAATGGCGAATTCGTTGACGATGGAAGGCGGAGCCGCTGCGGGCATGGCGGGAACCGGTGCGGGACTCGGCGCAGGTTTGGCAATGGGCCAGCAAATCGCCGCCGCGATGAATCAGCCGCAAGCCACGGCGGCGGCGGGCGCAGTGCCGCCGGTTGTTTCTGCCGCCGCCGCTGCGAGCGCGTTGCCTGAATTACTCGGCACGGCGGACGTCGCCAAAGTTCTCGGCGTCAGCGAGGCCGACGTGCTGGCCTCGCTGGACAAAGGCGACATCAAAGGCAAAAAAATCGGTTCAACCTGGCGCGTGACTAAGGCGGCGCTAGATGAGTTTCTAAAATCTTAAAATATTTCATGACGGGTCAGCAGAAGATTTTTTACCGAACCGTTCATTTGATAATTTAGAAACCTGTCGCTGAATTCATTCATGCCCGACCAACCGCCCATCATCAAATCCGCCACGGCGCAGCACAAATTCTCTTGCCCGTCGTGCGGCGGCGAGGCGCGCTGGGATCCCGCCAAGAAATTGCTCGTCTGTCCGTTCTGCGGCAACACCTCGCCCGCGCAGGCGGAACTCACCGCCACCGGCGATGAGCAAATTGTGGAGCACGATCTAGCCGAGGCGTTGCGCGGGATTCCTGATTCTTCGCGCGGCTGGCAGGCGGCGAAGACTTCCGTGAAATGCCAAAGCTGTCAGGCGATTTCCGTTTTTGACGCCGCGCGCGTCGGCCAGCGCTGCGATTTCTGCGGTTCATCCGCGCTCGTGCCTTACGACGAGATCAAAGAATCGTTCCGCCCGGAAAGTTTGCTGCCGATGAAAGTCAGCGAGACGCAAGTGCGCGAGTCCATTCGTCAATGGTATGGCAGCCGCTGGTTCGCGCCGAATTCCCTCAAGCACGCCGCGCTCACCGACACGGTCAAGGGTCTTTATATTCCCTATTGGACGTTCGATGCGCAGGTTCACGCCGAGTGGACCGCCGAGAGCGGATACTATTATTACGAGACAGAATATTATACGGACGCGAATGGCAAGTCGCAGAGCCGACAAGTGCAGAAAGTTCGCTGGCAACCCAGCGCTGGATCACTTGATCATTTTTTTGACGACGAACTCGTGCCCGCGTCACGCGGCGTGCAACCGGAGATGCTTCGCAAAATCGAACCGTTCCCGACGACGAAGGAACTTGTGCCCTACAACGCCGGCTATCTTTCAGGTTGGGTCGTGGAACGCTACCAGATTGATCTCGTCGCGGCGGCCAAAGCGTCGCGCGACCTCATGGATCGCAAGATGTATGCGTTGTGCTCGCAGCAGGTGCCGGGCGACACGCAGCGCAATCTTCAGGTGGAGGACGACTATTCCGGCCAGACGTTCAAGCACATTCTCGCGCCGATCTGGCTGCTCTCCTACAACTATGGAGCGCAAAATTATCAAGTCGTCATCAACGGTTATACCGGCGCTATCGCGGGCAAGTATCCCAAGAGCTGGGTGAAAATTTTCTTCGCCGTGCTTGCTGGATTATTCGCTGCCGGTGTTTTACTCATCATTGCAGCGGCATCCCAACGGTGAGTTTTGTTTCGCTTGAAAACCTAGCCGGACCAGCCACTTACGGCTTTTTGTAATCCTTGTTCTCGCCGAACAGCTCATCTTTTCCAAGATGTTTCAGGACGAACGCTTGGAGTGCGCCAGTCTCGGCAGTGAGGATGATCGCATCCTCTTTCATTTGGTGCGAGATGGCCGACGGATTTTTTTCGAGAAACTTTTTCAACCAGTCCGGATCACACGCCGCGACCGAAAGTTTTTTTTCGGCGAGAGTCATTCGCAACAGTAAATGGCCGGGAATCATCGCGATACCGACGAGCGCGGCTTGGTTCGTGGCGTAATTACAATCCGCAGGCGTGAGGTCAACAAATGTGGTCGCACCGAGTTTGAATAAGTGCGCAACGAACTTGCCCGTCTTGCCGTCTTCATCCGTGATCATCGCCTCATAGGTGTTGGTGGTCGCGGCTTCAAACTTCCAGCTTTCTGGATGACTTTTGCTGGCACCCTCCAACCAAGTCCCGAGCAAGCGGGCATCGGTGATCACGTCCTGATCGAAATAAAATGGGTTCACCGACGGCACGCAGGCGGCCACGAACAAAGCCAAGCCGAGTATGGGAATGAGTCTTTTTTTCATCAAACTATTCATGCGCCTTTCCGGCCGATAATTCAATCGCTTTTTTATCCTGGCAACCCCAGGAAACCCGGCAGCAGATTTCTTACCGGACACGTCGATTTGATTTGTCAGTGGTCGGGCGGCGGCACTAACTTGCGACATGAAATTCAACTTCACTTCCCGGCGCGACTTCTTGAAAACTTCGGCGCTCGCCACGGCGGGCATTTCGTTGGCCGGAAAATTTTCCACATTTGCGGCGGATGAAAAACCGGCGCGTAAGATCGGCTACGCGCTGTGCGGGCTTGGTAATTTGAGCACGAACCAGATTGCGCCGGCGTTGCAGGACACAAAATTTGCCAAGCTCGCGGGCATCATCACCGGTTCGCCGAAAAAAGCCAGGGCGTGGCAGGCGCGCTACAAATTGCCGGACAACTGCGTGTATTCCTACGACACGATGGCGAAGCTCGCGGATAACCCGGACATTGACGTAGTGTATGTCGTCACCCCAAACGCGCTGCACGCAGCGCACACCCTCGCCGCGGCCAAGGCGGGCAAACATGTGCTGTGCGAAAAGCCGATGGAAGTCTCTTCGGAGAAATGCCAGCAGATGATCGCCGCGTGCCAAGCGGCGGGCAAACAACTCGCCATTGGTTATCGTCTGCATTTCGAGCCAAACAATCTGGAGTGTGTGCGGCTCGCGCGCGAAAAAGTTTTTGGCGCGGTGAAATATATTGAGGCGGGCTTTGGTTTTCACGCGGGCGATCCGAACCAGTGGCGGTTGAAAAAGGAATTGTCCGGCGGCGGGCCGTTGATGGACGTGGGAATTTATGCGTTGCAGGCGATGCGTTATATTTCCGGCGAGGAGCCGATTTCCGTCACAGCCACAGCCTCGACGACGGACACGGAAAAATTTAAGGACATCGAGGAGAGCATCACTTGGCAGTTGAAATTTCCGAGCGGCTTGCTGGCGAACGGCAATTCCACTTACGCCTTCAATGGCATCAATCGCTACACGGCTCACGCGGAGAATGGTTCATTCGGAATGGAACCGGCTTATAGTTATCACAAGTTGCAAGGTAAACGCAGCGACGACGAATTGATTCAATTACCGGATCTCGACCAGTTCGCGTTGCAGATGGATGATTTTGCGAAATGTATTTTGGAGAACCGTCCGACGCGCGTGCCCGGCGAGGAGGGATTGCGCGACATCAAAATTATGATGGCAATTTACGAGTCAGCGCGCACAGGTAAAGCGGTCTCGCTCTCCTAGTAGTTAGCAGCGATTTTTTTTGGGTGGAATGCTTACTCGGGGTGAAAAAGTCCGTTTCCAACAACGGGCAAATGTATTACCTCAGCCTGAATGTTATCGCGACCGCGCGCGCTGCCACCGGTTGGTGCCTGCGTGGACAGGGATTTATTTGGGGTGATTGACGAGGAGCATGATGCCGATGATGAGCAGGCTAAACAGTAGTGCGACGGCAAATGCCACCATTAGAAGTCGCACATTCTGACGCTGCTTCCACCGCTGGGAACGCGGAAATAAGATTTTTCCAAGAAACGTGAGCATCTTTTGATTGGATTCTGAGAACCCTGATGAAACCCGATTCGCGGCGGCGCGTCCAAACATTTCTGACCGCAGCCCAAGCTCGGAGCTCCGTGCGTCACCCGAACTGTGGATTGCCCGGCAACGACAGCGTGTTAAGTTGTCTTGAAGCAATGCCCCCACCGGTTCATCAACTTACCGCCCGCTTGGTTAGATTTTTTAGCGCGCTGCTTTTTCTTCAGTTGGTGCCAAGCGTTTTTTCGGCAACGTGGTTTGTGGCGACGAACGGTGTGGATTCAAATTCAGGCGCGAGCAACAACCCTTTCGCAACCATCACCCGCGCTCAAGCGGCGGCAACTTCCGGCGACACGGTCTGGCTGCGCGGCGGAAGTTATTTTTTGAACAACTCGAATCTCACCGCCACAAATGCACCGTGGGCGATCGTCAACAACATCAACAAAAGTGGTATTAGTTATCTTGCGTGGCCGGGCGAACGGCCGGTGTTTGATTTCAACCAGGTGAAACCGGAAGTCGGCGCGTCGAATCGCGTGACCGCGTTTCTCGTGACCGCCAGTGGCTGCACCTTCAAAGGCTTCGATGTCGTGGGCGTGCAGGTGACGGTGGCGTTGGCGCACACTCAATCGGAAAACTTTCGCGTCGGCGGCGGAAATTTTAACCGCTTCGAGCAACTCCGCATGCATGACGGGATGGGCAACGGCTGGTATCTCACCGCCGGCGCGAGCAATCTCGTTTTGAATTGCGATGCCTATAACAATCGCGGACTAGATAGCGGTTCACTGGGCAACACCGATGGCTTCGGCTGTCATCCCAATTCGACCAGCGGCAAAGGCAATATCATTCGTGGATGCCGTGCCTGGTTCAACAGCGACGACGGCTATGATTGTATCAACGCCTTTGCGGCGGTGACGTTTGATCATTGCTGGGCGTTTTGGAATGGCTACTTCACAAACTTTTCGAGCAGCACCGGCGATGGCAACGGTGTGAAAGGCGGCGGTTACGGTGTTTCAGGCACAGCGTTTCCGACGCCGATTCCGCATCACGTGATCGAGTTCTGTGTCGCGGTGCGGAACCGCGCGAACGGCATTTATGCGAATCACCATTTGGACGGCCAGATCTGGATCAACAACACCTCGTATCGAAATACGATCAACTACAACCTGCTTTGTAACACGAACAACACGAGCGTGACGAACGACGTGCCGGGATTTAATCACGTGATGAAAAACAATCTCGGCTATCTCGCGTCGTCGGCTGAGCTGGTTAATCTGGGGCCATTGAATGATACGAATTTTAACTACTTCAATCTGCCGGTGACCGTCAACGCCAGCGACTTCCTCTCGCTCGACGAAAGTTTGCTCACCGCGCCGCGTCAGGCGAATGGCGACTTGCCGGAAATAAATTTTTTGCGGCTGACCAACTCCAGCGATTGCCTCAATGCGGGCACGAATCAAGGCTTTGCGTTTTACGGAGCCGCGCCGGAGCTGGGAGCTTTTGAAGTTGGCCCCACCAACGCGCCCAATCCGAGTGTCGCCAAGGTTGGAACAAATTTAATTTTTACGGCGAACGGTTGGGCAAACCAGACCAGCTATCTTTTCGCCACCACCAATCTTCTACTCGCCACAGCGCAATGGACGCGCCTGGCCACAAACAAATCTGAGCTGTCGGGATTTTGCGCGTTCACCAATCCGCTGCCCGCAGGACAAACGGCGCGATTCTATCGCCTCGGATTGCCGTAAGCCTCAAGCAGCGGCGGAGAATAAATCTGCGACGGTGATCTCAAATTGGGGAACAATTTTTTCCGTAAGTTTTTCTCTGCCAGCGAGGATGGCTTGCAGTTTTAAACCAAACTCGAAGCTGTGATAAATTTCCACGTTGTCGTAGCGCGGGTCCACCATCCAAAGACGGGGCACGCGGATCTGTTCGTAAATTTCTTTTTTGGTGACAGTGTCGTTTTTATGGTCGTCGCGGCTAACGATTTCAGCGGCGAGAAAAAGCTTACCCGTTGCCTTGGTCACGAGCGCGAGGTCGGGACAAAACAGAGTCCCGCGCAGGACGGGCACGGCGGTGCGCGGCGGAAGGAGTTGCAACGCGGCAAGGCCGTTGATGGCGACAGCCAGTTCGCGATGAAGCCGGGCGCAGATTTGTTCGTGGCGTTCGCCGGGTGCGGAACGCGGCAACGTGGCTCCGTCGAGAATTTCTTCGTATGGACGACTCATGTTTAAATGATTTAATCCACGCCCCGGTTAAAGTCCACGCAGAAATTAGGATCGCCAGTAACCAACCTGTTGGCGGTGGATTTTAACTTGCAGCCAGTGCGGTTAATTGTAATGATATTCCTTCGTTTTAAGGGAACCAATACACTCACATGAAAATAAAGAAATTATATTGCACACTGCTGACCACGCTAGCGTTCAGCCAAATGACCGCCGTTCACGCGGGGGATGTCACCCGATTTGTGGTTGCCAAGGGTCAGGATTATTTCCAGACCAATGCTAACACAGTCCTGACGCTTACCAATAATCGTCCGTTTAAATTCACCTCTTTTGTGGATGGCTCAGCTACGGACTCGGTGCAGGCGGTGAGCTTGAAACTCCCGAACGCCCAGGTTCGCACCTTGACGAACAACGATGGCAATTTTGAATTTGAAACCGGCTTCACCAATAAGACATCGTTGGATGCAGCGTATGCCGTGGGCAGTTATAACTACACCATCGTGGGCCAACACGACGGCACCAACAAACCGGCGTTGGCTTTGCCCACCGATGCTTTCCCGCCCGTGCCGAAGCTCGCCAACTGGGACGACGTGCAGGCGGTCGAAGCCTCGCAGCCGTTGAATTTGTCGTGGGGCGCGTTCACGAACGGCACCACGAATGATTTTATTATTGTCAACGTCACCGCGCCGGATGGTTCCTCAGTGGTCTCCACACCGGCTTTGTTTGAAACCAATGCCTTGAACGGCACGAACCTCACAGCGCAGATTCCGGCGAACAGTCTGGACTATGGCACGGCGTATCAAGGCAGCTTGATGTTCGTCAAACGCACGGCCCTCTCTACCAATTATCCCGGAGCGAAAGGTTTGGCCGGTTATTTCCGCCAGACGGATTTCCCGCTCACCACTCTACCGACGCCGCCGAGCAATGGCCGCATTCAGTTTGCCGCCAGCAGCTTTTCCGCGCTCGAAAATTCCGGGGCGGCGATTGTCACTATCACGCGCAGCGGTGATGTCGGCGCTGTCTCGGTTGATTTTGGCACTACGGATGGCACCGCTCATGACGGACAGGATTACACTGGTTTCTACCGGACGATTAATTTTAACGACGGCCAAACCTCAGTTGATTATGAAATCGGCGTGAACGATGATTTTCTGCTCAACGGGAATCGGACGGTGAATCTCTTTCTCACGAATCCTCAGGACGGCGCTGAAATCGGCACGCGCTCGAATGCCGTTCTCACCATTGTGGATAATGAGGTCGCCGCTGCGGGCAAATTGCAATTCGCGACGCGCAGCAATTCCATCCCGGAAGCTGCCAAGTTCATCACCCTGACCGTGAACCGCATCGGTGGCACTACGGGCACGGTAGCCGCCGAATACTTCGCTTACAGTTACTCCTTTGGCGATACGGCAATTCCTGGATTGAACTACATCGCCACGAACGGCACCGTCACTTTCGGCCCTGGTATCGCGAGCAAAACGATCACGATCCCTATCATCAATAACTCGATCTTCGAAACCAATCCCGTCTTCCACGTTGCGCTCACCAACCCGAGCGGCGGCGCTGCGCTCGGCACCAATGACATCACCCGTGTCAGCATTATCAACGATGATCTCGGCGGCACGTTCGCGTTCAAACAAAGCAACTACGTCACTAATGAAAACTCCACGAACTTCCTCGTCACTGTCCTCCGCACGGGCGGCGCAGCAAGCGGCGTGACCGTGGATTTCAATACGGTGGACGGCACCGCGCTTGCCGGCATTCGTTACGTGGCCACGAACGGCACACTGGCGTTCGGCTCGAATGAGTTATCCAAATCGTTCCAAGTCGCCGTCATCAATGACTCGTTGCCGAACGGCGATCAGAGCTTCGCCGTGCAATTGAGCAACGCCACCGGCGGTGCGAATGTCAGCACGAATAACACGGCGAAGACCGCCATCCTCACCATCAAAGACGATGAATCCAGCATCGCCTTCACCAACGCCACTTACACCGTCGGCGAAGGCGTCGGCACGTTCAGCATCACCGCCATTCGCAGCGGCGCACTCTTTGTCCCGGCCAGCGTCAACTACAACACCCTCGACGGCACCGCGAACGCAGGGCTTGATTACCGCGCCACCAACGGCACGTTAGTTTTCCCGGCCGGCGTCACGGCCAAGACCATCACCTTGAGCATCACCAACGACACGATCGTGGAAGATAACGAAACCTTCCAAGTGCAACTCTCGAATCCGACCAACTGCTTGCTCGGTTTGCAATCCATCACCACCGTGATCATCACGAACAACGACTTCGGCGGCGTGATCAACTTCAGCACGAATAACTACGCCGTGACCGAAGGCGGCACCAATGCCATCATCACCCTCGTCCGCAGCAACGGTTTGGCGAGCGGCGTCACGGTGGATTTCCTCACTGCCGATGGCTCTGCCATCGCCGGCGTGGATTACTCGAACGTCACCCAGACCGTTACGTTCACCAATGGTGAGACCACCAAGAAGATTCGCGTGCCGATCTTGAACAACACGGTCGTTGGCGGCAACACCACCGTCTTGCTCTCCCTGAACTATGCGACTGGCGGCGGCAGCATTGGCACCCGCAACCTCGCCACTTTGACCATCTCCGAAGATGATCTCGGCGGCAAGTTCAGCTTCATCAAAACGAATTACTCCGCCAGCGAAGGCGCGACGAACTTCTACGTCAACATCATCCGCACCGGCGGCAAAGCCAGCGGCGTGAGCGTGGATTACTTCACCACCAGCGGCACGGCCACTTCTGATGTTGATTATGGCAACGTCAATAACACGCTCACCTTCGCGGCGGGCGAGACGAACAAAGTCATCGCCATTCCGATCATTCAAGACACGCTCGTTGAAGGCAACGAATCCTTCACGCTCACCCTCGCCAACCCGCAGGGCGGCGCCACCCTCACGACCAACAACGTCGCCACGCTCACCATCCTCGATGATGAGAACAGCGTCAGCCTCAGTAACGCCACGGTGACCGTCAGCGAAGGCATAGGCAACGTCGTCGTCACGCTCGTGCGCTCCGGCGTGTTGACCTCACCCGTCACGGTTAATTTCGCGACCGCCGATGGCACTGCCCTCGCCGGTTCCGATTACCGCGCGACGAATGGCACCGTGACCATTCCCGCCAACGTCAACAGCAAGACCATCAGCATTCCCATCATCAACGATACCGTGGTGGAAAATGATGAGACCTTCACCTTCACCATCTCCAATCCGCAAGGCGGCGGGGCCCAACTCGGCGGCAACGCCACCGAGACCATCACCATTCAAGACAATGACACGGCAGGCACCATCCAATTTGGCGCGGCCAGTTTCAGCGGCACCGAAGGCGGCACGGCGGCGATCAAAGTCACGCGCACCGGCGGTTTGGCGAGCGGCATCAGCGCCAGCTTCGTGATGAGCGGCGGCACGGCCACCTCCGGTTTGGATTACACGGACATGAGCGGCACTATCACCTTCGCCGCCGGCGAGACGAACAAGACCATTCTGGTTCCAATCATCGCGGACTCGATTGTGGAAACCACCGAGACGGTGAATCTCTCGTTGAGCGGGCCGTATGTAGGCTCACCTGCCACCGCAATCTTGAGTCTCGCGGATAAGCCGGATGTGAATGCCGTGCCGATCACCGGCCCCGTGTTCATGTCCGCGACGCTTGGGGCCACGGCGGTGAACATCACCCCGAACGCCTTGGGAAATGCGGTGAATGGGGTTGCTGGCTCCAGCTTCAAGCTGCAAGTCAATTTCTTCAATGGTTCATTGAACATCTTTGACTTCGAAGGCGTTCAGTTTTCGACCGGCACCAAGCAGATGGATAACTCCGGCAGCGGCGGCATCATGCTTTATACCAAGACTGGATTAACCGGTGGCTTACCTCAATCTTGGGCCGTCGCTAACGGCAGTGCGTCCGTGGGGAGTCATGGCACCGTGATCATTGATGCGATTGATACGAGCACTAAGATGGTGAGTGGCCGTTTCACCTTCCACGCCCTCGGCGATACTGGCACGACCCCCGCCGTGCTGGAAGTCACGAACGGCAAGTTCCGGACCCACTATAATTGAACGGAAGTAAATACCAACGCCCTGACCTTCACTGGTCAGGGCGTTTTTCTTGGCAAGCATGAGCTGCGAGCAGGCAGCGTCACTCCGTGCGCGCCGCCCTTCGTTTTAGAAACTTCGAGAATAGCCCAGTGATTTAGCACTGGGTCATTCGTGCCGCCAAGGAACAAGTCCCGCAGGGACGAAAGGAGTATTCTGCCGTCCCCTGGGGACTGGTCAATGTATTGACAGCCTACCCAGCCATGAATGGCCGGGCTATTATCAAAGCCAGGTGCCCGAACCAAACCGAGGCGCGCGGAGCGACGTGCCCTGCCACCAAAGTCTCAAATCACGAACGGCCCAATGTCTGGGTGATGGGGTCTTATCCCCAAGAGTTCAGCTAGTCGCAGTGCCCGGCTGCGGCGGAGGGGTTTTAGGTTTGGGACGGCGGGCGTTGGTATCCACGATGATCCGGGCATTGCGATAATCACTGATGAATGTCGTATCAGTGAGCTGGCCGGTGAGATCATCCATGATGACGAGGGCGCTATCGGCGGCGGAATATTCGACGGGAAGGTTGGCGGTGGTGGTTTTGTTTTTGGCGCGGGAATCACGGGGTTTGCTGAGGAGGCCGGTGTAGGTGGTGACGGCGTTGGTGAGTGCGGTGAGCTTGGGAATTTTCACGCCGTAGTTGGTGAGGTTGGGCAGATTGGTGGTGGCAAGGGTGGCGATGGTTTGGCAGCGATCGCTAGATTGCACGTCGCGCCCGCCGCTGAGATCGCTCATGGAGAAATCCACGGATTGCGCGAGGGTGTTGTTCTTGGTTTTGAGGGCGTAGGCATGGACGGCTTTGCCAATGGGTTCGGCGAGGGCACACATGGCGGTGCGAGCCACTAACTTGTCCTTCGTGATGCCGGAGTTATTTTGACCCTGACTTTGAGCGAGGGTTTGAATGGTGTTGATGTGAGTTTTCAAATCCGCATAGGCATCGAAAAAACCTTGGAGCGTTTGCCAGGCGGAGGTAGTGAGATCGCAGATGCCTTCCACAGCGAGATACATGTCGAGTTTATTGATTTGTTTAGTGGTCATGATGGTTTAGTTAGTTTAACAGTCCCTTTATCCCCTGTTAGACAGTTGTGAAGGGGTGAAATGTTCAAAATAAGTTGAATAAATATCACTGGACGTTGCGCCAGAGTCAAAAAACATACGGCTAGACGCGCCAAGTGAACCGGCAGCTTGACCGAAGATGATGGCAGACGCGCCAAATGAGCTGGAACTATGACCAAATAGAGCGGCTGACACGCCGGACGTGGTGGCAGATGGACCAAACCAACGCGCAGCGAGAAAATGACGGATGTCAGTGGCGTTGGCGGTGAGTTCAGCCAGTCGGCTTGAAGTGCAAGGGTGAGCACGGGGATAGGAAGGAAGTAAAGAAGTGTGGTCGGAGAAAGTTGGTGATAAACTGGTGGCGACGGATGAAATTAACCCGAAGATTTGCAAATGATGTCTTGCAAAATGAAGCGGGCTTGATAAGTTACGCGCTCTTTTGAAACAATTATGTCTGTAAAAATTCGCATGAAACGAGTCGGCACGAAGAACACCCCGGTGTTCCGCATCGTAGTCGCCGACAGCCGCAGTCCGCGTGATGGAAAATTCATCGAGGAAATCGGTAATTACTATCCGCTGAAGACGGGTGAAAACTTTACGATCAAGCAAGATCGCGCACACTACTGGATCAGCAAAGGCGCGCAGCCGAGCGATACCGTGGCGAGCTTCCTCAAGAAGCTGGCGAAGAGTGCAGCGGCGGCTTGATTTAGATTCCCCGCCATGCAGGAGTTCCTCGAATACGTCGTCAAAGGGCTCGTGCAACATCCGGAGGCCGCGACAGTCACTCCGGTCGAGCGCGCGGGCGTGACGGTTTATGAACTGCGCCTTAACCCATCCGATGTCGGTCAGATTATCGGACGCCAAGGCGTAACGATCAACGCGATCCGCTCCCTGTTGCTAGTGGGCAGCGCTAAAAAGGGATTACGTTGCTCGGTGGAGATAGTGGAAGACAAGCTGGCGAGATGAATTGTAGTTGGAGTGCAAGCTTTAGCTTGTTCCTTTATGAAAATTTCGGCCGGGCAAGCTAAAGTTTGCACTCCAACGTGAATGAAAATTGACGTGCTGACTTTGTTTCCGGCAATGTTCGCCGGACCGCTGGATGAGAGCATCATCATGCGGGCGCGGAAGGCGGGTTTGCTGGATCTGAATATCCACCAGTTGCGCGATTGGACGCATGACCGGCACAAGACGGTGGATGATCGTCCGTTCGGCGGTGGCCCCGGAATGTTGATGAAGCCGGAGCCGCTGTTTGAAGCGGTGGAAAGTTTAAAACGTCCGGCGACGAAAGTAATTTTGCTATCACCTGGCGGACGGAAGTTTGATCAGAGCATCGCGCGCGAATTAGCCGCGCTAAAAGATTTGTTGCTCGTGACCGGCCATTACGAAGGTTTTGACGAGCGGGTGCGGACGATGTTAGCGGATGACGAGTTGTCCATCGGCGACTATGTGCTAACGAACGGTGCCCTGCCGGCGATGGTGGTGATTGATGCGGTGACGCGGTTGTTGCCGGGAGTATTGGGCGATGATGCGAGTTCGTCGGACGAATCGTTCAGCGCCGGCTTACTGGAGTATCCGCAGTGGACCCGGCCAGCAGAATTTCGGGGCGCGAAGGTGCCGGATGTGTTGTTATCCGGCAATCACGCGGAGATCGAGAAGTGGCGGCGCGAACAGGCGAAGTTGAAAACGCAAACGCGACGTCCGGATTTGTTGCAGTGAATGAAACTTTGAGTCTAGGTGATTCGCCGGACTCGAAACGAAGTATTTAAAACAGAAAATATAATTTATGAACCAGGCATTGTTGAAAAAAATTCAATCGGAACAGTTTCGCAAAGACGACGCGAAGTTTAACGTCGGCGATTCCGTCAAAGTTCACACCAAAGTTGTCGAAGGCGACAAGGAACGCATCCAGATTTTCTCGGGCGTCGTCATGGGCAAACGTGGCGGCGGCTTAAACGAGACCTTCACGGTCCGCCGGATCAGCTACGGCGAAGGTGTGGAACGTATTTTCCCGCTGCACTCCCCGCGCGTGGATAAGATCGAAGTCGAGCGCGAAGGCCAAGTGCGCCGCGCCAAGCTCACCTACCTCCGCAAGCGCGTCGGCAAGGGTGCCACGTTGGTTAACGAAAAGGCGAAGAAGATTGTGGCGCCGAAGAAGTAATTTTTGAGGAACTAATCTCAAAGGCGAGGCTATACGGCCTCGCCTTTTTCATTGGCGGATCAACGAAACGGAGATGTAACGCGCTTCCGGAATGATAAATTTCTTCACCTCGACCGAAACGGAGCGGGGCTTGAACTCCGTCAAGACCGTTGCGGCGATATCCGACGCGAGCTTCTCAATCAACTTCCATTCGCGCTGCGAGCCGAAGTTCAAAAGTCGTTGCGTGACTGAAAAATAATTGATCGTGTCAGCGATACCATCCGATTTGGCGGCGGCGGCGAAGTCCGATTCCAAAGTCACTGTGAGCAAGAGTCGCTGCGGCTGGGCGCGCTCGGCATCCGGCACGCCCACGCGATAAAAAACTTCGAGATCAACGATGGAAATTTTGTCTAGGTTCATACGAAACGTGAATAATCCTAACACTGAAAGCGCCGACGCTAAAACCATATTCGCTATGGCGCGAGGCGGCGTTGTTACGAGGCCGTAAAAGCGTGGAACCATTAAAGCGAGGCTTGCCCGGTAAATTTACCACGTCTAATCTCCCGCCACGGCCTTAACAGTTTTAACAAACATCACATGACCCGTCTTGACCAAGCGCTCGTGGAACGCGGACTTTGCGATAGTCGCGAACAGGCCAAGCGGCTCATTCTCGCCGGGAAGATTCGTGTCAACGGACATCCGGCGCGCAAGGCCAGCGATAACGCCAAGCCGACCGACGACATCGCCGTGGACGTGCCGGAGAAGTATGTGAGCCGCGGCGGACACAAGCTGGAGCACGCACTGGAACATTTTCAGATCAACGTCACCGGTTTGACGGCGCTTGATCTGGGCGCCTCCACCGGTGGTTTCACGGATTGTTTATTGCAGCGCGGCGCAGAAAAAGTTTTTGCCGTGGATGTCGGGCAAGGCCAGCTCGCGTGGAAACTGCGCAGCGACCAGCGCGTCGTGGTGATGGAAAAAACCAACGCCCGTTTCTTAAAGCCAGAGCATTTCCCTACTCCAGCCGATGTCGTCGTGGTCGATTGCTCGTTCATCTCGCTAAAGAAAATTTTACCCTCCGCCGTGCCGTTGTTGAAGACGGACGGCAAGCTGATTGCGCTCATCAAGCCACAGTTTGAGGCGGGCAAGGCGGAAGCAGACAAGGGACGCGGCGTCATCACCGACCCAGCGATCCACGCGCGAGTGATCGCCGAACTCGATGAATTTGTTTCCGCACAGGCTGGTCTTTGCTGGCGTGGTGTGGTTGAATCTCCCCTGCTCGGCCCGGCCGGGAACAAAGAATTTCTGACGTTGATTGAAAAAATCCGCTGAACATTTCCGACGCATCGGCCTCGTGGGTAACGCGGATAAGACCGCCTGCGCCGCCGTCGTCCGCAAGGCCGCGCAACTCATCGCGCGCACGGGCCGAACAATTGCCTGCGACCCGGCCACCGCGAAAATTGCCGGCCTCAAGTGCGCCGTGTTTCCCGACGCACCCGCGCTGGCGAGCGAAGTAGATTTAATCATCGTCTTTGGCGGTGACGGCACGATGCTCCACGCGGCCCGCGACATCGCCGGATTTCGCACGCCCATTCTCGGCGTGAATATTGGTGGCCTCGGTTTTCTGACGGCGGTTTCTTCTGACAAACTTGCTGATGCATTGAAACTGATCTGGCGCGGAGAATTCAAATTTGAATCGCGCGCCCTCATCGAGGCGACCGGCGTTTGCCACGGACAACGCGTGCTGGCACCAGCCTTGAACGACATCGTCATCAGCCGTGGCGCGGTGTCACGTTTGATTTCCCTCGACGTGAGCGTGAACGGCGAACCCATCACGCGCTACCGTTGCGACGGCCTCATCGTGAGCTCGCCGACCGGCTCCACTGCTTACTCGCTCGCAGCGGGCGGGGCCATCGTTTTGCCGACGGCCGATGTCTTCACGCTCACACCGATCTGTCCCCATGCGCTTTCGAATCGTTCGATTATCTTGCCGCTATCCGCGACTTTGCAAGTGAAAGCCGTGGCCGCATCGCCAGCCACGGTATTGAGCGCCGATGGTGAACTCGCGGGCGAACTGGACGCCGGCGATGCAATCACTGTTCGCCGCAGCACCCGCTCCGTGCGCCTCCTGCAACTGGCCGATAGCTCCTTCCTCGAAGCTCTGCGCCGTAAGTTGCACTGGCGCGGAACCTATCTCTAATTCTAAAAAATGGTCCGCCTAAAAGACATTGCCCACCTCGCCAACGTGTCCGTGATGACCGTTTCCAAAGCCCTGCGTGACGAACCGGATGTATCCGACACAACTCGTGCTCGGATAAAAAAACTCGCCCACGATCTCGGCTATGTTCCGAACAGCAGCGCGCAAGGTTTGCGGACAAACACGACGAAGCTGCTCGGCCTCGTGATTCCCTCCACGCTGAATCCGATTTACGCCCGCGTCGTTTCAGCCATCGAGGAACGCACGCACGACTTCGGTTACGATCTGCTCATCGCGCAAACGCAAAACAAACCCGAACGCGAAGATGCGTGTCTGCGCCGTTTGCTCGCGCGCCGCGTCGATGGTTTACTAATCACGCCCGTCTATCGCTTCGAGGCCGAGGCGCGTATTTATCAGGAGATCGCCGCGCGAAAAATTCCAACCGTGCTGCTCGGTCCCCCCGCGCCGTTCTGCAAAAGTTTTCCCAGCATCGAAACCCAAGAACTCGCTGGCAGCTACTCCGCGACGAAACATCTCCTCGATTTCGGCCACAAAAAAATCGCCTATCTCACCGGCCCGCCCGCCGCGCCCTGGGCGCACGAACGTTTTGAAGGTTATCGCCGCGCCCTGCGCGAAGCGGGCTTGCAACCGGACGATAAATTAGTTTTTCAAGCAGGCAGCACGATTGAAGATGGCGCCCGCGCCACGTTGCAAATGGTGAATGAAGGTTGTCAGCCAACTGCGGTGCAAGCCGTGAGCGACCTCGTCGCCATTGGCTGCGCCGAAACATTGCTGCAACAAGGCTGGAAGATTCCCGAAGATGTTTCGCTCGTCGGTTTTGGGAATGTGCTGGCGGCGGAATACTTTCGCGTGCCCCTCACCACGGTCCGCCAGCCGAAACATCGACTCGGCGTCGCGGCGGTGGAAGCCCTGATGAAACTCATTCGCAAGGAAATTGTCGAACTCTCGCCGCTCCCGGCCGAACTTGAAGTGCGGAAAAGTTCTGCGCCACCGAAAAGTTAAAGTGCAAACAATGAACCGCTGATCAGCGGTTGATTTTGTTTTCCTGGTCCACCCGACAACTTCCGTTCTCGCATTTCGGTCCACCAAACCAGCTGCCGAGCTTCACGCGATTGCGAGCGAACCATTCGTAGAAACGATCCGCCAGCCAGCGCAGGCCCGGCCACGTCGTCGGCGCGATCAGCCAGCCGAGACCGACCAAGCGATACGCCGCGCGGAACGTCGCCACCCGAGTCACCACGCGCCCATCGGGAAAAATACCGTGCATCACGCCTTCCACTTCGGTTTGCGTTAGGCCGTAAATCGTCGCATCAAACCCGGGCGCGGAAATATCTTCCACCGCGAGCTTGCCCGCGCGATCGCGACGTTTCAGCCACGCGACTTCGCGGCGGCAGAACGGACATTGTCCGTCGAACAACAGTTTCAACTGCCAGTTATTTTTCGTTTCGCTCATGCGTCACTAATTTTAATCACACAGCAATGATTGACCTGAACTTTGACTTTGGCAACATAACCGAAACACATTTTTCAAACCATGCCACGCACCGTCACTCTGTTCACCGGCCAATGGGCCGATCTCTCTCTCGCACAACTCCTCCCGCTCGTCAAAAAAATGGGTTACGACGGCGTGGAACTCGCCTGCTGGGGCGATCATTTCGAAGTGGACCGCGCCCTAAACGAACCCGACTACTGCAAGAAGAAGTGGGCGCTCCTCGATAAGCATGGCCTCACTTGCCGCGCGATTTCCTCGCACCTCGTCGGCCAGGCCATTTGCGATCTGATTGATGAGCGTCACCAAGCGATCCTCCCCGCCGATGTCTGGGGCGATGGCAAACCTGAGGGCGTGCGCCAACGCGCCGCCGAAAAAATGAAACTCACCGCCAAAGCCGCGCGCAAATTTTTCGATGCCAAGCCCGGCGGCAGAAAAGGCGAGGTCGCCGTCGTCAACGGCTTCACCGGCTCCTCCATCTGGCACGCGCTCTACGCCTTCCCCCCGACCAGTCAGGAGTTTCTCGACAAAGGCTTTGTCGATTTTGCCAAACGTTGGACGCCCATTCTCGATGTGTTCGAAAAAGAGAACATCAACTTCGCGCTCGAAGTGCATCCCACCGAAATCGCCTTCGACATCGCCTCCGCCAAACGTGCGCTTGCGGCGGTGAAGAATCATCCGCGCTTCGGTTTCAACTACGACCCGTCGCACCTCGGTTATCAAGGCGTGAACTACGTCAAATTCATCCGCGAATTCGCCGACCGCATTTTCCACGCGCACATGAAAGATGTCTGGTGGGGTCACGGCGACGGCACGGTGGGCGTGTTTGGCGGGCATACGGATTTCACGGACGCTCGCCGCTTCTGGGATTTCCGCTCGCTCGGCCACGGCGACATCAATTTCGAGGAAATCATCGTCGCGCTGAACGACGTGGGCTATCGCGGGCCGCTCTCGGTGGAATGGGAAGATGGCCGCATGGACCGCATCCACGGCGCGACCGAGAGTTGCGCGTTCGTGCGCGATCTCGACTTCGCACCGAACCAAGCGGCCTTTGACGCGGCGTTCTCCAAGAAGAAGTAATCGCTTCCAGACGAAGCCGGACGACTATACCACCATACCACTACCGGATTTCCTCAGCCGAGTTGTCAACGGTTGAGAACTGAGAATGACATTTGCCACGAAGCCGCCCACGAAGCCGGATTTCGCCAGCGGTTCAGGCAGAAAGCCCCGGCTAAACAAGTCTCGGCATTGCGGATCACCCGGTTGGCGTCCTTTTTGGTCCATCCCGCGTTCCATTCGACCTCGCCGTCCGCTTTTTTCACCCGCCCGCGATTGCGGGCGGCCATCAGTCCTT